>JAJZLX010000232.1:387-3470 GCA_021850555.1 Pseudomonadota bacterium | reverse complement strand
GGTGTAGAAGGCGCTGCGGCGCGCGAGCCAACCGAGCAGCGCGAAGCCTACGAACAGCGTCGCAATCGACACCGCCATCATCGAGCGCACATGATGCAGGCGGAAATGCCCGAGTTCGTGCGCCAGGACGGCTTCGATCTCCGGCGGCTCGAGGTCCTGGAGCAGAGTGTCGAAGAACACGATGCGCTTGTGCCGTCCGAATCCGGTGAAATAGGCGTTGCCGTGGGCGGATCGGCGCGAGCCGTCGATCACGAACACCCCGCTCGAGTGAAAGCCGCAGCGCGCGAGCAGCGCATCGATGCGGGCGCGCAGCGCCGGGTCGGCAAGCGGTGCGAAGCGGTTGAACAGCGGCGCGATCAGTACCGGCCAGGCCCAGCCGAGCGCGAGCATCAGCGCCACGCAGCCACCGAAGGCCCACAGCCACCACCTCGCCGCGGCGCGCATCATCAGCCACAGCACGCCGAGCACCAGCGGTCCCCCGAGCAGCCCGGCCAGCGTGATCTGCTTGGCGAGGTCGGTCAGGAACACCGGCACCGTCGTGCGGTTGAACCCGAAGCGCGCCTCGAGCTTGAACGTGCGCCAGAGCGATAGCGGCAGACTGACCGCCATGGCCACCGCGGCCACGGAAGCGATCACCGCCAGTCCGCGCCACGGCTCGCCCCAGCCCGTGCGCCGCCACAGCGCCTCCAGCGCGGCGATGCCGCCGCCGACGGTCAGACCGAGCACGACCAGCGCATCGATGACCGTGGCGATACGAGCGAGGCGCGCCTTGGCAACGGTGTAATCGGCCGCCTTGCGGTGCGCCTCGAGGGTGATCTCGCCGGCGAAGGGCTCGGGGACGTGCTCGCGGTGCGCGCGCACGGCGGTGATCTGCCGGCCGGCGAGCCACCACTCGAGCGCCGTGCCCAGGGCGAGGAGCGCGACGAACAAGACCGTGAAGAGGCTCATCGCCGGCGTGCCGGGCGCGCTCAGAGACTCGCCGGCAACAGCCGGTACAGCACGCGCGCGATGCACTGCACGAGGCGCGGCCGGGCCAACCGCGCATCGTAATGTCCCATGCGCCGGTCGTTCTCCCGCAGACAGATTCCGAGCAGTCCGTGCAGCGTCACCGGCGCGCCGATGTCCTGGTGGGCCGTGAGCGTGAAGTTCTCGCTCGACTCGCGCGTTCCGCCGCCGAGGCTGCGCGCCGTCTTCGCCCGCGAGGCAACCTGCTTGAGAATGATCCAGCCGCAGCGCAGGCGGAACGCCGGACGGCGCCACCAGGGCAGCTCGGCACGGCGCGCCTTGACCCAGTTGACGAAGAACAGGATGTGGCGCACCTCTTCCTCCAGCACCGGCTCGAACACCTCGACCAGCGCGGCGGGAAAGACGCCCGAATCGCGCGCCAAGGCGAACAAGCCGAAGGCGAAGAACGAATCGAAGCACTCGCCGAAGCCGGCGAAGAGAAAATCGTCCTCCAGGTCGCGCGGCGCGTAGGGCGCGGGAAACTCGATCGGAATCCGGTAATGCGCGGTCAGCGCCGCGAGCAGGCGCGCATGGCGCTGCTCCTCGAAGCCCTGCAGTGCGATGGCGCGCTTCAGCTGCGGGTCGCTCTCCAGGGCCGCCGCGGCCGTGACGGTGTTGGAGGTCACGTTCTCGGTCGCGACCGCCTCCTGCCAGAACGGCAGCCCCGTCAGGCGCCGCCGCTCCTCACCCGAGAGCGGTGGCCAGTCGATCCGTTCCGGGTCGTAGTCGCGGTGAGTGTCGATGAAGAACTGCGCCAGGCGTACGGCGGTGGTCTCAAAGTCGGCTCGAACCGCGGACATGCTGTAATTCCCTTCTTCCCTCACTCCAGTACCAGGATAGCAGCGCCGGTACGCCAAAGAGAATCTCCCGCATGCGCTTGGTGAGCGAGAGGGCGAGGGCCATCTGGGGATCGATCCCGAGGAGGCTCCCGATCCCGACCAGCGTGACTTCCTGCACGCCGATGCCGGCGGGCACCACGAAGATGAAATTGCGCGCCGCCTGGGTGAGGCTTTCCAGCACGATCGCCGTCTCGAAGCCCACCGGATGTCCGAGCCAGCGCAGTGCCAGCCAGGTCTCCACCGCGCCGGCGGCGAGCCCGGCAACCTGCCACTGCAGCGTGAGCACCCAACGCGTCCAATCGCTGATCAGCGCGCGGATCGCCGCATCGAGCGCGGCCCACTTGCCGTTGAGCAAGCGCAGCATCTCCTCGCCGAGCATGCGCACCGCGACGTGCTCCAGGCGCTCGAACAGCGAGCCGTAGTGCAGCAGGACCGCCAGCGTCACGATCACCGGCAGGCACGCCGCCAGACCGATCAGCACGGCGCTGCGCGAATGCACCGTCCCCGAGAGGCTCAGCAGACAGGTGACACCGATCAGTACGAACAGGTACTGGCTGAAGAGCGTCAACAAAATCTCCGCCGTGACACTGGCGGCGGCGGTCACACCGTTGACACCGCTCGCGGCGAGCAGCCGGATGCCCACGAGTTCTCCACCGATGTTGGCCACCGGCAGGAGACGATTGATCGCCTCGCGCACCGAGGCGATCCAGAACAGCCGTCCCGCCTTGACCCGCTCGGGAATCAGCGCCCGCCATCCGCGCGAGTCGAGCAGGATCGGCACGGCATGGAGCGGTGCGAGCCACAGCAGCACCCAGCCGGCGTGTTCGATCGGTGTGAGGATGGCGGCGCCTTCGTGCGCGATCAGCCCGATCAGCACGATCAGGCCCACCAGCAGCGCGATGCGAAACGTGTTTCTCATGCGGCACGCCGTGACCCGCCGCTCGAGCGCAGCGCGTCGGTCAAGGCCCGGAAGCCGCCGGTGCGGGCCCCCGAGGCGCGCACGGCGGCGCGCACGCGCGCGCTGAGCAGCGCGTCGAGCTCGTCACGATGGCGGTAGGCGCTCATCCCGGGCGTCAGCCCATCGCGCGTCGCGGGGTGCAAATAGATCTCGGTGAGGCCCTCGGGCAGGTGCGCGAGGATCTCGAGCAGTTGCGCCTCGTTCATCGCGCCGGTGCTCGAGATTCCGAACAGCGTCTCGTTGCACTGGATGCCGGCGGCTCTGAGGCGCCGGCGCATCAG
>JAJZLX010000232.1:0-377 GCA_021850555.1 Pseudomonadota bacterium | reverse complement strand
CGCAGCCCAGAGCGGCTCGCGCGGCCAGCGCATCGGTGGGGAGCCGTATTCGGCGCCGATCGCGAGCAGCATGCCGAGCACGGTCGGATGCAGGTGAAAGTGCTTGTGAGCGTTCACGTGATCGAGCGCGAGCCCGGTGGCGGCGAAGGCCGCGAACTGCGCGCGAATTTCCGCTTCGAGCTGCCGCCTGACGCGCGGCAGGGCGAAGAAGCGCACACCCTCGCGCGCCATCCGATCCGGGAAGCGTCCCGTTGCGTCGACCAGCGCCGGAATGCGCCGCGGGGGCAGCAGCGCGTGGCCGTCGGCAAGCACGACGTGCAGCCCCACGGCCAGCTCCGGCAGCGCGCGCGCGCGCCGCACCGCATCGTCGGTGGCGG
>JAJZLX010000394.1 GCA_021850555.1 Pseudomonadota bacterium | reverse complement strand
TCCCATGTAGCGCAGCATCATTTCGCCGGAGAGCAGCACCGATCCCGGGTTGACCTTGTCGAGATTGGCGTACTTGGGCGCGGTGCCGTGGGTCGCCTCGAACACCGCGTGTCCGGTCAGGTAGTTGATGTTGCCGCCCGGGGCGATGCCGATGCCGCCGACCTGGGCGGCGAGCGCATCTGAGAGGTAGTCGCCGTTGAGGTTGCAGGTGGCGATGACCTCGAACTCGTCCGGGCGGGTGAGCACCTGCTGCAGGGTGATATCGGCGATCGCATCCTTGACGATGATCCGGCCGGCGCGCCTGGCGGCATCCATCTCGCTGTTGGCCGCCTGTTCGCCCTTGGCCGCCTTGGTGCGCTCCCACTGCTCCCAGGTGTAGGTCTGCGCGGCGAATTCACGCTCGGCGAGCTGGTAGCCCCAGTTGCGGAATGCGCCCTCGGTGAATTTCTGGATGTTGCCCTTGTGGACGATGGTGACGCTGCGCCGTCCGTTGGCAATCGCGTACTCGATCGCCGAACGCATCAGGCGCTCCGAGCCGTCCCTGGAGACCGGCTTGATGCCGATGCCGGAGCTCTCCGGGAAGCGGATCTTGCCGTACGCCTTGGGGAAGTGCTGTTTGAACAGCGCGAGGAACTCGCGGACCTCGGCCGTACCGGACTCGAACTCGATGCCGGCGTAGATGTCCTCGGTGTTTTCCCGGAAAATCACCATGTCCACCTTCTCGGGATGCTTGACCGGGGAGGGCACGCCCTTGAACCAACGCACCGGGCGCAGGCAGACGTACAGGTCGAGCATCTGACGCAGCGCGACGTTCAGCGAGCGGATGCCGCCGCCGATCGGGGTGGTCAGAGGACCCTTGATGGACACCAGGTAGTCGCGGCAGGCCGCAACGGTTTCGTCCGGCAGCCAGCTGTTGCATTGCTGGTAAGCCTTTTCGCCGGCATACACCTCGAGCCAGTGGATCCTGCGCCGCTCGCCGTAAACTTTCGCGACCGCCGCGTCCATCACGCGCACGCTGGCGCGCCAGATGTCCGGGCCCGTGCCGTCGCCCTCGATGAACGGGATGATGGGATTGTCCGGGACGACGAGCCGGCCGTCTCGGATGGTGATCTTCGCTCCAGAGGCGGGCGGGACGGCCTTCGGGGCAGTGGCGCTGGACATTGCGGACTCCTTGGAACTGGGACACTCGCGGCTGCGGCGCGAACCGAGCGGCTCGGTAATCCTAGCACGCGCCTCCGCCCGCCAGCCCGTGGAAAGCTGCGCTGGATCAGTCACGCGCGGTGAATCCGTTGAGCGCTGGAAATGGCGCGGGCGAGCGGCGGTCCGGCGGTCGGTGCCGGGCGTGCAAGGCGGCCTTGCGCCGATCTGAACTATGAGACACTGGAGCGCATAGGTATTTTCCGCATGGGGTTGCCCAAATCATGAACGATGCCACCGAGAGCGGGCTCGCGGTCACGGCGACCGAGGGTTCCTTGTGGCGCAAGCTGTTCGCGGTGCACCCGGTCGTGGCACCGGACAGGACCGGGGCCGAGCGGTTGAAGCAGGCGCTGTCCGTCTGGGCGCTGATGGCGATCGGGATCGGCGCCACCATCGGCACGGGCATTTTCGTGCTCACGGGCACGGTGGCGGCCAACGAATCGGGGCCGGCAATCACGCTCTCGCTGATGATCGCGGCGTTTGGCAGCGGCCTCGCGGCCTTGTGCTACGCGGAGTTCGCCGCCTTTCTGCCGGTGCCCGGCAGCGCCTACAGCTACACCTATGCCACGTTGGGGGAGGTGGTGGCGTGGTTCATCGGCTGGAACCTGCTGCTCGAATACGGCATCTCGGCCTCGGCGGTGGCGGTGAGTTGGTCGGCGTACGTGGTGAATCTGCTCTCCGATGCGCACATTCACCTGCCGGCCGCCTGGATCAACGCCCCGTTCGCCCAGAGCGCGAGCGGGCACCTGGTGGCCACCGGGGCGATCATCAACGTGCCGGCGGTGCTGATCGTGCTGGCGATGAGCGCACTGTGCTATGTCGGCATCCGGGAGACCGCCAACGCCACCAATTTCATGGTGATCCTGAAGGTCACGGTGATCGTGATCTTCGTGATCGCGGGCCTGAAGTTCGTCGGCGCGGCCAACTGGCATCCCTACATTCCACCCAACACCGGGACGTTCGGCCGTTTCGGCTGGACCGGGGTGCTGCAGGGCGCGGGAATCATCTTCTTCTCCTACGTCGGATTCGACACCGCCTCGACCACGGCGCTCGAGGCGCGCAATCCCCAGCGTGACCTGCCGCTTGGGATCATCGGCACGCTGGTGGTCTCCACGGTGCTGTACATCGCCATGGCGGCCGTGATCACCGGGATGGTGCCGTACACCCACCTCAACGTGGCCGAGCCGGTGGCGGCGGCGCTGGATGCGCATCCGGCGCTCTCGTGGCTCGCGGTGTTCCTGAAGCTCGGCATCATCGCCGGAATGACTTCGGTGATCCTCACCTCGCTGCTCGGGCAACCGCGGATTCTGCTTTCGATGGCCGATGACGGACTGTTGCCGCCCTCGATGAGCCGCTGTCACCGGCGCTTCAAGACGCCGCATGTCGCGACCGCGGTGACCGGGATCGCGGCGGCGCTCATTGCCGGGGTGTTCCCGCTCGACGTGCTGGCCGACCTGATCTCGATCGGAATCCTGCTCGCCTTCGCAGTGGTGTGCATCGGCGTGCTGGTCATGCGCCATACCCGGCCGGATGTGCCGCGGCCGTTCCGGGTGCCGATGGCGCAGGTGCTTTGTCCGCTCGGGGCGCTCGTGTGCACCGGCACGACGTACTTCCTGTCCGATGCCACCTGGATCCGTCTCGTGCTCTGGACCGCGCTCGGAGGCGCGATCTACGGCTTCTACGGCTTCCGGCACAGCAAGCAGCGGTCCTGACCATGGCTGAGGAGGCCGGCGTGCTGCCGGGGACCCCCGCCGCCGACGGCTGGTGGATGCCGGCGGAATTCGAGCCGCACGCCGGCTGTTGGATGTTGTGGCCGGAGCGGCCGGACAACTGGCGGCAGGCGGCGCGCCCGGCGCAGGCCGCCTTCAGTGCCGTGGCCGCCTGCATCGGCCGGTTCGAGCAGGTGCGCGTCGGCGTCTCGCCGGCGCAGCAGGCGGCGGCGCGCGCGTTGTTGCCGGCCCACGTGCAGTTGCTGAGCCTGCCGCACGATGACTGTTGGATGCGCGATGTGGGCCCGACCTACGTGGTGAGCGGGCGGCCGGGGGTGCGCGGGGTGCATTGGCGCTTCAATGCCTGGGGCGGCCTCGCGGAGGGTCTGTATCATCCGTGGGACCGGGACGAGCGACTGGCGGCCGAGGTGCTGGCGTACGAGAGGCGGGATCGTTACCGCGCCCCGGTCGTCATCGAGGGCGGCGCCCTGCACGTCGATGGTGAAGGCACCGCGTTGCTCACCGAACAATGCGTCCTCAATCCCAACCGCAATCCGGGCATGACGCGCGA
>JAJZLX010000140.1 GCA_021850555.1 Pseudomonadota bacterium | reverse complement strand
CCGATCTGAGGTCTCCCCGTCCGGCGGACGCTGGTGGCGCTTCAAGTACCGCTTCCAGGGCAAGGAGAAGCGGATGTCGCTGGGGGTTTTCCCCGAGGTCAGCATCAAGGAAGCCCGCGAATCCCTGGACGATGTGCGCCGGCAGCTCCGGGCCGGCCTCGATCCTGCCGAGGAGAGCAAAAAAAAGAAGAAGGGGTCGGGGGCTGACGCGCCAACCTCAGGAGACTCCTTCGAGACCGTCGCCCGCGAGTGGTTCGCCAAACACTCGTCGGCGTGGGCGCCGGGACATGGCGACAAGATCATTCGGCGCCTCGAGCGCAATGTCTTCCCCTGGCTCGGCAAGCAGCCCATCGCTGGAATCAAGCCCCTCGAACTTCTCGGCGTGATCCAGCGCATCGAGCAGCGCGGGGCCAATGAGACGGCGCATCGCGCGCTGCAGAACTGCGGGCGCGTGTTCCGATACGCCGTGGCGACCGGAATGGCAGAGCGTGACATCACTCGCGACCTGCTCGGCGCGCTTGCGCCGGTGGTCGAGCAACATCACGCGAGCATCGTCGAGACCCAGGCGGTGGGGACGCTGCTCCGAGACATCGACGGCTACGCGGGCTCGTTCGTCACGCGGTGCGCGCTGCGGCTCGCGCCGCTCGTGTTCGTGCGGCCTGGTGAGCTCCGGATGGCCGAGTGGTCAGAGTTCAACCTGGATGAGGGCGAGTGGAGGATTCCGGCGGGGCGGATGAAGATGCGAGCGCCGCATTTCGTGCCTCTCTCGAGTCAGGTGGTCGAGATCTTGCGACAGCTCCAGCCGCTGACCGGCGACGGAAAGTTCGTGTTCCCGGGTGAGGCGAATCGTTACCGGCCGATGAGCAACAACACGGTCAATTCCGCACTCCGCAGGCTCGGCTATTCGAAGCGCGAGATGACCGGCCACGGCTTCCGGAGCATGGCCTCGACGCTCCTCAACGAGCAGGGTTGGCACCCGGATGTGATTGAGCGCCAGCTGGCGCACCAGGAGCAGAACGAGATTCGGGCGGCGTGCAACTATGCGAAACACCTTCCGGAGCGGCGGAAAATGATGCAGGCATGGTCCGATTACTTAGACAGCCTGCGCTCAATGACGACACCGGCAACGACCGCGATTCCTTCGAAAGTGCGACGAGTCAGTGCAAGGGCGTAGACTCTCACCGTTGTCGAAGGGGAGGTCTGAGTGGCGAGAGCAAGTAGACCAAAGAAGCGCAGACCACGATGTTTGCTCATCGCCGGTCCAAATGGGGCAGTGAAGACGACGTTCGCCAGGGAATAGCTCCCCAATGACGCTCGGGTGCTGAACTTCGTCAACGCCGATCTCATCGCGAGCGGTCTGTCGCCCCTGCGACCGGAACTCGCCGCGGTCGCTGGAGCGCGATTAATGTTGGCCGAAGTCGATCGGCTCGTCGAGCGGCAGGTAGATTTCGCATGGGAAAGCACGCTGAGCGGTCTCGGCCACATGAAGCGGATCGAAACCATGAAGCAACGTGGATACCACGTGGAGATCATCTACCTGCGGCTTGCGTCCCCGCGGTTGGCGCTTCGGCGCATCGCCGCGAGGGTGAGGCAGGGCGGGCACAACGTGCCGAAAAAAGACACCCTGCGGCGCTTCACCCGGAGCTGGCAGAACTTCGAGACCCGATATCGCCCCCTGGCGGATGCCTGGGCGGTATATGACAATTCCAGTAGGCCACCGAAGCTGGTAAAGTCCGGGCCATGAAGACAACGGCAGCTAAAAAGAGCGCGAGTTCGAACCGGAACCCGAAGCTTGCCGCACGTGTCGAGCGCGCGCTGCTTCGAGCCGGCGAGACTGCCCGTCGTACCGCACGAATGTATGGGACGCCGCTCTATGTTTGGGAGAACGGCAAAGTGGTCGCCAAACGGCCGTAAGCGGGGTAGGGTTAGCCGGAAGTTCTTCCCCCGCCCGGCGCTGAGGTAGTCAGCACAGACCGGCTTTCCCAGCGCTTTCTGCATCCGAAGAACGTGCTTTTGGCGCATACAATGTAGACACTAATATGGTTGCGCCGTCGGTGCGGTTGAGCTATATTCGGCAGCATGTCTCAACGAGGTGGCGCGGTTCATGTCGTCACCACACGGCGCCGCTACAAAGGCCGTGTGTACTCGACCCATCTGCTGCGCCGCAGCTACCGCGAGGGCGCGAAGGTCAAGAACGAGACCGTCGGCAATCTCTCGCATCTACCGGAACCGCTGATCGAGGTCATTCGCCGCGCACTGCACGGGGAGACCTTCGTGTCGGTTGGCGAGCGGCTGCAGATCCTGCGCTCGCGCCCTCATGGGCACGTGCAGGCGGTACGCGCAGCGATGCAGCGGTTGGGGCTTGAGTCGCTGATCGCTTCACGGCCTAGTCCCGAGCGCGATCGGGTCTGCGCGATGGTGGCCGCACGGGTGCTCGCTCCGCACACGAAGCTGGCGACCACGCGTTGGTGGAGCACGACGACGCTCGCGCAAGAGTATGGCGTCGAGGGGGCGAACGAGAATGCTCTCTACACGGCGATGGATTGGCTACTGCAGCGCCAGGGCGCGATCGAGCGCAAGCTCGCCGCGCGGCACCTGAAGGAAGGATCGCTGGCGCTCTACGACCTCTCTTCCAGCTACTTCGAGGGCACGCACTGTCCGCTCGCGAAGCTCGGCCACAACCGCGATGGGAAGAGGAACAAGCTCCAGGTCAACTACGGTCTGCTGACCAACTCGGTGGGCTGTCCCGTGGCGGTCTCGGTGTATGAAGGTAACACGGGGGACGCCAAGACGCTGATGCCACAGGTCAAGAAGCTGCGTGAGGAATTTGGCCTCGAGCATGTGGTGTTGGTAGGAGATCGGGGCATGATCTCGCACAAGGCGATCCAGGAGCTGGGCGAGATCGAGGGACTCGGCTGGATCACTGCACTCAAGAGCGGTCAGATCCGCGCGCTCATCGAAGGAGAGACGTTGCAGCTGGGGATCTTCGATGAGCGCAACCTCGTGGAACTCTCTCACCCCGATTATCCCGGAGAGCGGCTCATGGCTTGCCGAAATCCGCAGCTTGCGAAGCTGCGCGCCCACAAGCGCGTGGCGTTACTGGAGGCGACCGAGAAGGAGCTCGAGAAGGTGCGCGCCCGGGTCGATCGCGGCCGCCTGCGGGGCCAGGCGGCCATCGGGGTGCGCGTCGGACGCGTGGTCAACAAATACAAGGTCGCCAAGCACTTCGCCCTCGAGATCAGCGACCGAGGCTTTGACTTCCACCGGGTCGAAGAGCAGATCGCCGCCGAGGCGGCGCTCGATGGGATCTACGTGATCCGCACCTCGGTGCCCAAGAAACAGATGTCAGCGGCGGACGCCGTCCGAAACTACAAGGCGCTCGCCAACGTAGAGCGCGCGTTCCGCGCATTGAAGACCGTGGACCTCAAGGTGCGCCCGATCCACCATCATCTCGAGAACCGCGTCCGGGCGCACATCTTCCTGTGCATGC
>JAJZLX010000649.1 GCA_021850555.1 Pseudomonadota bacterium | reverse complement strand
AGGGCCAGCCTGATCGGCGCGGCCGTAGGTTACGCGAGCCTCTGGAGCGTCTATCATCTGTTCCGGGCGCTCACGGCCCGGGAGGGAATGGGCTACGGAGACTTCAAGCTGCTGGCGGCGCTCGGGGCCTGGCTGGGGTGGCGTATGCTATTGCCTCTCGTGCTGATCGCCGCCGCCGTCGGCGCGGTGACGGGCATCGTGCTGATGGCCGTGCGCGGACGCAGCCGCGCCGCACCCATCGCCTTCGGCCCGTTCCTGGCGGCGGCCGGCTGGCTGATGCTGATGTTCGGCCACCGGCTGGTGAGCGGCTACCTGGGGCTATTCGTAAGGTAACCAAATGTCCAGTTTTCCCGGCGTGTCCTCGCGCCGCTTGAGGCTCGGCGAGACTCGCAGGTCCTGCACGCCGCGCCTGACCCGAGCATGACCTCAAAAATCCTGCACATCGGCCTCACCGGCGGCATCGCCAGCGGCAAGTCCACGGTGGCCAAGCTCTTCGGTGCGCTCGGCGTGCCCATCATCGATACCGACCAGATCGCCCGCGACGTGGTCGAGCCCGGCCAGCCGCCGCTCGAGCGCCTGGTGGAGCGATTCGGGAAGGGCATCCTGACGCCCGATGGACACCTCGACCGGCCGAAGCTGCGCGAGATCGTCTTCTCCGACCCCAAGGCCCGCACCGATCTCGAGGCGCTCACCCATCCTGCCATCGGCACGGCCGTGGAGGCGCTCTCGGCCGCGGCGGGCGGCCCGTACCAGATTCTCGTGATCCCCCTGCTGGTGGAAAAGGGCCTGGGCACGCGGGTCGAGCGAGTCCTGGTCGTTGACTGCCCGCAGGAGCTGCAGATCCAGCGTCTGCAGGTGCGGGACGGCTCCACGCTGGAGCAGGCGCAGGCCATCCTCAACGCTCAGACCTCCCGCGCGGCACGGCTGAAGGCCGCACACGACGTCATCCGCAACGAATCCGACATCGCCTCGCTTCGAGACCAGGTCTCGGCGTTGCATCGGCGTTATCTCGAGCTCGCCGGGAAAGCCTAGACGGCTGGCGGAGCGCAGCCGCAGAATCGACTTCCCGTGCGCTCAAAATCACGGACGTCTCTTCTGTGCGAGCTGCAGGAGAAGGGTTTACGGGGTCCCTGGAAGATCGATTCGAGGGAATGCGCGGGCGGCTGCCCCCCCGAGCGGATGACAGAAGTTTCAGCCGTCGGCTCTTGCGGACGTTTACGCGACCGGCTTATGTCGCGCACAATAGTCGTTCATCATGAGCACCGATACCGCCGACACCGCGGCCCCCCTCAAGCCCCCGGCCACACCCCCGGCTAGCGGCCGCACCGTGATCTTCGAGCAGCCGCTCAACGAGCGGATGCGCACCTTCCTCCGGCTGGACTTCCTCTACAACCAGGCGCTGTATCACAACGAGAGCGGCACCCCCTGGGGGAGCCGTGCGGCCGTGGGCAGTCTCATCGACATCCTCGCCATCATCTCGCGCGGCGACCTGCGCTCGGATGCGCTGAAGGAGATCGAGCGCCAGCTTGCGCTGCTCGGCGAATACCAGGCCAAGCCCGGCGTCGACCCCAAGCGGCTCGAGTCCTTCATCGGCAACCTCGGCCGGCTGCGCGCCGAGCTGATGAGCGCGGGCGTCGCCTGCCAGCAGCCGCTGCGGGACTCGGAATTCCTCAACGCCATCAAGCACCGCAGCGCCATCCCCGGCGGCACCTGCGATTTCGACCTGCCGGCGTACCTGTACTGGTTGTCCGAGTCCGGCGAGACCCGCACGCACGCCTTCAGCCAGTGGCTGGCGCTGCTTCGGCCCCTGTGCGATGCGGTGGCGGAGCTGCTGTGGCTGACCCGCCAGTTCGGCCGCAGCCGGCGCGAGTGCGCACAAGCGGGGTCCATGACCATCACCTTCGACCGGGACAACCCGCTGCAGCTGCTGCGCATCGCGCTGCCGGCCGAGAGCGGCCTGTACCCGGAGATCAGCGGCAGCCATCACCGCTGCAACGTGCGCTTTCTCCAATGGAAGGGACTGTCCGAGCGGGCCGTGCAGACCGGCGAGGATGTGTCGTTCCTGCTGACCGCGTGCTCCTAGGCCAGCGCCCCGATGCGGGTCAAATGCCCCACCTGCCGGCGTGAGATCGAGTGGTCCGAGACGCCGGCGCGGCCCTTCTGCAGCGAGCGCTGCCGCCTGATCGACTTCGGCGCCTGGCTCACCGGGAAGAATGCCATCCCGGGCGAGGCAGCCCCGGGCGAGCCGGAGGCCTCGCCCGATTGGAATCGCTCTACGGAAACTTGATCTTGCCGCCGCCGGCGCCCGCGCCGGGGCCGATCGCACCCGCGCCCACCTCCGGCACCACGATGCGCGAGGCGGCCTCGCGCCGCATCTCCCGTGCCTCATCGATGGCTTGCTCCAACGCCGCCCTGACGCCCTCGGGGAATCTCTGCAGCGCTTCCTCCAGGGTGGCCGCCGGGATCTCGAAACTCAGCGGCAGGATGCCGGCGGGAGTGAGCAACTGCGTCTGGCCGGCAAACAGCATGGGCCGCGACGGATCGGGCGCGCCGCCCGAGGTGACCGGCGTCAGCCGCCGGATGGAGCCGGCACGCCGGTCGGTGAAGAGCTCTTCTCGGTAAAGGTTCGCCGAGTCGAGCTGAACCTCCGGAAGGTCATTTTCGGCGGCCATGAAGATCCTTTCGTGCAGTGGGCGTGGAGCCCCATTCTACCAGCGCCGCGATGAAGGGACGGTCGGCTTCCAGCATGTCCTCCTCGGAAAGCCGGGCCGGCTCGACCCATTTCAGCGCCTGGCCCTCCAGGCCAAGCGGCTCACCGCGGAAGCGCTCGACCACCCACAGCGACAGCTCCACCGTGCGATCCGGGTAAGGGTGCGTGAGGCGCATCATGGGGCGCCCCTGCAGCAGCTCGACTCCCAGCTCCTCGCGCAGCTCGCGCCTCAGGGCCTGCTCCTCGGTCTCATCGCCGGCGAGCTTGCCGCCGGGGAATTCCCAGCGCCCCGCCATGTGCTTGCCCCGGGGACGCTCGGCGATCAGCACGCGGCCGCCGGCGAGCAGCGCCGCCGCGACCACCCGCACCGTGCCCGGGAACGGACTCAACCGACGTTCGAGAGCGTGCCGTGGCAGTGTTTGTATTTCTTGCCGGAGCCGCAGGGGCAGGGCTCGTTGCGCCCCACCTTGCGCTCGGCGCGCACGAAGGGACTCTGCGGCTCCAGGGGCAGATCGGCTGCCCCGTCCATGCCCGCCATGCCGGCCATGCCCGCCCCTGCGATCGCGCCCGGCTGCGCGCCGGCCTCGGCGGCGCCGGAGAACAGCTGCGCCTCGGCGTGTTGCGCCTGCAGCGCCCGCATCAGCCGTGCGCGCCGCTCCTCCTCCTCGCGATCGACCTCCTCCTGGGTGCGCACCTCGATGCGCATCAGGGTCGAGACGGTCTCGAACTTCACCTCATCGAGCATCGAGGTGAACATCTCGAAGGCCTTGCGCTTGTACTCGGTGCGATAGT
>JAJZLX010000024.1 GCA_021850555.1 Pseudomonadota bacterium | reverse complement strand
GCGACTACCTCGCCGCCAACAACCGCAATCCCAAGCCCTTCGTGTGGACCAAGACCGCGGACCAAATCCTCGACAGCATCCAGCGATTCTGCATGCGAACTTCTAACTCAGGACACTAGCGAGCTTCAGCACGCTCCATCAGCGGCGAGAGCGACACCGTCACGGCAGCCAGGAGAATCAGACCACCCCCGAGCCAGGCAAGATCGCTCACACGCTCGTGCAGTATCGTCTCACCGAGCAGCGCGCCGATAAGAGGCTCGATATTGTTGAGAATTCCGGCCCGGTACGCCGGCATGTGCCGCAAACCCCAATTCGCAAGGCAAAACGCCACGAACGTGCACAGCATTCCAAGGCCCACGAGCCCTAGCCACGTCGAGGCATCCGCGTGCACGATTACCGCCAGGGATTGACCGCTCAGGGCATCGAAGGGCAGCAGCATCAGAGTCCCGAGCAACATGGTGTAGGCAGTGGTGGCGACTGCCGAGTATCGAACCATCAGCTGCTTGCACGTCAGCACCCATCCCGCCCCGGCACCCATCGAAAGCAGTATCAGGGCGGGCCCCATCCACCCGTCTGCACTGGGCGACAGACCAACAATCATTGCCGCGCCGGTGCTCGAGGCCAGGACGGCGCCCCAGCCGGCAATGCCCAGACGCTCATGACGAATCGTGACCGCAGCCACGGCGACCACTGCGGGAAAGGTGCCTATGAGCAAAGCCGCCGTCGCAGCCGCCGTCATGCTCAATCCGACGTACTGCAGCAGCATCAGCGCCGGAACGCCGAAAAAAGCCGCCAGGAGAAATTGCGGCAGGTCGATGAGCCGCAGTCTCTCTCGCCGCCACAACAGCACTGCGGAAAACGGCAGCGCCGCGAGAATGAACCGCCAGATGACCGTTTGTATCGGGTCGAGCTGCCTCAGCACGATTTTCCCGAGCGTGAACGACGCGCCCCACAAAGTGGCGGCGAGCGCGACAGCCACCGGGGCCGCCGCGCGCATCCAGCGCAAGTCGGCAACATCCACGGCTGTCTGCCCGGCAGGGCCCACGCACTCTCCGTGCGCGGGCACCGGCGCGGACGATTCGGCCGCAATTCGAGACTCGCTCATGAATAACCTGTATTCTGAGTTTTAAGGGTTATGATACGGATCTCGAGTTAATTGCTCAATGGCGTTTAACCGGTCATATGAGTGAATTTGCGCGCTATCGAGGCGCACTTCGACTCCGCGAGCGTTGGCTGTGCCTCGAGCTCTGTAACGCCACGATAGACTGGCACGCGAGCAGGCATCCGGTCGAGCATCTTCAAGACTATTGCGATCTGGTTGCGTGGGGTCATGAGGTCGGGCTGATCGGACCGGGTGCATCGACGGCGCTCAACGCAATCGCCGCCAGGCAGCCGCAAAGGGCCGGTGAGGCGCTGAATCGACTGGTGGCATTGCGCGAGGTCTGCTACCGGACATTCGCTGAAATCGCTCATCATCGAACTCCGGGTGCAGGCGAGATTGCCGGACTGAACGGGTTTCTAGCACGCTCCTTGTCGGCCGCTGCGGTGATGCCGGCCGGCGAGGGCTTCGTCTGGTCGTGGCAGGCCATCGACCTCGACTGGGCGTTGTGGCCGGTCGCCCGCTCCGCCGCCGACCTGTTGACATCAGAGGAGCTTGATCGATTGGGCCAATGTGCCGACGATCGCGGCTGCGGCTGGCTGTTCATTGATGCGACACGCAGCCGCCGCCGCCGCTGGTGCTCGATGGAATCTTGCGGAAATCGGGCAAAGCAACGCAGACATCTTGAGCGTGAGAAGCTCGGACGAGCCCGGCGTGACCGGGAAAAACCCTGATCCTGGAGCGCAAAGGCGCCCGGGCCAGAGCAATCTGAAACCGCCGCCTGCCTCGATGTACCGACCGGTCGCACCGAAAGCGCAGCGCCGCCGCCCGCGATCTCGCTCCTCATCTCGGAATCCAAACCAGGGCCTCGAAATCCTTGCCCGCACAGGAACAGGCGCGCCCCTTGCAACGAGAGCAATGGAAACGCGCCGCAACGGTTGCAAGCGGTCTTCTACGACCGAACAGGCGGATGAGGAAGGTCGCCGGGATCAACCTCGCGTGATCACAACACCGGCAACGGATGCCGAGAAACCACGCGCCGTCGTAATCGCCGAGGCGATCGATCTTGTCGACCGGGAAGGGCATGGACGGGATCGTGCGATCGAGGAGACACCGCGTCCACCCAGCGCCGGCTGGACGAACATGCTGGATGAGATGAACCTTGGGTCGGAGCTCAGCGGCTCCGGTCGCCCGATTGCGCGTGAGATTGCGGACTCGAGGCCCTCCCCCCCGGGCCAATCATCCGGAACGCTACGACCTTCAACTCCACCGCTGCGACCGGGCGCCCCCTTTCCTTCGTCACTCCGAAGGAGGCACACTTGCGTCCATGTGCTATTCCGCCATGGCCGAACAGCATCTGCGCTCCCTGGCCCGGGAATTCGGCGCGGAGGTCGATTGGCGGATGCTCGAGCAGCTGTTCAGCAGCCGGCTCGAGCGGGACATCAAGGTGAGCCGGGCGCTCGAGGCCAACTTCGTCGCGCCGCAGATCCCTCAGGCCTCGAGCGACATCGAGCGCCTCACCCGCGCGCACATTGACGCCTATCGAGCCAGGCGGGCGGAGAGCCTGGAGAGCGAAATCTTCAACCAGAGGAAGCGTCTGGCCGACGCGCAGCGCGCCCTGAAGTCGAAGGAGACCAAACGCGCCCGCGAGGAGGAGCGCATCGCGCGGACCAAGATCGACGCCGCGTTGAGCCGTCTTTCGGATCTCAGGCGTACCGAAGTGCTCGATCGTGACCGGCGGATTTTCCCGTTGTATCACGTGCCGATCGTGGTCCAAGAAGGCGATCGCCGGTGGATTCGGCCGATGCGGTACACCTGCCGGCTTGCGGGCAAGCCGGCGAACTATG
Organism: Pseudomonadota bacterium; assembly: GCA_021850555.1. The sequence goes on along the minus strand of JAJZLX010000024.1, from coordinate 556 downwards.
ACGCTCGATATCCCGGCACGTACAACGCACGGCGGGAGAACCTGCGCGGCTTCTGGAAGGAGCTCTACGGGCGCCGCCACGCCATTCTCGTCATCACCTCTTTCTTCGAGAATGTGACGAGCACCGTCTACGAAAAGCGTGAGGTGAGGCCGGGCGAAAAGCCTCGGAATCTCGTGCTCCATTTCGACCCCCGGCCGCGTACCCGAATGCTGGTGGCGTGCCTCTGGGCGCACTGGACAGGGAAGGAGGAGCCCGAGCTCCATTCGTTCGCCGCCATCACTGACGATCCCCCTCCCGAGATCGCCGCAACGGGTCACAACCGCTGCGTCATTCCGATCAAGCGGGAGAATCTCGGCGACTGGCTTCGACCGGAAGGCGTGAGCCTCGAGAGGTTGGACCGGATACTGAGCGACCGCGAGCGGCCGTTCTATGAGCATCGCATCGCCGCATAGTCTTACTGTGTCATAAATATCATGGCATTATGGAGGGAACTTGGCAAGCGGGTTGAGGAGCCATGGCTAACCTCATTGAGTATGAGCGGTACATGAATCGGTTG
>JAJZLX010000672.1 GCA_021850555.1 Pseudomonadota bacterium | reverse complement strand
ACGTAAATCAGCATGCCGATCAACACGGAGCTGATGAGAGCGATCGGCACGTAGCGGTTTGGATTGCGCGTCTCCCCGGCGAGCGCGATGGCCTGCTGGAAGCCGAAAAAGCTGAATATGATGCCAGCGGTGGCCACCGCGGTGAACACGCCGCTCACCGGGGTGCTGTGGATGTGCGCGACCATGTTGTGGGGATGGAATGAATAGGCCATCAGCACGCAGATGGTCGCGATCGGAATGATGAGCTTCCACCAGGTCGCCGCGCTGTTGATCACCATGACCCAGCGAATCGCCAGGAAGTTCAAGCCGACGACCGCGGCCAGCAGCAGCGCCGCCAGCGCCGTTCCCCCATCGGTCATCAGCCCGGTGTGGGGGTGGATCAGTCCGGGCAGGTAGTTGTTGGCATACGTGAGAACCGCGCTGACCTCCACGGGCGGCACGGAGACGAATGCGAGGAACAGAATCCAGCTCCAGATCTTGCCGGCCAGGTCACCGTGGCTCACGTGCGTCATGTGAACCAGGGCACCGGAGTTCGGGAACATCGTGGCGAGCTCGGCGAACACGAACGCCAGAAACAGGATGGCTACCGCGCCGATGATCCACGAGAAGACGCTGCGCGGCCCGGCCTGCACGGCGGCGTTCAGGGCGCCGAACAGCCAGCCTGAGCCGATGATGCTGCCGAGACTGGCGTACAGAATGCCGATGATGCCCGCATCGCGCCGGAGCTTGGCTGGTCCCGCCATTTTTTTACCTCGCGCCCGTCTTTTGGACCCGGACGGCCCCGTTTTTCAGCATACGGGATATGGGGCGGCTTGTCCAAACTCGGGCGGGCCCGCGAGGATGTTGACATCGGACGCCGGGGAGGCGCGCTCGCCGGTGGGCGGCCGGCGTCATTCGTGGGCCGTTGCGCTCCGGTCATCCAAGCTCTCCCCCGGTGAGCCAGTCGCCTCTCACCCGGGCGTTCGACGCCGCGGATCGAGACTAGAACCTGAGCCCGAATCTCACCGGGACGAAGTCGAGGCTTTGCGCGCCGTGGGTGAAGCGCATGTAGCGCGCGTCGACGAAGAACGAGGTAGTGCGGCTCAGAGCGAACTCAAGGCCCACGCCGGCGTTCTTCTCGAACCGCATTCCGGTCGTTTGATCGCCCACCCGCAAGCCCACCTGCACCGGTCCTTCGAAGCAGAAGTACCATCCGCAAAAGATGCCGTTGACCAGGCCCGTCCGGTAGAAGCTGTCGCGGCGGTCGTAGTAGCCGCCGCCGAGGAGGAAGTAAAGACGCACCCGGGGACTGAGAAGGGTATCGAGCTCCAGGTCGACATCACCGCCCCACATCTCGGTACGCCCCCAGCCGATGGCGCCGAAAGTCGAGCCGGCTTGAGCCAACACCGCCTGCTTGTCGTCGAAGTGCTCGTACATGCCGTCGATGCGCAACGCCAGGGGCAGGCGTGAGGTCGGCCTCCAGGTAAGTCCAAGGCCGAGGTTGTAACCGCCGGCGAGTTCCCGCCTCGCCGCCCCTCCCTCGCTGAAGGTGGGCCCACCCTCGACCTGGAAGCTGAGCGGCCGGTTGCGGAAGCCGCTGAAGGAAGAGTGGTAAGTGTGTGTGACGTAGCGCTCGCCGCCTTGTTTCGCCAGGGCGGGCCTGGCGAGGGCAAGCGCGGCCAGAATGGCCAGCACCCAGACTAACTTGTTCATGCCGTGTCCTCCCTCGTGCACGTCGAGGGTGGGGTTCCATTGACCTATAACGGGCAGCGACAGTTTCCGTTGTCAGCGGGCAGCTTCGCGTGCGAGGCACGGGCCACGCTGGAAGCATCGGAGCTTGATTGCGCGAGCGTGGCCGGAGCGGGAATTCAAGGACCCGCGCTCGCGCTCGAGCCCGCGATCCTCGACCCCAGTCCCGAGGCCGCGTGGCCACGGCGCAGCTCGGCGCGCGGCGCTCAGAGTCCCTGGATCGCCGCGATCTTGCGGCCGTTGGGACTGCCGAGCCCGGTGCACGCGTCCCATCCCGCCGATGCCCGGTATCCGCCGTTGTTGCCCCTGGTGATGTCGCGAAACGCGCTCTCCTGAGGGTACAGCAGCGGCTGGACATGCCCGGCCCGGCCCGCGGTCAGGGCGTTGACGCGTGCAAGGAGTCCGGCCCAGAGCGGCGCGACAGCGCTCGTTCCGCCGAACACCGCACTGGTTCCGTCGACCACGACCTGATAGCCGGTGTCGGGATCGGCGTCTGCGGCGACATCGGGCACTCCCCGATTGGCGAGCGGGCTGCGCTCACCCTGCTCGTTGGTGACATCCAGCCCGCCCTGCCAGGGCGGCAGCGTGAAAAAGGCACTGACGCCTCCTCCGGTGGCGCCGGCGGCGGGTGTTCCGTCATTCCAGACGACTTCGCTCAAGATGGTGGTCGGAGTTGCACGGAGGCTGGTGCCGCCGCAGGCCAGGGCGTGGGGGCTCGATGCGGGGAAGTCCACGTGATTGGCGCCGTCGCCGACGCCGTCGGTCGAGCCGCTGTCACCGGCTGCGACGCACACTGTGATGCCCATGGCGATCGCGGCCTGAAAAGCCTCGTCCATGGCCCTCATCGCCTGCGCGGTCCAGTCCGTCTCGGCGGCCCCCCAGCTGATCGAGATGACCGAAGGGTTGTTGACACTGTCGTGAGCGGCTGTCGTGACCGCGTCCAGAAAGCCGGCATCGGTGTTGGGTGAGAAATACACGGCGATCGTGGCGGCGGGCGCGAGGGCGCCGGATACTTCGATATCCAGCATGACTTCTCCATCCGGGCCGCTCGGGTCGCCGGTGGGCTGATTCGTGGCGTGATCGACCGAGACCGCGGTCACCGTGGGCACGGGCAGGCCGAGGCCGGCGAAATAAGTCTGCAGGTCCTGCGGGCGGTAGCCGCCGCCGAGCTCGATGATGCCGACGCATTGTCCCCGGCCGTCACCGGCCGGGAAGTCGTACAACGAGGCGAGCTGCACGGGCGTGAAAGAGGCCGCTGGTGGGTTGACGGCGCGCGATTTGCGCTTCCTGCGTCCCGCCTTGATCCGCAAATGAGGCCGGGCCTGCGGTCGGTTGTCGAGGCCCAGCACGGCGACGATGATGTCGCGCAATTCCACCGGGAGCTGAATGGTGCCCCGCCGGCCGCGGTAGGTTCCCAGGGCGTGCTCGCAGCGCAGCAGCTGGATCCCGAACGCGCTGTTCATCTGCGACACGGTGCCGGCCAACACGACCGTGCGGCGTGCCGCGCTTTCCTGTACCACGGCGAGGCCTTGCGAGCGGGCGAACTCCCTGACGGCGCTGAGATCGGGCTCAGCGGCACCGTGCAGCCGCGCGAATTCCTCCCGCGACAAGGGAGCGAGGCGCTCCCCCTGGGCCAGTCTCGCCACTCGTTCCCCGAGGGACTGCCGTTCGGCTGCCCGCAGGATGAGGGAGACTTCCAGTCGTTCGTCAGGATCCGCCGCTCCGAGCACACGCACACCCGGCGGAAGAGTTCGCTCGCTGCCCTCGAGAGGATACCGGCTCATGGGGACTCCTTCGGCCCGGCGAATTCCAGGCGCGCCCCTACCTTAACCGGTTCCCGGGAGTTGGCAATCGTGGCGTCGATCGGCGACACCTGCGCAAGCGCCTGTCGTTTTCATCTCCGTCCGGCGTGATCGGGGCGGGCGCCCGCGCCCGGCGCGTTGCGGCCGTTGGCGTTCCCCGCTCCACGCCCCGGCGGCTGATTCAGCTCCCGCAGCGCGCCGCGATCCAGCGCCGGTGCACGTCGGTGTACACCTCCTGGTAGATGGCGCTGACCTTCTCACGAGGCGGGAAGCCTTCGACGAAGGCCGGGGCGGTCTCGCCCGCGGCGAGCGCTGCCGCGCTGCGCAGGTGCTCGAGCAGATAGCGCGGGTCCTCGTCGCCCACGGAGATGCGCAGGGTGGTCGGCGTGATTCCGGCCTTGGCCAGCGCTTCCTGCGACATCTCCGAGTGGCTGGTGAGCGCGGGGCAGAGCACCACCGTGTTGGTCTGACCGAGAGTCACCTGCAGGCCGAAGGCCGGCTCCAGGCTGTCGAGCAGGCGTTGCAGACGGTGTCTTTCGAGCCGCTGCGGGTTGCGGGGCGTGCCCTCGAAGTCGACGGTGAACAGCGGCGCCGGCAAGCCGAGCGTCATCAGCTCCTCGCGCAGCGCGCCATTGGGATGGCCCTCCACGGCCGAGCAATGCACGTTGATCATGGGGTGCAGGGCGAGGCTGCGCGCGAGCACGATGGTGTTGATGCACTTCTGCAGGACCCGCAGCTCCAGGGTGCGCATGCCGCTCAGCACCTCGAATGCCTTGTCGGCGTCGAGGAATGCGCCCTTCACGTAGTACACGTTCCAGAACATCGTCTCTTCCCAGGTGTACTGCCGCTCGCGGCCATCGTGGCCGGTGGCGCGCACGGTCTGGCCCTTGGGCAGGAACATACGCTCGGTGCGGCCGATGACCACCCCGGCGGTGGTGTTGCCCGAGCCGCAGAGGTCCTTGGTGTACGAATGGATGAGGAAGTCCGGGCGCTCGAGTCGGTCCGGACGCTGCAACAATCGCTGCAGGACCGGCGTGCCCACGGTGGCATCACAGATGACGGCCAACCCTTTGGCGTGCGCCGTCCGGCAGATGGCCGGCACGTCGAGCACGTTGCCGTGCGGGTTGCACGGGGACTCGAGGTAGACATAGATCTGCCGGCCCCGGCCCAGGCGATCGGCGTAACGGCGCTCGACCTCGGCCAGGCGCGCGCTGAATGCGCCGGCGTCCTCGCCGTCGAACCATTCCACGGCGACATCGAGGTTGCTGCGCTTGCCGTACCAGTCCTGCAGCAGCTGATAGGTGCCGCCGTACACATTGCGGCTGGCGAGCACGAGGTCCTCGTATCCGACCAGGTTGGCGAGCGTGGCATCGATCGCCGCCATGCCCGAATTGAAGTTCCACGCGAAATAATCGCGCGCTTCGGGACCGGCCTCCAGGTCCACGATGTGGTTGGCCAGGCAGATCGAGGTGGGGTTGAGCAGACGCGAGTAGATCTCGTGCAACAGCTCCTTGCCCTGGAAGGCATCCTCCACCCATTCCGTGCAGGCGTACACATAGGTCGCGGTCCGGGTGATGACCGGAGTGGCGCTGAAGAGCGCCGTGACGTTGTCGAACAGAGGATACGGTCCCTTGGCCACGGCCGTGGCGGTGTCGTCCATGATCGACTGGTAAGTCGCGCGCAGTGGATTCTGCAGAGTGTCGAGCACCTTGGCGAGCTGGAAACAGGCGAAGCGCTTGGCATTGAACCAGGCGATGCGGTCGCGCCTGTCGAGCCCGGAGAGGGTCTCGCTGGTGAGGCGCCAGGCGTCCTGGGCGGCGCCATTGGCTTCGAACAGGGCCCGCGACAGGCGCGCGAGCGCCTGACCGTGAGGAGACTCGGCCGCAATGCCGAAATGCTCGAGCTGCTCGAGCACCAGCTCGTCCACGGTCCGGGCCGCGGTGGAATGGCGGCGAGGGCTGAGCTGCACCGCGCTCGAGAAGAGATTCTGCTGGGGCATGGTCGCTCTCCGTTTCGGTGCGACGGGAAATGGATGCCGATTTTGCCACCTTTGCACCATACTGGTGCGAATCGTTCCCCGGGGGTGCTCGGTCACGGGCAGGGAGCCGGAGTGGCGTCTCGACCAAGTCCAAGAGGGTAAGATTCGCGCGCGCTCGGCCGTACGGCCCGAGCATCGGACACGAGCCGGTGGATCGGCGCCCGGGTCGGGCGCGAGTGCTTTGAAGGGGAGTCCGTATGACCCGCGCTTTCGCGATCCGATTGCTGCTCACCGCCCTCGCCCTCGCGTCCATCGGGGTCGTGGAAGTGCGCATGACCGGCCTGTGGCCTGCATCCGAGATGCCATTGAATGTCGTGCAGGCCCCGACGGGGCAGTTTCTGGTGCGGCCGCTGCAGGGCTTTCCGCTGCCACCGGCCCTGCACGACGGCGATGTCCTCATCCCCAAGGACATGACCGCTGCCGCTCGGGCCGCCGTCATCTTCGGGGGACAGATGCCGGCCGGAACCACGCTCGAGTTTGCGGTGCTCCGAGACGGACACGTCGTGCATGCCTCGGTCACCAGCCGCGCGGTCCTGCAGTCGTCGTTTTTGCGGTTTGACCGATGGTTGAAAGGCCTTTTTGTCATCCCTTTGCTGTTGGCATTGACACTGCTCACACTCTGGCGAGGTCGCGGCCGGGCGAGCGGCGCGCTGTGCGCATTCGGGATGTTCTCCGTATTGGGTAGTGCGCTGACCTCGTTCGTGGCGGCACCTCTGTCCGGCTTCTGGTTGAATGAGATCGTTTACCTGGGGCAGTACCTGGCAGGTCTTCCGGCAGTGTATGTGATGGCGGAAGCGCTGGCGGACACCGGGTTGACGGTGCGCATGCGGCGCACAGCCCGCCTCGCCTTTACGGGGCTGGCGTGCGCCGGCGTCGGGATTGGCGGTGTGGTCACGATCGGATTCGCCTACGGCGGACTTGCGTTGCCCTACGTGCTCGGCACAGTGCTGCTGGGGATCGACGGTGTTCTGATCGCGCTTGCCCTGCTGGTGCTGTTCTTCGGCTACCGCAGAGCGGATCACGAAAGCCAGCTCAGGATCCGCTGGGTGCTGTGGAGCACGGCGTTGTTTCTGGCCATCGTCGTCGGGCTTCTCGGGATCTCCCAGATCCGCTATCCCTATCTCTTCCAGGTGGTGCACTCGGCAGAGTGGCTGGTGCTGGTCGGGTACTTCTACGCCGCATTTCGAAATCGCCTGATCGATGTGTCCTTCGTCGTCAACCGTGCTCTGGTATATGGGGCGGTCACGGCGCTGCTGTTCGGTGTGTTCTCGCTGCTCGAGCTCGGACTGCACGAGCTGGCCGTCGGTGACAAACTGAGCTGGGCGCTGCAGGCGCTCGCCGCGATGCTGCTCGCGGTCGCCTTGAGCCCGTTGCACCGCCGTGTCGAGCATCGCATCGAGAGGCTGTTCTTCCGCAAGCAACGTCTGGCGATAGCGGCGATCCGCGGCTTCGCGGCGGAATGCGCCTTTGTCGAGCAGGAGGACCGGCTGTTGCAGATGGCCGTCGAGCGATTGCTGCCTCATTGTGAAGGCGTGGCAGTCTACGAGCGCGCGCCCTCGGGCTATCTGCTGCGCGCCTCGAGGGGCTGCGCCTCGCCTGAGGCCATAGATGTCGACGATCCGGCCTTTGTCTCGCTTCGGGCCCGGCGGCGGGACATCGATCTGCAAGGTCTTGGCAGTGCCGCCGGCCCTGACGGTCTCGCCCTGCCGATGTCCGTCGGGGAGCGTCTGACGGGCGCGGTCGTCTGCCACCCGCGCGCCGGAGAGCGTTTCGCGCCGGACGTGCGAGCCGCGCTGAGTGAGGCCGCGCGCAACCTCGGCATGTCGGTTTATCTGCTGCGTTTCCGGGAACAGGCACGCCTGGTCGCGGACATCGCGGCGGGGCGCATGGACCCGATCGCCGCTCGAGAGCGCGCGTCGGCGCTGATTCCCAGTACCGCTGTGTGAGTCGCCCCGGCAGCCGGTGTTCGGCCGCTCACTTCGGCAGCCGGATGAGCACAGCACCGCCATTTGAGAGCGAGGTCGCCAAACGGTCATTCCGACCGGTTCAGCTCCTCAATAGACTGGTCAAATATCCAGGTTCGTCACCGACAGAGCGTTCTTTTCGATGAATTCCCGGCGCGGCTCGACCTGATCACCCATCAGCGTGGTGAAGATGTCATCGGCGGCGACCACATCCTCGATCTTCACCTGCATCAGGCGACGAGTCTGTGGATTGATGGTGGTTTCCCACAACTGCTCCGGATTCATCTCGCCCAATCCCTTGTAGCGCTGGATGGTCTGACCCTTTCGCGCCTGCTCGAACAGCCATTTCATGGCCTCTTTGAATGAGCCGACTTCCAGGCGCGTTTCGCCACGGGCGACATAGGCACCTTCGCCGATCAATCCGGCCAGTGTCCGTGCAAGCTCGGAGATGCGCTGGTACTCGGCGGACTCGAAGAACTCCCGCGGAAGATATTTGGTGCTCGGGGTCCCGTGCTCGGTCTTGCGGACCATGATGCGCGTACCGTGATCGGCCGCCTCGCGCACTTCCACGCCGTAGCTTCGTGTGGCGTCGTCCAGCGCATTGAGCCGCTGGCTCAGCTCGGCGGACCAGCCGCGCAGCCATTCGGGGCGATCGAAGTCCTGTGGGCGCACTTCGGGCAGGTAGATGAGCTGCTCCAGCAGCCGATCGTCGTAGCGGCGCGACCAGCGTTTGATGATGGATTGCACCTCGGTGTACTGGCGCGCCAGCGCCTCCAGTCCCGGTCCCTGCAACGGCGGCGCGGAGGAGTTGACGTGGAGCGAGGCATCTTCCAGCGCGCTGTTGAGCAGAACCGCATCGAGCTCTGCTTCGTCCTTGACGTACTGCTCCTGCTTGCCGCGCTTCACTTTGAACAAGGGCGGCTGACCGATATAAATGTGCCCGTGCTCGATCAATGAGGGCATCTGCCGATAAAAGAACGTCAGCAGCAGTGTCCGGATGTGACTGCCGTCAACGTCCGCGTCGGCGAGCAAAATGATCCGGTGATACCTCAGCTTGGCGAGGTCGAAGTCGTCCTTTCCGACTCCACAGCCGAGCGCGGTGATCAGCGTTCCCACTTCGGCCGAGGAGAGCATCTTGTCGAAGCGGGCCTTTTCGACGTTCAGGATCTTGCCCTTGAGGGGCAGGATGGCCTGCGTGCGGCGGTCGCGGCCTTGTTTGGCCGAGCCACCGGCCGAATCGCCCTCGACGATGAAGATTTCCGACAGCGCGGGATCCTTTTCCTGGCAATCCGCCAGTTTGCCCGGCAGACCTGCAACGTCCAGAGCGCCCTTGCGGCGAGTCATTTCGCGCGCCTTGCGTGCCGCCTCTCGCGCGTGCGCCGCTTCGATGATTTTGGCCACGATGGACTTGGCTTCCTGAGGGTGCTCCATGAGGAAATCCTGCAGCTTCGGGCCGACCGCAGCTTCCACGATGCCCTTGACCTCGGAGGAGACCAGCTTGTCCTTGGTCTGGGAGGAGAATTTCGGATCCGGCAGCTTCACGGACAGGATGGCGGTCAATCCCTCGCGCGCATCGTCGCCCGTGGTGGGCACTTTGTCTTTCTTGCCGGACAACTCCTTCTCGATGTAGTCATTCAGCGTGCGGGTCAGGGCGCTGCGAAAGCCCGCGAGGTGCGTTCCGCCGTCCTTCTGAGGAATGTTATTGGTGTAGCAGAACATGCTCTCCTGGTAGGAGTCGTTCCACTGCATGGCGACCTCCACGGTCACCGGCCCTTCCTGGGACTTGAACCACATGACCGAGTCGTGGATGGGCGTGCGCGCTCGGTTCAGATAAGTCACGAAGGCCTTCAGACCTCCCTCGTGCTGGAAGACATCGGAACGGTTTTCCCGTTCGTCGATCAGCTCGATGCGCACCCCGGAGTTCAGGAAGGATAGCTCACGCAGGCGTTTCGCCAGGATCTCGTAGCTGAACTGAATGTGGGTGAAGATCTGGGCGCTGGGCTTGAAGCGGATGGTGGTGCCGCGCTGAGCGGACTCACCCACGACGGCAAGTGGAGCCGCCGGATCGCCCAGGTGGTATTCCTGCCGGTGAACCTTTCCATCCCGGTGGATGGTGAGCAGGAGATAGTCCGACAAAGCGTTCACCACCGAGACGCCGACGCCGTGAAGACCGCCGGACACCTTGTAGGAGCTGGCGTCGAATTTCCCTCCGGCGTGCAGGACGGTCATGATGACTTCCGCAGCCGACCGCCCCTCTTCAGGGTGCATATCCACGGGGATGCCGCGCCCATTGTCCGAAACCGTCACGGACTCATCGGCATGGATCGTCACGACGATGCGGTCGCAATATCCGGCGAGCGCCTCATCGATTGAATTATCGACGACCTCGAAGACCATGTGATGCAGACCGGTGCCATCATCCGTGTCACCGATGTACATCCCTGGGCGCTTGCGCACCGCATCGAGGCCCTTCAACACTTTGATTTTGCTGGAATCGTAGACGTCTTCGGCTGCCATGAAAGGGTCCATTCTGGAATGGGACATTATACGGGTGAGATCTTGCCTTGTTCCACGTGAAACACCCGGTCAGGCATGCGAAAACCCGGGATTTCGGGCTGCAGCGACGTGACGATGAGCTGACAGCCCAGCCGGGAAATTTCTTGGACAAAGGCAGCCAGGTGTTCGCCATCGAGCTCGGCCGCTGGATCATCAAGAAGCAGTGCCGGAAGTACACCCGAGGTGTCCCGTAGCAGCCGGAGCTGAGCCAGAATGAGTGCTGCGGCCATGAGCTTCTGCTGTCCACGGGAAAGCACCTCTCGAGCCGGTCTCCCTGAGACATGAATGAGTACATCCGCGCGATGAGGACCTGATTGAGTCGTCTGGCGCAATTGATCCTGCCTTCTGGAAGCGTCCAAGGCCTCCTGGAACGACAGTTGGCTCGACCAGCCTCTGGCGTAGTGCAGATCTCCTTCAGGGCAGCTCACGGCCGCGATCACCTCTCGCCAGTGAGGTTGTAAGGCTTCGATGGCGGTACAACGTGCTTCGGAGATGCGCTCACCGAGATCCACGAGCTCGACTTCCCACGGGCGGACGTCGGTACGGGTTTTCAATGCGGCATTACGCTGGCGCAGTGCCCGCCCATAGCGCACCCACCAATCGCCAAATCGAGGTTCCACGTGGAACACGATCCAATCAAGCCATCGCCGGCGTCTCCGGGCACCCTCTTCGACGAGCTTGTGGATGTCTGGGTCGATGACCTGGACAGGGAAGGTAAGCGTAAGCTCGGCAAGAGAGCCGAGATTCGTGCCGTTCACCTTGGCTTGAGAGCCCTGGTGACGATCGAATTCCACCCCAGCGCAATCCAGGCCTGTCTCGGACCGACAGAATACGGTCAACCGGTCCGCGCCACGGCGAATGAGATGCTCAGACCGCCGGGTTCGAAATGACCGACCCCGTCCCAGCAGGTACAGTGCTTCCAGTAGCGACGTCTTACCCGCACCGTTACCGCCCCAAATCAGGGTGCACCCCGAATGCAGCGATATTTCCGCCGATTCGATGCAGCGGACGTTCTGAACGCGCAGCTCGGCAAAGCCCATCAGAACTCATCTGGACGACCGCTTGCGCTGATCGTCTTCATCTTGGCTAGGCGGCACGGCGATGAGAACCGTCCAAAGAGCTTCCGGTCCCGAACAGGACTATTCACGAAGAACTAAATCGCCGCATCGACTCAATGGCGCGCCTCGACTGTAATGCCATCAACCGAATCATGAATAAATGGGCTAGGTCGCCGAGCCATTACACGACATCGCCTACAGCCGCATCGGCATGACGACGTATCGAGTCTGACCTAAGCCCGGTGCCCGAATCAGGCAACTGCTATTGGCATCCGTAAAGCCCAGCTCCACCTGATCCGTCTCAATCGCACCCAGTGCATCGAGCAGGTACGTTACGTTGAACCCGATCTCCACCTCGTCACCGGCGTAGCTCACCTCGACCTGATCCTCCGCCTCTTCGTGCTCGGGGTTGTGCGCTTGAAGAGTCAGCAGGTCCGGTTTCACCGCCACCCGGATACCACGATATTTTTCGTTCGCCAGAATGGCTGTGCGCTGCAACGCCTGCCGCAGCAGCTCCCGGTCCGCTTGCGCAACCTTGGGCGGATTGTCCGGGATCACGCGCCCATATTCCGGGAAACGACCATCAATCAGCTTCGAAGTAAAGCGAATGTCGCCGATCTGGGCCCGAACATGATTAGTGCCCACAGCCAGCTCGATCGTCCCTTCCGTGCCCAGGATTCTCTGCAGCTCGAGAACGGCTTTCCGCGGCACGATCACCTGTCCTCCCCGCGCAGGCTCCGCCAGGGGCACTTCGCACAAAGCCAGCCGATGACCATCCGTCGCCACCGCACGAAGCGTGCTCTCCTCGGTCTCGAGCAGCAGCCCATTGAGGTAATAGCGCACGTCCTGCTGAGCCATTGCAAAGTGCGTCTTATCGATCAGACGCCGGAACTCCCCCTGCGGCAAGGTCAGCGTCTGCTGCGCGTGAATCTCCTCGAGAACCGGAAATTCCGCGGCCGGCAACGTCGAGAGCGTAAAGCGGCTGCGGCCCGCGCGCACCGTGACTCGCTCACCCTCGGTCGCAAGCGTGACATCGACCCCATCCGGCAGTGCCCGCAGGATATCCAGGAACTTCCGACCAGGTACCGTCACGTCTCCCGGCAAATCCACCTGCACCTGGGTGGCCGCAACCAGCTCCACCTCCAGGTCGGTACCCGTCACGCCGAGACGCCGGTCACGAGCTGACAGCAGTACGTTTGCCAGCACAGGCATGGTTTGCCGCCGCTCGACCACACCGATCACGCTTTGCAGGGGGGTGAGAAGATCCTCGCGCTTGGCCGTCAGCTTCATAAGGTCTCTATCTGTTCTTGAATCTTTAAGAATTCAGATTGTAGTGGTTTTTAGCCCTGTGGATTACGGTGACGAACGGCCTTTCGCCGCTCGATCAAGGACTTGGCCAGCCGGCGCCCTTGAGCTTTCACCCGGAACACCTGCGGGTCAATTGTGGGCAGCCTGTGCGTAACTTTATCCCCATCTTCGTCCACCGGAAATCCACAAGCTCATCCCCATCATGCTGTCAGGGTTCTCAACAGGTTCGAGTAGTCCTCGCTCATGCGCACATCGATATCGCGCAGCTCCTTGATCCGCTTGCACGCGTGCAGCACCGTGGTGTGATCCCGCCCGCCGAAGGCGTCCCCGATCTCCGGCAGGCTATGGCTGGTGAGCTCCTTGGCGAGCGCCATCGCGACCTGCCGCGGCCGGGCGACGGAGCGGCTGCGGCGCTTGGACAGCAGCTCCGCCACGCGGACCTTGTAGTAGTCCGCGACAGTCTTCTGAATGTTCTCGATGGTCACCAGCTTCGCTTGCAGGGACAGCAGGTCCTTCAGCGCCTCCTTGGTGAATTCCAACGTGATGGGCTGCCCGGTGAAGCGGGCGTTGGCGATCACACGGCGCAGCGCACCTTCGAGCTCTCGCACGTTCGAGCGGATCCGCTTAGCGATGAAGAAGGCGACCTCCTCGGGTACCGGCATGCCGAAGTGACACGATTTGGTCATCAGGATCGCCACGCACGTCTCGAGCTCGGGCGGCTCGATGGCCACCGTAAGACCCCAGCCAAACCGCGATTTCAGCCGCTCCTCCAGTCCCTCGACCTCCTTCGGATACCGGTCGCAACTGAGGATGACTTGGTGCTGGCCCTCCAGCAGCGCATTGAACGTATGAAAGAACTCCTCCTGCGAGCGATCCTTCCCGGCAAAGAACTGGATGTCGTCGATCAGCAGCGCATCGAGCGAGCGATAGGCGGCCTTGAATTCGTTCATGGCATTGTGCTGCAGCGCTCGCACCATGTCGCTCACAAAGCGCTCCGAGTGCACATACGCGACTCTCGCCTCACCATCGTGCTCGCGAATGAACTGGGCGATGGCGTGCATCAGGTGCGTTTTGCCGAGGCCTACGCCCCCATAGAGAAACAACGGGTTGTATGCCTTGCCGGGATTTCCGGCGACCTGCTGGGCAGCCGCCCTCGCCATCTGATTGCTCTTGCCCTCGACGAAGGTGGCGAAGGTGAAATCCGCATTCAGCCGGGCGCCGACGACCAGGCCTTCGCCGCGGCGGATCCGCCGTCCCTCGGGCGCCATCGGCGCCGGCTGCACGGGAACCGGCTCGTTCCGTGAGCCGATTTCGACCGTCACGATGGGGACATCGCCGGTACTCTTGTCCCGCAGCAGCTCCCCGATACGTGGCAGGAGCTTTTCGTTGATCCACTCGACCACGAATCGATTGGGCGCAAGCAGCTTGAGCGCCCCTGCACCCTCCATCGCTTGCAACGGCCGCACCCAGGTATTGAATTGCTGCTCAGGGAGCTCGGCCTCCAAGGCGCACATGCACCGAGCCCATAGCGACGCTTCCACGCGTGCCTCCGCGACCGCCCCGGGGATGATCAAATGGAAAGGGCTGCGCAGTCTATACCCATCGGCGGGCATGCTGAAGAATTTCCGCCGATAAAAATATTGACACCTTGGCGCTCAACGGCTTAGCCTTGCCGCCCTTTTTCCGGAACCGAACCCCTGGAGTCTGGCATGAAGCGTACCTATCAACCGAGCAAGCTGCGCCGAAAGCGCACGCACGGTTTCCGGGCACGCATGGCGACCAAGAACGGTCGCAAGGTGCTGGCCCGCCGCCGTGCCAAGGGCCGCAGGAAGCTGATCCCGTAGCAGAACGGGGTGCGGTTTCGGTCCGTGGGATGAACCGGACAGGCGCTCTCGTACGGAAGCCGGCTCGCCCGCAACCGATCGAGGATGGCCAGCATGCCCCGCGCGTCCCGAGAGCGGCTGACCTTTCCGGCGCCCAGGCGCCTGCGACACAAACCGGAGTTCGACGCCGCGTATGCGCGCGGCCGGCGCTTTGGCAACGGATTCTTCGCGGTGACAGTGATCAGCAACGACAAGTCCGCTCCCCGTCTCGGTCTTGCCGTCGCGCTGCGCATCGCGCGCACTTCGGTGGAGCGCAATCGTATCCGCCGGGTCATCCGTGAATCCTTCCGCCTGCATCAGCATGCCCTTCCGGCGGTCGACATCGTCGTGAGCGCCAAGCCCAGGGCTCACGGTGCCTCGGGCGGGCAATTGCGCGGGAGCCTCGCGGCTCTGTGGGCGCAGGTGAGCGAGCGATGCGCACTCTCGCCATCTTCCTGATCCGCGTTTATCAGTGGACGATCAGCCCCCTGCTCGGCCCGAATTGCCGGTTTTATCCCTCCTGCTCCCAGTATGCCGCGGAAGCGATCGACCGCTTCGGTGTGCTGCGGGGCGCGTGGCTGGCCGTGAAGCGCATCGGCCGCTGCCATCCCTGGCATCCCGGAGGTTACGACCCGGTGCCGCCCGCCCACGCCCTGACCTGCATCCATCATCGACATGAGTAACAACCTCCGCCTGTACCTCTGGATCGCGCTGGCGGCGCTCCTGTGGATCAACTACACGACCTGGACCGCAGAATTCGCCCGCCCAGCCGGTCCGGCCGCCACCTCGAGCGCGCCCACGAAGCCCTCGAGCCTGGCCAACCGTATTCCCCAGACCCAGGCACCACAGCAAACGAGCACGCCGGAAACTCCTCCCGCGGCGCCGCCCGTCACCCATGCACCAAATGCCCACGCGCCGCTGATCCACGTCCAGACCGACGTCTATGACCTGGAGATCAGCACCCAGGGCGGCACACTGGTGAAGGTCGATCTGCTCAAATACGCCAGGGTCACAGGCAAGCCCGCGCGGCTGCAGCTGGAGAACACCCGTCCTGAGACCGAGTATCTGCTGCAGACGGGGCTGACCGGTCCGGACGGCCAGGCTTACCCGAATCAGGGAGCGCTCTACAGCGCGCCGCGCCTCACCTACAGGCTGGGTGAGGCGAAAGAGCTTCGGGTGCCGCTCACGTGGACCCACGACGGCATCACCGTCACCAAGACATTCGTGTTTCAGCGAGGCTCCTACCGCATCGGCCTCGAGTACGCCATCGAGAACCACAGCGCCTCTGCCTGGCGGATCTCGCAGTACGCGCAGCTGTTTCGCAACGACCCGCGTACCAAGGTCAGCTACTTTGACCCCAGCAGCAGGGCCTACCATGGGCCGGCGATCTGGAACGGCAAGGAGTACGTCCAGCTCGATCCGACGAGCTCCGAATATCAACATTATCAGCGGGATGTGACGGGCGGTTGGATCGCCGTGCCGCAGCTCGACTTCGTGAGCGCCGTGATTCCGCGCAAGGACAGCCCATACCGATTCACGTCTCAGGCCTCTGGCAGCCAATACGCCCTATCGGCCGTTGGGCCAACGCACACGGTGCCGTCCGGCGCGACGCTCGCCCTGGGTCAGAGCCTGTTCGTCGGTCCTACACTGCACTCCCAGCTCGAGAAGACCGATCCCACGCTGACGTATCTCGCGCTTTCCGGGTGGTTCGCCATCCTCGCGAGGCCGCTGTTCTGGTTGCTGAGCCGGGTGCATGGGGTCACGGGCAACTGGGGCGTCGCCATTATCGTGGTGACCTTACTCCTCAAGCTGGTGTTCTACCCGCTGTCGGAAGCCAGCGGCCGCTCCATGGCCAAGATGAAGGCCTTGGGACCGCGCATCAAGAGCATCCAGGAGATGTACAAGGACGACAAGGAGAAGCTCAGCCGGGCGATGATCGAGATCTACAAGCGTGAGAAGGTCAACCCGGTGTCGGGCTGCCTGCCCATGATTCTGCAACTGCCGGTATTCATCGCCTTCTACTGGGTGCTCCTCTACAGCGTGGAGCTGCGCCAGGCACCCTTCATCTTCTGGATCAAGGATCTCTCGGCGCGCGATCCGTATTTCATCCTGCCCGCCATCATGGCCGTGACCGGCTTCCTGCAGTTCAAGCTCAATCCCGCTCCCCCCGATCCGGTCCAGGCCAAGGTCATGATGGTGATGCCCGTCGCCATGGCGGCGCTGTTCGCGTTCTTCCCCTCCGGCCTGGTGCTGTACTACGTGACGAACAGCTTGCTGTCGATCGCCCAGCAATGGAATATCAACCGGCGCATCGCGACCGCGACGAATCGTAAATAGAGCCCAAAGGCGCCTGCGGCGCTTTGGGCCCGCCGCTTGACTTATTCCGCGTGGAGCGCGACCCCGGGTCCAGCGCCATGCGGCAAAGCGCGCAAGCCGCCGCTTGCCGGCCACATGAGCCGCGCAAATGGTGAGATAATGCCGCCGACATGACGCGTATGGATACCATCGTGGCGCCGGCAACTCCGCCGGGACGCGGCGGCATCGGCATCGTGCGCGTCTCAGGACCCAAGGTGCCCGAGATCGCCGCCGTGTTGCTCGGTGAGCTGCCCGCGGCGCGTACGGCCAGCTTCGCCCGCTTTCTCGATGCCCGCCAGCAGCCGCTCGATGCCGGCCTCGCGCTCTTCTTCCCCTCGCCTCGCTCCTATACCGGAGAGCACGTGTTGGAGCTGCAGGGCCATGGCGGCCAAGCGGTGCTCGAGACTCTGGTGGCCCGGATCATCGAGCTCGGCGCGCGCCGGGCGCAACCGGGCGAATTCACCCTTCGCGCCTTTCTCAACAGCAAGCTCGACCTCGCCCAGGCTGAGGCCATCGCCGATCTGATCGACGCCGGCTCCCGCGAGGCCGCGCGTGCCGCCATGCGCTCCCTCCAGGGGGAGTTCTCCGCCATGGTGCGAGGGCTCACCGACGCGGTGATCGATCTGCGCACCCATGTCGAGGCGGCAATCGACTTTCCCGAGGAAGAGCTCGACTTTCTGGCGGACCGTCAGCTGGGTGAGCGCTTCCAGGCGGTGCGCGAGCACTTCGATGCCATCCAGCAGAGCGCACGCCAGGGCACACTGCTGCGCGAAGGCATGACGATCGTGATCGCCGGCCGTCCGAACGCCGGCAAGTCGAGCCTGCTCAATCGCCTGGCCGGCTACGATGCGGCCATCGTGACTCCCATACCGGGCACTACGCGCGATATCGTGCGCGAGCGCATCCACATCGACGGCATGCCGCTGCACGTGCTCGATACCGCAGGCCTGCGCGACGGAGCGGACGCCGTGGAGGCCGAAGGCATACGGCGCGCGCACGAGCAGATGCGTCGGGCCGATCGCGTATTGTTCGTCATAGATCTCGTCGAGGACCCCGGGGCACAGGCCTACTCGCAGGAGCAGTCCAGACTCCCCCCGGACGTGCCGGTGACCCTGGTGCTCAACAAGTGCGATCTGGCCGCCGGGATACCTCTGGCCGACGCCCCGTCAGGGCCGCCCCGTGTGGCGATTTCCGCCCTGACCGGAGCCGGGATGGAGGTGCTGCGCACCCACCTGAAGAATTGCGTGGGATTCAAGACGCTGGAAGGCGAGACCGTCTCGGCGCGGCAGCGGCACCTGGATGCCCTGGCGCGCGCCCGTCGCCAGGTCGAGGATGCCGAGCGGAGCCTGCGCGACACCCGGGCCGGTGAGCTGGTGGCCGAGGAGTTGCGCGGCGCGCAGCAGGCCTTGAGCGAGATCACCGGCGAGTTCACCAGCGAGGATCTGCTCGGGCGGATTTTCGGCAGCTTCTGCATCGGGAAGTGAGCTTGCCATCCAGGCGCGCCGGATCCGGGCACGATGGCCGGATCCGGAGCTCATGCACAGCGCAGCGGTGCATCGAATTCATAGCGGCCGGAGCCGACGGTGACCAGTGTCTTGCCCGCCGCCGTGCGTACATGGAGGAGGCCGTACGCATGAGCGAGCGGCAGAGCCCCTTCCCGGACGTCCGCGGCCCGGTGGGTGGGAATGACAACGGTGGCTTTCGCTCCCGCCGGCACTTCCACGCGCAGCCGCAGGCGCGCGCCATCCGGACTCTTCTCCCAGGCGCACACCCCATAGCCCTCCAGCGCGCGGTAGCGGACCGACGCGCTGCGCACGCCCTCGACGACCTGGGGCGCGATGCGGATGCGCTCCGTCGCCGGCCGACGCATGTCGATGCGCACGCCACCGAGTCCAGCGTAGAACCACGCCTCCGCCTGGCCGAGCATAAAGTGATTCTGTGAGTTGTCGGGATTGGCGTTCCATGTTTCGGTGAGTGCCGTGGCGCCGCGGGAGAGCATGTAGCCGTAGCTTGGTGCGCTGGTTTGCGTAAGGACGTCAAACAGTACATCGGCGCGGCCGTTGCGCATCAGCGCCAGGATCACGTACAGAAAGCCGATATCGCCGGCCGTCACATGGTTATGATGGGCGCGGATATTGGCGACGAGATTGCCGAGTACCGCCGCGCGGTGGCGTGCCGGAACCAGGCCGATCGCCAGCGGCATGGCGTTGGCGGTCTGGCTGCCCCGGTCGTATTGATTCGTGACCGGGTTGAACAGCCTGCGGTTCAGTGCCCGGCGGGCCGCAACGGCCCGGCGGGCATAGTGACGCGCGTCGGCCGAGTGACCGAGCAGGCGTGCGATGCTCGACAGGGCGCTCAGCAGCCGGCAGTAAGTCGAAGTCGCGGTCAGCATCTTGCTGGTCAACTGCGATTCCCCCGGCGGCTTCGGCCCCCAGTCGAACCAGTCGCCCAGGCCGTAGTCCAGCAGATCGCCCCGGGCGCGGGAGGCCAGATAACGCGCATATCGGCGCATGGCCGGATAGCCCCGCTCGAGGATGCGGCGGTCGCCGGTGAAGCGGTGAGCGGCCCACGGCGAGAGAACGATCGCCGCGCCCCACTCGGGCGAATCGCGAAACGCCGAGTTGCCGCCGTCGGCATTGAGAAACGCCACGTACTCCGGCGCGATGCTCGGCACCAGCCCCGAGGGGAGCTGGCTGTCCATCATGTCGCCCAGCATCTTTTCGTAGAGCGTCACCGCCTGCTCGTTGTAAAAGACGGTATCGGCATTGAGATAGGTCTGCTCGAGCCACCCGAGCTTCTCGCGCTGAGGGCAGTCGGTGAGAACGCTGAAGGTGTTGCTCAGAAGCGCCTGCAGGATCAGCCGGTGAATGCGCTGCAGCAGCGGCTCGCCGATCTCGAGTGCGCCGATGCGCGGCAAGGCGGCGTGCAGAAACTCTCCTTCCAGGCTGAGCAGCTCCGGCACATCGCCGCCGTGCTTGCCGCTCGGCGCAGCGCCTTCGACCTGTACGTAGCGGAAGCCGTAATAGCTGAAGCGCGGATGCCAGCGCTCCAGACCGGTGCCTGCCAGTGTGTAGGTGAACCATACGGCGTCGCCCGGGCCGGCCGCGGCGCTGCGTTGGGTGACACAGCCCTGAGCATCGAGCAGCTCGCCCGGCAACAGCTTGACCGTGCGTCCCGCGGCGCCGCGCACGGTGATGAGCGGCCAGCCGGAGAAATTCTCTCCCAGGTCGTAGACGAACACGCCCGCTTTGGGCTGGGTCACCGCCACCGGCTGGTAGGTGCGCGCCACCCTGATCGGAGGCACATTCTGGGCGCACAGCCGCCCTCCGGGGCTCGAAACGAGCGTCACGCCTGACCAGTGGTCTGCGGCAAATCCGGGGCGATCCCAATCGAGCGGCTCTCGGCGCGCGTCGAAATCCTCACCGCCGTACACCGAGGACAGTACGATCGGCCCGGGGTGCGTTCGCCATTGCTCGTCACTGACGATGTAGCGCTCGGTGCCGTCCGTAAACAGCAGCCGCAGCTGCAGGAGCAGCTTGGGTCGGCCGAAGCGGCCGACGAACTTGGTATATCGTCCCGGATACTTCTCCACATTGAAGAATCCGTTGCCGAGCATCACCCCGAGCACGTTCGGACCCTGGGAAAGCAGCGAGGTGACGTCATAGGTGTCGTAGAGAACCGTCTTGCGATAATCGGTCCAGCCGGGATTGAGTACGCTGTCGGTCGGGCGATGGCCATTTATCGTGAGCGCGTATTGGCCGAGTCCGCATACCGACACGATGGCGCGCGCCAAGGGCCTGTCGAGCCTGAATGCCCGCCGCAACAGCGGCATGGGGTGCGGCTCGACAGGCGGGCTGTGGTTGATGGCGGGCGGCGGGAGAGGGCCTGCGGGCCAATCCGGGCCATCTGATATCCATCGGGCACGCCAGCCGGCCTCCCGCATGAGGCCCGTGCCGAAGCGCTCAGGCTCGCTGAACCGGCCAGGCCGGCCGCGTTGATCCCAGACGCGCACGGCCCACCAGTAAGCTGTCTGCGAGCCGAGCGGTAGATCGTGATCCGGCGCGATGCGCAGATCGGCGGTCGGGCGCATGCCGCTGTCCCACACCTCGCCGCGGCCGCAGCGGATCGCTCCTCGGGAGCTGGAGACAATCACCTGGCAGGCGCTTTGGCCAAGCAACCGCCGGTCCGGCTCGCGCGCGGCCAGCGACCAGGAAAAGCGCGGCCGCGGCTCCTCGATCCCGAGAGGGGCATCGCGCCACTCGACACGACGGTCCGTCGTGTCGATGTCGCAGGGTCCGTCCGATGCCGGCATCGTGGCGCCGCTCCACCCCGCCTCGGCGGCCAGCGGGGCACCGACTGCCAGCAGGCGCAGCAGCTCGCGCCGAGAAGTCATGTAGCGCAGTCCCCACAAATCACGTCGTCCAAAGATGTGGTCTTCTGTCTCATATTATGAGATTCCTCTTGCGCCCGCCCGCCCGGCAATGGTATTTATACACAAAGATCTCGTCCGCCTGTAAACGTTCCTGCGGGCGAGCCGCCGCAAAGCGCAGTGGCTTTAGAGTTTTCGCAACACCTTTGCACCAACGAATCGAGGGGGAATAGACCATGAAGCTTTCGTCAAGGCTCGTGTCCGGGGCCGTCGCTCTGGCAATGGCCGGCGCCGTACCCGCCTGGGCCAAAACTCCCGGACCCGCACCCCAGGGCGCATCGTCCGCCAGTCCGACCGCGGGGACTCGACCAGACTCCGGGAACGCGACGAAACCCGCCGTCCTGCAGGAGATCGTGGTGACCGGCATCCGCGCCAGCATGGAGAGCGCGCTCAACATCCAGCGCTTCTCCAACACCATCGAAGACGCCATCGTCGCCTCTGAC
>JAJZLX010000135.1 GCA_021850555.1 Pseudomonadota bacterium | reverse complement strand
CCGGCCGTCGGGAACGTTGGCGCGCACCCACTCGCCGGCGCGCTCGATGAATTGCGCGATTGCCGCGACCGGTACGGCCACATCGTGCTTCAGGCTGGCGCCATCGCGCCGCTGCGCCTCGGGGATGGTCTCGCGCAGCTTCCAGAATCCCGCGCGCTCGCCCTCGTTGCGGGCCAGAGCCGCATCCGCCACCAGCCCCGCGCCGAGCGCCTGCTCCAGAGACTCTGTCAGGATGGTATCGAGCCGGTCGGGGCGCGCGGAGGTGAGTTCGCACAGCACGTACCAGGCGTGCGGTGCATCGAGCGGATCGCGCACCCCGGGTATGTGCCGGGTGGTCAGTTCCACGGCAAGGCGCGGAATGAGCTCAAACGCACTCACCCGCTCGCCGCTTGCCTCGCGCAGCCGAGCGAGCAGTTGTACCGCGGCGCGCGGATCGCGGATGGCCGCGAACGCCGTCGCCGCGGCGCTCATGCGCGGATAGAGCTTCAGGCTGGCGGCGGTGATGATACCGAGCGTGCCTTCGGCGCCGAGAAACAGCGACTTGATGTCGTAGCCGGTGTTGTCCTTGCGCAGGGTGGTCAGCGCGCTCAGCAACCGGCCATCGGCAAGCGCGACCTCGAGTCCGAGCACCAGATCGCGCATCATGCCGTAGCGCAGTACATGCAAGCCGCCGGCGTTGGTCGAGAGATTTCCGCCGATCTGACACGTTCCCTCGGATCCGAGGCTGAGCGGGAAGAAGCGATCCGCCTCCTCGGCAGCCCGCTGCACGTCCGCGAGCACGCAGCCGGCTTCGGCGACCAGGGAGTAGTTCAGCGCGTCGACTGCGCGGATGCGATTCAGGCGCCGCAGCGATACGAGCAGCTGTGCGCCACTCTCATCCGGGGTGGCGCCGCCGCAATAGCCGGTGTTGCCGCCTTGCGGCACGACCGCAACTCCCGTTTCGTTGCACAGCGCGAGCACCGCCGCCACGCGCGGTGCGGTGTCGGGCAGGGCGACCGCAACCGCTTTGCCCCGATACAGTTCCCGTTGGTCGGTGAGCAAGGGCGCGGTGTCGGATTCGGCGGTCAGCACCCCGCCGGCACCGAGCAGGTGCTCCAGTCGAGCGAGCAATGCGGACTGCGGCGCGGCTTTCATCGGCACGCGCCCCTCTGGGGAAATGGACTCATTGTGACGGGACTATGCCTCAGAGCATGAGCCGGGTGAAAGAGCGGCCCGCTCAACGCAGGGCCACGCCGAGTGTGTGACCCAGCGCATACGTCACCGTGGCGGCGGCGGTGCCGATCAACACCATGCGCAGCCCCCCGCGTACCGCATGACGACCCGTAAACAGGCTGATCGCAAGGCCCACACCGAACAGCGTCGCGGCCGTGAGCACGGCGGCGGCCAACACGGCCGACCCACCCGCCCAACCGAATACGAAGGGCAGCAGCGGCACGGCAGCGCCGACGGCGAAGGAAAGGAAGGACGCCGCTGCGGCACTCAATGGTGAGCCGAGGGTATCGGCGCTTATGCCGAGCTCCTCGCGGGCCAGCACGTCGAGCGCATCGTCGGGCCGCGCGATCAGCTGCCGGCAAACGTCGCGCGCCTGCTCCAGGGGCATGCCGCGCGCCGCATAAATCAAGGCGAGTTCTTCGGCTTCCTCGTCCGGATATTCGGCAATCTCCGCTTTCTCGAGCGCGATCTGGTGCTCGTACATCTCGCGCTGGGACCGGACCGAAACGTACTCCCCGGCCGCCATCGACAGCGCTCCCGCCAGCAATCCCGCGGCGCCGGTGATCAATACGATGCCCGATGCGCCGCTGGCACCCGAGACACCCATCACCAGGCTGGCATTCGCGAGCAGACCGTCGCTGATGCCGAACACGGTGGCACGGAGGTTGCCGCCCAAGCCTCGGCGATGGCGGGCACCGACGTCCGATACGGTTGTCGGCATGGCGTGACCCGCGACGGCCGAGCCGCTGTACACCGACAGTCCCCGCAGCTTCATTGCCGCCAGCACCGATCGCATGGCGCGCGGGCCGAGCCAGCCGAGCAGCCGCGCGACGATCCGGTCGCGCAGGGAAGGGTGAAATAGGTGCGACTCGGGCAGCGCCTCGCCGTCGCGGGCTGCGGCGGCCTCCCACCGGCGGGCCTGATCTTCAGCGGCAGTGGCCAACTGCTCGAATAGCTGCCGCTTGTGCGCGTCGGGCTCAGCTGCCGCAACCCGCCGATACAGCCATGCGGATTCCTGCTCGTGCAGCCAGCTTTCGCTGTGGCGCCCTCGGTTCACGGGCCCCCTCCCCGGGCCCGATACCGGGCGGATCCTTGCACCCGGGCATCAGCGGCATGTGGTGCCGTGGGGTGCAGGGTGATCATGCGGTGAACGCTAGGCGAGCCGGCTCGGATCAGTAGTCCGATTGCACCTCGTCCTCGTCATCCCAGTCCTCGTCATCCTCGTCATCCTCGTCGTCCTCATCCTCATCCCAGTCCTCCTCATCCTCATCCTCATCCTCATCCTCTTCATCCTCATCCTCGGCCCAGCCCTCGGGCTCCTCGGTCTGCTCGAGATCCATCTCGTGCCAGGTCTCGAGATCCATCTCCTCGATCTCGCCATCGAGATGCTCGATCTCGACCAGCTCGGTGTCCTCGTCTACTTTGAGCACGCGGAATGATTCCTCATCTTCAAGGTTCTCGTACCACTGGCCGGGAACCGGTTCGTAATCTCTGCTCACCGATGTGATCCTCTGACTTGGCGGCCGCGCAAGTTTAGGGGTTGTGCCGGCCGGGAGCAACGCGACGGCGACGGCGCGCGGCACTCGCGGGAATTCTCCGCCGCACGTATAGTAGTTTTCGCATGTCCCCCCCCGCGTCTGCGCATTCCCCGTTGCTCAAGGCACGCCGCGTCGTCATCAAAGTCGGCTCCGCGCTGCTGGTCGATGGCCGAACCGGCCGGCTCAATCGCAGCTGGCTCGAGACACTGGTCGAGGATCTGTTGCGTCTGCGCCGCAGAGGTCAGCAGGTGCTGCTCGTGTCCTCCGGAGCCATCGCGCTCGGGCGCCGGCAGTTATCGTTGCTCGAGGGCCCGTTGCGGCTCGAAGAAAGCCAGGCGGCGGCCGCGGTCGGCCAGATTCGACTCGCCCATGCGTACAAGGAGTTGCTCGAGAATCACCGGGTTACCGTGGCGCAAGTGCTGCTGACTCTGGAAGATAGTGAGCGCCGCCGGCGATACCTCAACGCGCGCGCCACGCTCGAGACGCTGCTCGGACTCGGAGTTCTGCCCGTCATCAACGAGAACGATACCGTGGCGACAGCCGAGATCCGCTATGGGGACAACGACAGACTCGCGGCTCGCGTGGCACAGATGGCGGGGGCGGATTGCCTCGTCCTGCTGTCGGATGTCGACGGGCTTTACACCGCTGATCCGACTCTCGACGTCAACGCCCAGTTCATCAGCGAGGTGCGCCGGATCACGCCGCAGATCGAAGCCATGGGCGGCCGCTCCGCCTCCGAGTTCGGCACCGGAGGCATGGCAACCAAG
>JAJZLX010000449.1 GCA_021850555.1 Pseudomonadota bacterium | reverse complement strand
AAGACGCCTATGCGGAATTCCAGCAATGTCTGGCAGCGCATCCGCAAATGGGCGATGTCATCCAAGGCACTGGCGGGTTGCGCAAGGTGCGCTGGTCGATCAAAGGCGGCGGCAAGAGTGGCGGCGTGCGCGTGATCTATTTCCACGTCGTGGCGCAGGCGCAAGTTCGCCTGCTGCTCATCTACCGCAAGGGCGTGAAGGACGATTTGACGGCTGCGGAGAAGAAAGTTCTCCGCAAGCTCAATGCTGATTGGTAAGAGGTAGCCCGTGAACAAGAAGCTGTTTTCCGAGCTTGTCGAGAGCATGACGCAGATGAATGAGATCGCCCGGGGCGAGCGAGCGCCCTCCCGGGAATTTCACTTCGAGCCTCTCGCCATCAAAGAGCTTCGCTCCAAGCTCGGCTTGAGCCAGCCAAAGTTCGCCGCCCTGCTCCATGTGGACGTCGGGACGTTGCGCAATTGGGAGCAAGGCCGGCGCGAGCCGACCGGACCGGCAAAGGCTCTCCTGACAGCAATCCGTCGGGACCCTACGCACGTCCTGAAAGCTTTGGCGGTGTAAGGTTAGACTGAAGTTGTTCCCCGGCGCGCGAGAAAATCCGTTGTCGTTCAGGCAGTTGAGGGAACACGAGCTGTGAGCTGAGTGGCTACACTGTGATCTGCTGCAGTAGCTGCAGCGCGCGATGTTGAGTATCGGTCGGTGTCGTGAGGATCTGGAAAGCGGGCGAGGCGGTTTTCGCGCCGCGGGTGAGACAGGTATTGCGCACTACCGTCGCGAGGTCCTGAAGCAGCGTGCGGAAGCTGTGCACGGGGGAGCCGTCCTCGCGGGTACGCTCGGCAATTTTCTCCAGCGCTTCCTGTGAGCGTTGGGCGGGCGCAACCGGATCGCGGTCATTCTTTGCCTCGAGATCCTCGTCGGCAAAGAGCAGCTCGCGCCAGGCTTGCCGCATGTGCCACTCGACGTAGTAGGCGAGCATGCACAAGAAGATGTGGGCACGCACACGGTCCTCGAGCCGGTGATGGATGGGGCGGATTTTCAGATCCACGGTTTTCAGTGATCGGAAGGCACGCTCGACCTCACAGAGTCCCTTGTAGCTGCGCACAGTGTCGGCGGTGCCGAGCTGCTTCTTCGATACGTTGGTTCGTATGACGTATATTCCATCGAGCACTGCCTCGGCGGCGACCTTCTCGTTGAGGATCCTGAACTCAAACCGCCGGTCCTCGACCGTCAGCTCGAAGTGCTTGGCGACCTTGTACTTGTTCACCACCCGTCCGATGCGCACTCCGATCTTCGCCTTGCCGTTCAAGCGGCCGGCGGCCACGCTCGCGCGCACCTTCTCGAGTTCCTTCTGCGTCGCCTCAAGGAGCGCGAGGCGCTTGTGCGCGCGCAGCTTCGCGAGCTCGGGGTTGCGGCAGGCGATCAGCCGCTCTCCCGGATACTCCTTGTGCGTGAACTCAAAGAGCTGCCGCTGATCGAATAATCCCAGCTGCAATGCTTCCCCTTCCACCAGGGAGCGGATCTGACTGCTCTTGAGCGCGGTGATCCAGGAGAGCCCCTCGAGCTCGCGCAGCTCCCCGATCCCCTTGTGCGAGATCATGCCCCGATCACCCACCAACACCACCTGCTCGAGCCCGAATTCCTCGCGCAGCTTCTTCACCTGCGGCATGAGCGTCTTGGCATCCCCCGTGTTGCCCTCGTAGACGGAAATCGCTACCGGGCAGCCGTTGCGCGCGCTCAACAGTCCGTAGTTGACCTGGAGCTTGTTCTTCTTGCCGTCGCGGTTGTGCCCGATCTTCGCCAACGGACAGTGCGTGCCCTCGAAGTAGCTCGAGGACAGGTCATACAGCGCCAGCGCCCCCTCGCGCAAATGCCGTGCGGCGAGCTTGCGCTCGATCGCCCCCTGGCGCTCGAGCAGCCAGTCCATCGCCGCGTACAGATCGTGCTCGTCGGTTCCCGCAACGCCGAACTCCTCGGCCAGCGTTGTCGTGTGCCACCAGCGCGTGGTGGCAAGCTTCGTGTGCGGCTCGAGCACCCGTGCGGCCACCATCGCGCACACCCGCTCGCGCTCGGGGCTGCCTCGCGAGGCGAGCAAGCCCTCAAAACCGAGCCGCTGCATGGCTACACGGACCGCCTGCACCGCCCCATGCGGGCGGGAGCGCAGCACCTCGAACAGCTCCGCCACCGGCCGCACCGACACTCCGGCGAGCACCGCGCGGATCGCCTCGATCTGCTCGTCGGAGAGCCCCGAGAGGTTCGCCAGCGTGCGTTTGCGCACCTTCTTGCCCTGGCGGTACGACTCGCGCAGCAGGTACGTGGGGCGCGAAGTACGGTTCGGGACGGCATCGATATGCATGGCTACATGATGCCGTAACCACCAAATCATTGCAAGCTGAAAAAGCCAAATTACATGGCTACAATATACGGCCAGAAAACCCCGCCTCCTTTGCTCAAAAGACGGAAATCTCAGCCCTTCGGACGCCTCAAGCCCCCGACAACGAAAGACAACTTAGGGCTAAACGGCCGGATCGTCGTTATCGTTTGGACACCGCGCGGTAAGGCGCGGCGGATCATCTCCATGAGGAAAGCCAATGACCGTGAAATCAAAAAGCTCGCGCCGAGCCTGGCGTGATCCCGACGACGCCCCGGAGATCACCGACAAGTCGATCGCCGAAGCGAACCTTTACCATGGCAAAAAGCTCGTGCGCCGTGGCCGGCCGGCCGGATCCGGCCAGAAGACGCAGACGACGTTGCGGATCTCGAAGGATGTGCTGGAGTTTTTCCGTGCCACCGGCCCAGGCTGGCAGACCCGTATGGACAACGCACTGAAGCGGTACGTCGCCTCGCAGAGGCGCTGAGGCGAGCACGCTGTGACGGCGGCAGGTCCGCGATCCCTGCCGCGACCCCATGGTATCTCGACTCCCTGGCTGAATTCCGCGGCAAACAGGCACTCTACACCCGGCAGTCACCGCAGACGCTCCGGGTACTGCGAGCCCACGCCCTCATCGAAAGCGCTGTCTCGTCCAACCGAATCGAGGGCGTGACCGTCGCGCCATCGCGGCTGCAGAGCGTGCTCGTTGCCTCAAAGCCTCTGTTCCAGGACCGAAACGAGGAAGAGGTCCGAGGCTACCAGAACGCACTGAAATGGATACACGAACATCCCACACAAATTCCGCTCAATGAGGCGACGCTGAAACACTTGCACGCCACGGCGCGCGGGCAGATCTGGGACGCAGGCGAGTACAAGGAGAAGGACGGCGACATCATCGAGCGCTCCGCAGAGGGTCAGGAGCGAGTCCGTTTCAGGCCAACCTCTGCCCGGGACACTCCAGCCGCCATGGAAAGATTGATTGCGGTATGGAACGAATGTCACGAGGAAAGGTGGGCCCCTCCGGCGCTTGCCCTGGCTGCATTTAACCTCGATTTCCTGTGCATTCATCCGTTCAGGGACGGGAACGGTCGCGTGTCCCGGCTGGCGCTGCTGTTGCAAACCTATGGGGCCGGCATGGAAGTTGGCCGCTATATC
>JAJZLX010000244.1 GCA_021850555.1 Pseudomonadota bacterium | reverse complement strand
GGTGCGAGCGGGACTGAGCGGGGCAAAGGCGGCCGCAGCGGCTCCACCGGATCCGCGGGGGGCGCATCGGCAAGGAAAACGGGCGGCCGCAGCAGCGCTCATCACGGCGGAGCGCAAGCCGGCCGCAATGGTGAAGCCGCCAAGAGCCAACCGGGATCCGGCACGGGTTTGCCGAAACGCAGTCCGGGCCAGGCCCGTCGCGATGCGGCGCTCGCCGCCGCGATCGCGCGCAACCAGGCGCATCGAGGGCGCAAGGAACACGCGGCGCAGGCGGCAGCGCGTGCCGTCGGCAAGCCATCCTCCGGCGCCCACGCGAGACTCCCTCTCTTCGGTGGCGGGGCCTACAGGCCTCGGCCCAAGCCCGTGAGCGAGAAGACGCTGGCGCTGGAGCAGTGGCTGCGGCAGATTCCGAACAACCCGGCGGGCCTGCTGCGCCGCAAGTTCCTGATTGAATACATGATGCGACACCGGGGAGAGAATCCATGAGCGCCCGCTTCCCGAGCATCCTGCTCGCGCTCTGGCTGGGCGCCGCGGTGGCCCCGGCTCATGCCGCCATACGGGCATGGCTCGATCAGAGCCAAGTCGGCGCGGGAAATTCCGTTCAACTGACTCTGGAATACGACGGCATCACCACGAGCAGGCCCGATCTCTCGCCACTGCGCCGGAATTTCGACGTCCTCGGCACCAGCACCAGCACCAGCATTCAGATCGGCACCGGTGGCTCGTCCGAGAGC
The DNA here is from genome assembly GCA_021850555.1 of Pseudomonadota bacterium. Next base: position 2,787 of record JAJZLX010000244.1, on the reverse strand, counting down.
ACTGAGGTGGTGTTGACGCTCTCGCCGAAGCGCACGGGGCGGTTGACGATCCCCTCCATCGCGTGGGATGGCGAGCGCAGCGCGCCGCTGTCGATCACGGTGACCGCAGCGAGTGCGCCGCCGGCCAGCGGGGCGGGAGCGGTCGCGCCCGCCGGCAGGGTGTTCATCCGCACGAGCGTCAAGCCGAGACATCCATACGTGCAGCAGGCCGTGCAGGTCGCCGTCAGAATCTACACGTCCGAGCAGCTGTATCACGGCAGTCTCGGCTTCTCCGGCAGCGGTGCGGCCCTCGTGCGCAAGACCGGCGCCGATACCTACAGCAGCGTGGTCCGCAACGGCCAGCCCTACCAGGTCATCACGCGCCGCTACGTGTTGTTTCCCATGCAGAGCGGCCGGCTCTCGCTGCCCGGCCCCGTGCTCGAAGCCGAGGTCGCCACCCAGAGCCGGTCTTCCTGGAGTCCCTTCGGCAACTTCTTCGGCGGGCTGGTGCAGACCACCCGGCCCATCCGCGTGTACGGCGATCCACTCGCCCTGTCGGTACGGCCGCGGCCGGCCGCGGCCCGGGGCAGCTACTGGCTGCCGGCGGAAAACGTCACGCTCACCGCCCGATGGAATCCCGGCAGGCAGGCACAGGCCGGCGATCCGCTCGCCATCCACCTCGATCTGCAGGCGGTAGGGCTCACAGCCGCTCAGTTGCCGAACCTCTCCGCGCTGCTGCACCTGCCCGCGGGCCTCACGGCCTATCCGGATCAGGCGAAGCTCTACAACACCACCCAGGGGAGCCTCATCGTCGGCAGCCGCGATCAGACCATCGCGCTCATCGCCGACCGGCCCGGACGCTACACCCTGGCGGGACTGAGGGTGCGCTGGTGGGATACCCAAACCAACCAGCCGCGCGTCGCCACCCTGCCGCCGCAGACGCTGACCGTCCTGCCCGCCTCCGGCGGCATGACCGCCTCCGCCGCGCCACCTCCCGCGCAGACGCCCCGGGCGCCGCCGGTCCTGACTCAGGCGCCGTCGAGCCCCCCGCCGGCGGCCGCGCGCTCCGCCACCGGAGGGAAGGCGGGCACATTCTCCCCTTGGGAGTGGCTGAGCGGGGGACTTGCTGTCTTGTGGGTGGCCACACTCGGTGGTTGGCTATGGTCGCGGCGGCGCACGCGTGCGCGCAAGCCGCGCTCAGCACCCGCGCCGTCAGCACGGCAATCCACCCCTGCGGACCCATCCAAAGCGCAGGCAGCGTTCCGGGCCGCTTGCGCCAACGATGATGCCGCAGGCGCGCGGCGCCATCTGCTTGCCTGGGCGCAAGCCTCATGGGGCGCGCCGCCCGCGGGACTCAATGCGCTCGCCGCCGCGCTCGGGCAAAGCGGCGCGGCGGATCTGGTGCGCGAGCTCGATCGGGCATGCTATGGCGGGGGCGCGTGGCACGGTCAGCTGCTCGCCGCCGCGTTGACCGAGTTGCCTCCGCGCAGCCACAAACCGCGCCGCGACCGCGGTCTGGCGCCACTCTACCCATAGGCCGCAAAGGCTCGAGCCTCACGCGGCGCTGTTTCCGGTCTCCTGCCCTTCCGCGGCGGCATCGAGAGCGGCCACACCCGGTTCGGCTGCCGGCGAGGGATCGGAGGACGCGGGACTCGAGGCCTCTTCGGCCTGCCCCCCTGCCCGCTCGTCGGCCTGTGAGTTTTCCGTGATCTGCCGGCCCGCGATCATGCGATCCGGCAGCGCATCGTGCTGCCTCTGCAGGAACAGCGTGCCTTCGAGGACCATGGTGATGCCGTCCTGGCTGACACTGACGCTCTTGCTGGCGTTCTTCGGGACAGGCACCCGCATCTTGGCGCAGTAGTGGATGATGGCCGCGGCGACGATCGCCAGCGAATAGATTCGCTCGATCGGCGCCCCCTGTCCGGATTGCCTCACTGAGACCACGACGCCACTCGGGCCGAGGCGGGCGCTGTCCAATGTGACTCGCTCGGGCCAGCGCTTGTGCGCGCGGTCGAACTCGATGAGCGCATCGACCGTGGTGTCCAGCGGCAGGACCAGACGCCTCGAATCGTGCATCAGCAAGTCTGACATGCGAGCTACTCCACGACCCCCTGTCGGTCCGGCGCGAGGCGACTCGAGACAGTGGGCAAACACCCCGGGGTGGCGGGGGTGACCGGACGCCGCGGCCAAGCATTCGATGGCCGCTATGATGACATATTTCCGGTCAGGCTACGCCGTAGCGCTCGCGGTAGGCGCGCAGCGCGGCGAGCTGCGCCTCCGAGATGGCAGGTCCCCCGGGCCGAGAGAGCGCCTCGATGAGATCCGCCAGGGTGAGCACGCTCACGGTCATCACGCCGTGCTCGCGCTCGAGCTCCTGCGTGGCGCTGAGCGTCCCCTGGCCTCTCTCCTGGCGGTCGAGCGCGAACACGCAGCCCACGGGCTCAGCGCCCGCCTCCCGGATCAACGACAGCGACTCCCGCACCGCCGTGCCCGCCGTGACCACATCATCGATCACGAGCACGCGCCCGGCGAGCGGCGCGCCGATCAGGCTGCCGCCCTCGCCATGGGCCTTGGCCTCCTTCCGGTTGAACGCATAGGGCACACTGCGGCCGTGGTGATCGAATAGCGCTGCCGCCGTCGCCGCCGCGAACGGGATACCCTTGTAAGCCGGCCCGAACAGCATGTCGAAGCCGATACCGGAGCGCATGATCGCGGCGGCGTAGCACCGGCCGAGCACCGCAATCGCCTCGCCGTCGCTGAACAGGCCGGCATTGAAGAAATACGGGCTTTCGCGGCCGGACTTGAGGG
>JAJZLX010000514.1 GCA_021850555.1 Pseudomonadota bacterium | reverse complement strand
CACTGTGTGGGGTAATTCTTGTCGTTGAGGGAGGTCGGCTCGCAGTTGCCGACTTGCGGGCTGTATACGCCCCCGTGCGCCAGCACCGCGTTCGGCGGAATCAGCACGTTCGCCGGGAAGGCGAAAAACGAGGTCACATCATTGCCGTAGCCGGGGCTGTACCGCGTGGCGTACGGGCGCGAGGCACCCATGATGGGCGACTTGTGGTCGTATTCGAGTCCGATGCCGACGTTGTAGCGGTCGCTCTCAAGGGAGCCCGTGCCGGCATAGACCGAGAAGTTCTCCGAGGTCCCCCCTCCCGCCTCGGTCGGCGTGCCCACCGTCGCGCTCGCGTCGATGCCCTGGAAGTCCGACTTCAGGATGAAATTGACCACCCCTGCGATGGCATCACTGCCGTAGACCGCGGAGGCGCCATTCTCCAGCACCTCGATCCGCTGGACCGCCGCAAGCGGAATGGCCCCGACATCGACCGAGTCGCCCGCCACGCTGACCGGTGTGCGCAGCCCATTGATGAGCACGAGCGTGCGCGCGGCGCCCAAGCCGTGCAGCGAGATCGTCTCGACCCCCCCGGAGGTGAAGCCCGTCGCCTGCGCCGTCGTGGTGCTGCCGACGCTGCTCGTCGCGCTGACCTGTTGCAGCAGCTGAGGGACGCTGGTCGCGCCCGAGAGCCGGATGTCCCGCCGGCTGAGAATCTGCACCGGCAGCGCGTTCAGCGTGTCGACTCCCCGGATGCGGGTGCCGGTGACCACGACTTCCTCCAGCGAGGAGGCGCCGGGACCGGCGGCGGATGAGTTCGAGGCGATGTTGCCGGCATTCGGCGCAGGCGGAGGAGGATCCGCGGGAGACTCCCCGGATGCGGGCCCGACGGGCGCCTCGTCCGTCATGCGTCGGAGGTCCTCTTGCCGGCCCGGGCGCTGCGCCGAGGCGTGCGCCGGGTCGGCGGCCATCGTGCCCGGGCGGCTCACCGGCACGATGGTGATCGTATGATCGTCGATGTAACGGAACGTCAAGCCGGTGCCGGCCAGGGCGCGCTCGAGCGCCTGCGACACGGTGAAGCTGCCGACGACGCCACGCGTGCGGACGGCAACGACGTCCCTTGACGGATAGACGATCTGAAAGCCGAACTGTTGCGCGAGGCTTCTCAGCGCCGGGCGCAGCGCCTCCGCAGGGATATCGGTGCGCACTCGAACGCGCGCGGAGTGCGCTTCGGCGAAGGCGGAGACTCCGATCAACGCCGCGCCGAGCGCGGCGGCGATGACACTGGCTCGCATGACCTCTCCCCTGATCGTTCTTGTACCGGATGCGGCCGCCTGTCGCGCGACAGCTCGCGACGAGGGCCTTATGCTGATAGAGAGCGACCGGCGCGCCGTTTTATACCCCCTTCAGGAGACATCCCTCGGGGCTATCGTCGGGAGATGACCACACTCTCGCCGGCGCGCGTCACCTGGATTCCCGGATATTGACGAAGGAATGCGATCAGGGACCTGGGATTCGTCGAGGAGAACACACCGTCGATCTTGAAGGTCTCGAGCGAGGGCGATGCGATCACGAGTTGCCGGGCGTTGTAGCGATTGAACTCCTGGACCACATCGCGCAGCGCCGTCGAGGCGAAGATGAGCTTGTGGTGCATCCAGGCGATGGCGTCGGTGACGTTCGCGCGCACGGGCCGCATGCGCCGCAGCGGAGTGACCGTCAATTGCTCTCCGGCGGTCAGATAGACCGTGGAGAGGCTCGAGGCAACGCGGTGGAGCACGGGCCGCGGCCGATCCAATGCGGCCCGGAGTGCGCGCTGGCGCGCGACGGCAACCTTGCCCTCGATGACCGTGACGATGGTCTCGGCGTGAAGCAGATTGACGTCGAACTGCGTTCCCATCGCGCGCACCACCGTGGCGCGGCTGCGAACGATGAAGGGTCGATCCGGCTGGTACGTGTCGGCAAACAGCGCCTGGCCCCGCACCAGGTCGATCTCGCGTCGGGTCCTGGTGTAGTGCACGATGATGCGCGAGTCCGCATTCAGATCGACGATAGAGCCGTCCGCCAGCCTGATGAGGCGACTTTGCCCGATCCCGGTCGAATAGGCGGGACTTGCCCGCACCCAGGCGCTGACGAGCACGGCGGCGATCAGGGCGAGCGCGCCCGCGGCCAGCGCCAGAGTGCGCGGGGAAAGCAGCCTCGAGCCCCACCCCCCGCGCTGCGGCAACGGCTTGCGCGGCGCTGAGCCTCCCGGATACACGAGGAGATTGTCGGCCTCCTTCGCCTGGGCGATGAGCATCTCCTTGGGGAACTGCGCGCTCACGTCAAGGGTACCCGTCCGGTTCCAGCTTGCAGCGACATCGAGGTAGGCGGCCATGTGGGCCGGGGCCTGCTGCAGCCACGAATGAAACGCGTGCCGGACCTCCTCGTCCGCGGCGGCTGCGCGGAATTCGACGAACCACTCGCAGGCTTGCTCGTAGACCTGCGCGGAATACCGTTTGCCCGTTTGACCCCTCAACTTCCCACCTATTCCGTGTTCAGCTGCTGGTGCAGCTGATGAAGCGCCTTCGCGAGGTACTTCTTCGCCATCGGGAACGAGATGCGCAGCTCGCGGCTGATCTCCTTCAGCGTCATGCCGTATTGGCGGTGCAGCACGAAGGTGGCGCGCACCTTCGGGGAAAGCCGCTCCAGGGCGCGCGTGAAGACCTCGAGACATTGCTCACCGTGAGCCTGCAGGACCGGATCGGCATCGGGCGATGCGGGCAGCTGCGCCAGCAGCTCCTCCACCTGCACCGAGGGAGGAATGGCCGAGTCGTGCATCGCGTGCTGCTGAGCGACGTGCAAAGCCACCGTGAAGAGGTAGGCCTCCGGGGAGCGAATGGCATCCCGGTCCGGGATCCGCAGCATGCGCAGGAAGACCTCTTGCGTGAGGTCCGGGACATCCGCGGGGTTTCGCACCCGGAGCGAGAAAAAGCGCCGGAGCCTCTCGCCCTGGGAGTGGGCAAGGGAGGCAGCGAGACTCGGCGGCTTATCCGGCGGCATGGTTGATCGGCGGCGCAGACCTGTGCATCCGATTACTTAAGATCGCCTCCGACACCAATTTATACCCTCCCGGGCCCGCAAAGGCAGATATTCTCCCGCTTCACCCCCCCTTTCGCAGCCGCACCGCGATGAGGGTCTCCATGCCGGTGAGACGATCGGCCTCATCGAGCCGCAGCGCGAGAACGGCCTGCTCGACCTGCACCCGAGTGCGCTCGATCCTCACCGGCTCCTCGGCCCCCGCCGCGCCCTGCTCGAGCTCGGTACGCGCGAAGGCGCCGAGGCGCCCCAGGCGAGGCAGAAGGGTGCCCTCGTACAGACCGATCTGGCGCGCATCGCCGTTGAGCATCACGAGATCGGCCACGACCCGCGCGCCGATCCGCAGTCCTCGCCCGCGCAGCCGCGCCTCGGTCTCGCGCAGCCGGTCGCGATTCTGGCGGATCGCGGCGTTGATCGCCCGGTAGCGCGCGAACGGAAACATGAGCGCGCCGCCGAGCGTCTGCGTGATGCC
>JAJZLX010000605.1 GCA_021850555.1 Pseudomonadota bacterium | reverse complement strand
TCCCCGCGTCACCGCGAGCGTATTGGCGCCATACTGCGATCCGACGACGAGCACCAGGCCCGGCTTCGTGCCCACCCGCGCGCTGCCAATTGGCGGCGGCGATCCCTCGACCACGCGGGCGACCTCGCCCAGGGTGACACTGCGATGGTCGCGGCGGAGGAACAGGCTTCCCGCCAGCGCGGCAGGCGTCGTGGCTTGCCCATGGCTCATCAGAAAGAGCTGCTGATTCGGGGTATCGATGACGCCGGCCCCGCGAACCGCACTCGCTGCGGCTGCCGCCGTGGTCAGTTGATTGAGGCCCGTGTGCAGCGCGATCAGCCTGCCCGGATCGAATTGCACCTGCAGCTGCTCGGGACGTGCACCGAAGATCACCACCTTCGACACGCCCGGTACGGCGAGCAGTGCCGGGCGGATCGTCCACCGGGCAATCTCGGTCAGCTGCATCCGCGAGAGCTTCGGTGCGGTCAAGCCGATTGAGAGGGCCACCCCGGTGGACGACTGCAACGGCGCGATGACTGGTTTTGCTCCAGATGGCAGCGTCGCTGCCAGTGGTCCGAGCCGCTGCGACACGAGCTGTTGGTCGAGATACACATTGGTGCTTCCATGGAATACCGCGGTCACGACCGAAAGACCTTCCATGGATTGCGAGCGCAGAGTCGAGAGTCCGGGAATGCCGTTGACCGCGTCCTCGACCGGCGTCGTCACCAGCGCTTCGATCTGCCGGGGAGCGAGTCCCGCGGCATTGGTGACGACCGTTATTGTGGGCTGGCCAAACTCGGGGAAGACGTCGTAGGGCGCATGGATGACTGCCAGCAAGCCGAGCAGGGTCAGTCCGAGCGCCGCAAACAGGACCACCCAGCGGAAGCGCAGGCAGAACTCGACGATGGCGCGCATCAGCGCAATGCCTCAGTCATCGTCGGCAGCCTTGGCAGCGCCCGCCGTCGGAGCCCGCGACTGCGTGGCGGCGGAGTACAGGAGCGCCGCCCCATCGATGACGACGCGGTCGCCGGGATACAGCAGCGTCCCCGCTCCTTCCGGTACGAAGTATCCATCCCCGGCGACGAAGGCACTGCGAATCGGCACCGGTGTGAATGAGCTCTGAGCGCTTTCGCGGAAGGCAAAGGGCTCGCCTTGGTGCCACACCACCGCAGAGCGGGGCACGAGTACACCCGACTTGCCGGTCGAGGCGGTGAGTGTGACGCTGAGCGGAGTACCGATCGGCGCCGACGCTCGTGAGGCCATCAGATAAAAGAAGCTCTCTCCGGCCACCCCGGCGGCCGCTCGCGGCGCCCGGCTCACGAACCGCAACTGGACCAACTCACCATCCGGCGTTGTGGCAGAAGCCTCCGCTGGCGGGTCCGCCAGCCCCTGACCGAGCGGCAGACTCACCTCGACGAGCGCTTCGGCACCCTTCTCGAGTCGCGGGAGCGGTGTGCTCCCAGACAGCGCGGCGGCGCTGAGCTTCAAGCCCCAGTCCGCAAGCAGTTTCGTCCGCAATTGCCTCAGCTGCGCGGCGGCCGTGGCGCGGTCGGCCTCGGCGACCGCGAGAGTCAACTGCGCGCTTTGCAGCGCCGCCTGCGAGATATTGTGCTGCGCGCGATAGAGGTGAACGGCGCGGCGCGCTTCGCTGCGCGCAAGCGCTGCCCTCGCGCTTGCCGCGGCTGCTGCGCTGCGTGCGGCAACCACGTCAGCCGCCAGGGTCACGAGCGGTCCGGGATCGAGAACAAACCCGTAGGCGGAAATTCGGGGTGACGCGGTGAGGCGCATCAGCCGCGCCACGCGGATCTGCCCCGCCGATATCGCTTTGGCGTCGAGGGTGACGGGAGCGAGCCCGGCGGCCAGCGCGACACTGGCCCCCAATGCCACCGCCAGCGCCGCGACGAGAGGGAGGAAGACATTTTTGGGCATCAATGACTCTCCGCGGGGACGAGGAAGGGGTGATAGAGCGCCGCCTCGAGCTCCCCAAGGGCGTCTCGATCGTGGACCGAGGCGGTAAGGGCCCCCTGCTCAGCCTGCACGAACGCCTCCTCGGCACCGAGCAACCGCAATCGGCCGATCTGGCCGGCCGCAAACTCGACCCGTCGTCGCCCTTGCATCTCGGCGGCCGACGCCCGCAGGCGTTGCGCGCTGGCGAGCTCCGCCACGCTCGCCCGCCAGTCGGCTTGTGCCCGCTCGATCTGCGCGAGAGCGTGCGCTTGCACCGACAGGAATTGCTCTGCGGCGACGTGGCGCGCCGCTCGGGCCTCGGCAATGCGTCCCTGGTTCTGATTGAGGATCGGCAGGGGGAGTGATACCGCCAGGATGAACTTGTTGTCGCCCTGGTCGTAATGGTAGCCGGGTCCAATGTCGAGCGAGGGGTACTGCCGTGCGATCGCGAGCTTCAGTCCCGCCTCAGCCGCACGGTAGCGCGCCAGCGCGGCGAGGACATCGGGCCGCCGGATCAAGGCCGCATGGATGAACGGACACAGCTTGCCAGGCTCGCGCGGATCGGAAATCGCCGTCATATCCAGGTGGACACCGCGCAACGCTCTCATCGGTAGACCCAGGGCCGTCGCGAGACCGGCACGGGCCAGGCGCAGCGTGCGCTGGTCCACAGCAAGACCCAGCTGCGCCTGCTCCTGTGCGAGCGTCGCACTGTTGACGATCGCCGCAGAGACCATCCCGGCGCGGTAGCGTTGCGCCACCGCACTCTGGTATTGACTCGCCAGAGCGAGCCCCTGCGCCGAGAGCGAGAGAGCCCGCTCAGCCGACCAGAGCGTCAGGAGCGCAGTGCGCACTGTGCCGCGCAGCTGCCACGCGGTGACCGCGATCGCCTGTCGCGCCGCCTCGGCCTGCGCGCGCGCCTGTGCCTTGAGCGCGGGGCGTTCGCGGAGGGATTGAATCAAAAAGCTGACGACCGGTCCCACTTTCCAAGGCGATGGAACGGTCGTCGTCGTGTTGTAGCTCGGCTGAAACGACAGCGTCGGATTGGGCAGCTCCGCCGCGGTGATCTCGTGCGCCTTCGCAACGCCCAACTGCGCCGTCGCGAGCGGCATGTCCGGCCGCTCGTAGGTGGCCACGAGGGTCAGGGTCTTGAGGTTCCATCGCGGCGGTCCGGCGCGATGCTCCTCGACCCTGATAAAGCGCAGGAGCCGCCGATCCGACAGGCTTCGTGCCGCAAGCGCTCGCGCCGTGGTCTCGGGATGGATCGGGCGAGCCCGATAGGTGGCGCAACTGGTCAGCGGCAGGACGAGCAGGATAACCAGACGCCGCGCCGCCCGCAGTGAGATCTCCTTCATACCCCAAGGAGCCTACCCGCGCGCAGGTGACGCGGCGCTGACGCTTAGATTACGTTTTCGTAAGCTGCCCTCACGTCGCTGCGACCGACGCCGGCAGAATGAGCCGCACCCCGGTACCCTCTCCCACCTGGCTCTCGATCTCGACCCGCCCGCCGTGGCGGCTCACGATGCTCTTGACCACAGCCAACCCCAGCCCCGCGTTCTGCTGCGAGCCGGTGCGGGACTGCTCGATGCGGTAGAAGCGCT
>JAJZLX010000545.1 GCA_021850555.1 Pseudomonadota bacterium | reverse complement strand
GCTCCGGGCCCGCCCGGTGAGCTCGCGCAAGGTGAGGCACGCCGGGAGCAACGGGTAGGGAGGCTGGTAGCGTCGGCGATGAGAATGAATGATATTGATAAAATATATTATCAAGATTATCTGGGAATCGAACGGTGGCCGTGAGAACGCGGGCGCCTTCCGCTTTACGGGTAGACCTGCCGCATGAATTCGAACAGCCGGATGCCGCAGGTATGACTGGCGCATGAGGCGGCAAAGGGCTCGGGGATCTCCCGCAGCAGGACCGATGCCGCGGCTTCCGGCGCTGCGGGATTGAACGGCGAGCCGTGTTCTTCAACAGTGTCGAAATCGCCCTGCTTCGCCCCGCAGCGCTCGCAATGGTTCATCCAATAGAAGCTCTGGGTCGTCTGGCTGAAATCGGTCCAGTAGTGAGGGGCAAGGGAGCGCAGACGCTCTGCGATCGGGTCCGGTAGGTATTCGATGTAGCTCAACCGCGTGGGCGCCTCGGCGACTTGCCACTCGTCATCGGCCGGGTCGTCATCGACATGGAGCACTTCGTGGCCGGCGGGAAGCAGGATGGCGAAGACGCGCGTCTGCCGGGAGCAGCGCCAGCATTCCCGGGCGCTCTCGGCGAGGAAGTAACTGTCAGCGCGGATGTTGGGTGGTTCTGGAGCCAGGATCCACTTGCTGAGCGGCGCGTCATCGACTCCTGGGGGGACGTACCAGACTCTCAGTCGGGGGTCCCAGCGGGCGCCAAGGCGCTTCGCCTGATCCTTCTCGGCGATGGGAACCCGTAGATCGATTCGGGATGCGCCCATTGTCGTCTTCCACGGCTGATTGACCGGGGAGTCTGACGGGGCCGGCAGGGGGGCGTCACTGGGGTATTTCTGGTGTCTTCGTTGAGTTATGCGCGGGCGGGCCCTCGTATCGGCCAAAAGGGCAAACTTCGGCGCCCGTGCCGCGCCAGCGATGCGGCGTGGACGCTCGAGGCGATCGAGCAGGCATTCTTCAGCTCGCCGGATCTGCGGGGGCTACCGCCGTGGCGGTGACGTAGCAGCCCCTCTCGTCCTGCTCGTGGACCTCGGTGCTCACGATCAGGCGGTGATCGTCGGGAAAGAGCTGGAGCTTGCGCCGCCTGAGCTCATCGATCATGTGGTAGGCGTCATCCAGGTCCTCACTGGGGAGCCCTGCCTGCCGGAAGGCGTCCTTGATCCGCTCGCGCGAGGTCAAGTCCGGATCGACGGCCCAGTTCCACGCCAACATGCCGTACTCCACGAGCCTGCGGTGCTCCTCGAGACTGGAGGCAGCCTCGAGATAGGGCTCGATCACTTTGAGGAGCACAGCGGAGGTCTTCGGCCCTTTGAGGTTCTGCACGCGCTGCAGCTCTCGCAACGCGGTGTGCTGTGACTCCGCGCGTCTCAGCGTGCCCTCGAGGGCCATGCGCTGCTGGCGCTTGCGACGGCTGGCTTTGCCCATGTTCCGGATCTGCGGGTTCGGTATTCAGCGGGAATGCTTGTCCGGCAACGGCAGGGCGACCACGTTGCCGGGTTCCGGCGAGACAGTGTAGGTCTCGGCGCCGTTGCGCTCGAGCAGCTGCGGGGAGACGTTCCAGCGATGGCCGTCGTCCGTGATGATGCTGACCGTCTTCTTGTTGTAGCGCGTGATCACGCCGGCCACCACACCGTGACTGTCCGAATGGAACCGGATGCGCTCGCCGAGGCGGAACTCGAGCATGCTGGCGTGCGCCCTCATCTGCTGCAGGAAGCGCAGCCGGGCGACGATGCGGTGGTTGAGGTCGCGCAGCTCGGCCTCGGTCAGCTGGTCGATGTCGATGGTCATGGTGAAGATCGAGACTCGCTGAGGGGGCTCCAGGCGTTCTTTCCCGCGACTTCCAGGACTTGCGCTATGCCTTGAAGTCCCGGTCGAGATCCTCGAGGCCTGAGTTAGTGAGGCCATCTCGGGCGGAAGTCACAAGCTTCTTGCCATGGTAGAGGTTGGCCTCGGCGATCCACTGGTCGGTGATCTTCGGGGCGTCGTCGGGATCACGCCAGGTCCGGCGCGAGCCATTTGATTCCAAGGGCGTGATCATCCGCCGTTACCCGTATCTGTGGCCTCATCCCGCCTTTCGCCGGCGCCGCTCGGTCGACCGCCTTCTCGAGGAGCATGCGCACATAGCGCGTATACGGGATCCCCAGGGCACGGGCTTCGGCCTTCACCGCATCGAGCAGGCTGAGCGGCAGTCGCATGTTCAGGGCGGCCGACTTCGGCTCGATCTCGAAACGCATCGGCTTGAACTCCGAGAGATCGTACTTGGTCAAGTCCGCGGTCGCGACGAACCGCTCCGCCGCGGCGTCACTCCGGAGGGACGGCATCTTTTTGAGACGACGAGTTTTCATAGTGGCCAATCTCCTTCTTGTGCATGTAGCGGGCACTGATCGGCCGGACGAGCGTCCGGCCATGGACCGTGCGCAACGTGAACGCCAGGAAGACATAGCGGCCTGAGCGCGTCTTCCCGATCGCGCGCATGCGCGGCTCCCGGGGATGCGGGTCGACCATGACAACCGGCACGCCCGTGAAAATCTCCTCGATCTCCTCCCGGGACACGCCATGCTTCCCGCATTTCTGTGTAGACATTTGCAATACGCAAAGGTTCCACGGCCGGCGGTGCCTGAACACCGCCGGCGGACGGAACCGCGCTCGAGTGGCCGGATCAGCCGCAGCGGCGCCGCTTCAAAAGACGCGCCAGCTCGCGGAAATCCCGCTTCGCGAGCCCGTCATCGGCGACCAGGGCGGCGATCGTCGTCAGCGCCTCGGCGCGAGGCATCCGCTCGGGCTCGGCCGCCTCGATGACCAGCCGCCCGGCGCTCACGTGCACCTTCACCGGCACGCCGGTCGCGAACCCTGCGCGCTCGAGCCAAGCGCCTTGTAGGCAGAGCCGGGGCACGAGCATGGGGTGCCCGTCGTGGCCGCGAACCTGGCGAGGGCCATAGGACACGGTGTACCGCCGGATGGGGACGCTGGGGGTGAGTTTCTGCGCGAAATCGCGAGAAATGGAGGGCTGTGCCGACGCTGATGCCGGCGTAGAGTGGGTGTGAGCCATGACCTGCTACCTGTGATAGTGGGTTGGGTCAGGCGCCGGACGGTGTTGTCCACACTGTCCGGCGCCGCTTCGACCTGGGGCGGAATTGCCCGAGACTCCGACGCCCCGCCGCAGCGCAGCCGTCAAGGCCGCCGGAGGTCCTCCGGAGGCGCTCGTGAGCGCGGGCCCTCCCGCGCGAAGCCTTGACGGCGAGAACGGCGGGGTGAAATGGGAGAGGGCAAGAACGCCCTCCTCTCCACCTACCGGCAAAGACCCGTCAGTACGGGGCTCCAGGCAGGGAGGAAGGCCATCGAAGCCATACTGCTAAATATATATACAAGGGTAAGACCCGAGTTTGACACTTGGCGGGCACATTGAGCATGCCCTTCGCAGTGCTATTCCTATGATTTCGCGCACTTACAGCCATCAGTCCGGCGGCAAAGCGGAAAATGCCTAGATACATGGATTGAAGTC
>JAJZLX010000777.1 GCA_021850555.1 Pseudomonadota bacterium | reverse complement strand
AAGCTCCAAGAGCAACTCCTCGACGTTCACGACAGCTTCGAGAGCGTCGTGCACCTGCGGGTCCCGGGCGAAGGCGAGACGCTGCTCGGGGGTGAGCTGAGCCCACATCCGGCGCAGGAACACGCACAGATCGCCTGGTTCGTGGTCGCCGTCGGAGATCTCCCCGTGGCGAGCGGCCGCATCGATGTAGAACTCCACATCGAGCAGCCGGGTCTTCTTGTGCCTTGGCATACCATTCCTTCACTGATGGCCTGATCGTCTATAGCGAATGGCCGCGGGCATTCCAGAAGGTGTCGCCTCTATCGGAGTGGCGTCATCTCCGATGCCGGCCGTCTGTCCCCGGCCCGGGCGCGCGGCCGCGCCGTCCGCAGACCCGCGCGGTACTGGATCGCGCTGTAGAGCCCGATGGCGAAGATCATCGCGATGCCGCCGACGATCATCGCTGGGCCGTTTTCTCGATACCCGCTCATGTGATTGGCGATGATCACGGTGACGGCCGTCCCGACACTCATGAACATCAGCGCATTGACGGGGGTGATCACCCGCGCACTGCGATTCCAGAGGATGAGCGGCACCGCGCCGGCGAGGATACCCAGATAGAGGTATGCGGGGGACCCTGCGAGGATCGCCCCGAGGTGCGGGGCCGGCAGCACGTGCGCGCCAATCGCGAGCGCATCGATGGCGGCGAACGCGGCGGTGCCGAGCAGGAAGGTGATCGCGGAGAATTTCAGGACCGACCAGGTCGTGAATTTCCGAAACAATACGGTGTACCACATCCAGCATGCGGTACCGGCAAGTACCAGCGCGCCGGCGGGCAGGCTCTGCAGCGAGAACAGGCCATAGATGCCGCCGCCTGAGATCATGAGCGCAAGGCCCACGTATGCGGCGATGACGAGCGCGAGTTCGAGGAGGCATGGAAGGCTGGCGGCCTGGATGAGGCCCGCGAGCTCCCAGAGCACCATCAGCGCCATCGCGTACACGGCAGTGAGCTTGGCGGCATTCGAGCCGGGGCCGGCCAGGTGCTCCCCGACGAACGTCAGGATGCCGAACCCCACAACACCGATGATCCCGGTGCCCGCCGCAAGCGCGAGCTCTCGCCGGGAGAGCCTGAAGGCGCGCGGGCCCTCGATCGCGAGCAGGCCGGCCGCCGCGACGATTGCGATGATGACGTTGCGGATGACTCCGATGGTGACCGGATCGACGGTTCTCATTGCCCTGCCGTAGACAGGGTAGACGGTGCCCCAGAGCGCGACGGCCGCCAGGCAGCTCGCAAGGGCGAGGAGGTAGCCTGAGAGACGCGGCCGGCTACGGGTCGGCTCTGCCGGCAGTACGCGCACGGCGCGGCATCGGGCGCGCGAAGGGGTGAAACAGCTGCCGTCGGCCACGGGTTCCTCCGACTCACAGGTGCTCGCCGAATGCCGCATCGATGAGCGCTCCGTTCATCTGGGGACTTGCGGCCGCAAAGAGCACGACTCGGGCGATTTCCTCGGGAGTCGCGAGCCGACCCTCGCTCATCAGCGGCTCGAACATCCGGTGACGCTCCTCTCCATAGAGTCCGCTCAGCATCGGCGTATCGGTGGGACCCGGGCATACGCACAGGGCATGAACCCCCGTGCCGTAGAGATCTTTGGCGGTGGCGCGCGCAAGGCCGAGGAGCGCGTGCTTTGCGGTGACGTAGCTGACGCTTCCCGAGACTCCCTTGTGCGAGAGCGTCGAGCCGATGTAGATAATCGAGGAGCCGCGCTGCATGCGCGGGATCACCAGCTCGTTCAGCCGCGCCGGGATCAGCGTCGAGAGTTCAAGAAGCGCGGACATCTCGGCGATGCGCGGGGCTTGCGCGGTGTCGTTGAAGGAGAACGCGGCGTTGTGCACGAGGGCGATGCGCCGCGCGGTGCGGGTGTGGCGCTTCACCGCTGTCTCGGTGAGACCCAGGGCACTGCGGCGCCAGTCGTGCACCAGATCAACCTGAACGGACTCGATCCTCGATCGCTCTTCGGACGTGAGCGGCTCTCGCATGCCGGATCGCGAGAGGTTGAGCACCATCCAGCCCTCGCGCGCCGCCTGGCGCGCCACGGCAGCGCCGATCCCGGAGCCGCCGCCGGTGACGATCAGCAGCCCGGCGCTGTCGCTTCGCATCGCCGGATCAGCGCTCGGCATCTGCCCGCTCCCATTTCGAAGTCGCCCCCTGGCCAGGCCCGGAACTGATGCGTACCGACACGGATCGCACCAGGGGCTTGACCTCACCGGGGAGCGACTGGAGCAGCTCGCCGAGAAAGAGCATGGAGAGCTCCTCGATCGTCACGTTCGTGATGGGCAGCGGATACACGTCGTGCGCCGGCAGGAGCATCTCCTCGCCAGCGAAGCGGATGCGCACCTGTCTGCCTTCTTCGGTAATTTCGAGGTGTGGGTTCTTCTGCGCGAGCAGCACTTTCTCGTCGAGACGGTCGCAGATCGCCTGTACGTGGCGTTTGAGCACCGCGTAATCGCACGCGAGCCCGCGATCAGGGACCTCGGTGGTGAACACGGCCCCTACGGTGAAGTTGTGCCCGTGCAGGTTCTCCCGCTCGGTGGAGGAGAAGATCGTGAAGTGCCCGGCGGAGAACTTCATGCGCTCCTTGGACAGGTCTACCTCGACGGCGCGCATTACGCGGTCATCCATTTGTGCTCGAGGTTTTCCTGGTCGAGCAATTCTCGGGCGAGCCGTTCGTGATCGAGCGTCTGCTCGGCGCTCTCGGAGAACGGGGGCCGTACCTTGGTCAGCAGCGTGCGCGCGATGCGTTCGCCGAGCAGCTGCACCATCTGCGGGTTGTCGCTGAAGATCTGCAGCACACCGTGGTAGCCGTTGCCGTCGTGGGCGAAGGTGAGTTGCGCAGCGCCCGCCTCAAGCCCGCTCAGGAACGCCTCGGTGCCGGCCCGATAGAAATAGTAGAAAGTGGAATCCTTGAGCACCGCGACGTCTGAGGCCCAGGCGGCGACCTGCGTCCCATCGACGCGGTGCGAGGTGCCGTGTACCCGATAGCCGTCCGCGCCGTACTCGATCTTCAGGATCGAGATCGCGGTGGCGTTGTTGCTGAGGGCCATCGTGCGGGGCGTGTCACACCAGTATCCCTCGATACGCGGATCGCGCGCCGGCGTCGGGGTGGCGGCGCTGGCCTGGGCCGTCTTGCCCCGCCGGATAAAAACGCCGGACACCATGAGGGTGGAACCCGCAATGACGAGCCCGAGAATGAGCGAGGACATGGTTGCGTCTCTGCTATGAAGGAGGGTCTATTCCTGTAGTCAAAAGCGGAGGGGATTTTCTTTTTATCCCCCGGCATGTCGCATTACGTCGCGTTCAGTTCGCTCGGGCTCATTTCCGAATTGGCTTCGGGAACCTGTCGTGTGCCGCGGGCTCCGAGCCGATAAAATGAATGGTGGACGTTCGGAGTGCGGGAAAACGGAAGTGGCTGAGACAGGATGCAGCGCCAGAAGCTGGTTTTTTCGATGTCGACAGTGCGGAATACGCAAGGAAAGCAGTCGGTTACGCGCCATCGGATGGCGCAT
>JAJZLX010000728.1 GCA_021850555.1 Pseudomonadota bacterium | reverse complement strand
ACGATGACGCACTTCGAGGCCGGGGCGGCGCTGCACATGCTGGAAAGCGAGCGGGTGACCGCGACGTATCCGTGCTTCGTCACGATCATGTCCGATCTCATTCATCACCCGGACTTCCCGAAGACGGACCTCTCGCGCATCCAACTGATGAACTCGAATTTCGCGGTGCAGCCGCGTGCCATCGCGGAGGCGATGTTGAAGGCCATTCCCGATGCGCTGTATGTCGGCACTTTCGGCATGACCGAAACCGCCGGAACCGTGACCACGAGCCGCCTCGAAGATCCCCTCTCGGAACGGGTCGGTCGGCTCGGCCGGCCGCTTCCCGGCCTGGAGGTGCGCATCGTCGATCCGGAGAGCGCAGCTGACGTGCCTGCCGGAATGCGCGGCGAAGTGCTTGTCCGAGGCTACAGCACCCTCGAGGGCTACTACAGGGATTCGCAGAAAACGGCGCAATCGCTCGATGCCGACGGGTGGTTCCACACCGGCGACATCGGCTCGGTGGACGAGGCCGGAACCATGATGTTCCACGGCCGGGTCAAGGACATGCTGAAAGTCGGCGGGGAGAATGTTGCTGCCGCCGAAATAGAGAGCTGCCTGCAGCGGCATCCGGCCGTGAAGCTCGCTCAGGTGGTAGGCGTTCCGGACAGCCGGCTGGTTGAAGTTGCGGCCGCCTTCATCGAATGCCATGCCGGCGCGGCGGCGAGTCCTCAGGAACTGATCGATTTCTGCCGGCGCGAGATCGCAAGCTTCAAGGTACCTCGGCACATCCGATTCGTTACCGAATGGCCGATGTCGACCAGCAAGATTCAAAAGTTCCGCCTGCGTGATCAGCTTCTCGCGGAACTCGAGCCGGACATTCAGCAAGGGTAAAAATCACATGTCCACTACCTTCGTCGCCACGCTGGTGGTCAAGCAAGGCATGGAGAGGCAGTTCGAGGACTTGCAACGCGAACTGTCGCAGCTCACGCACGCGAGCGAGCCGGGAACGCTCGTCTACGACGTCATCCGACACCGTACCAAAGCTTCGAATTAACTCGTTTATGGCCGCTTCAAGGACGAAGAGGCGTTCCAGACGCACCAGCAATCCTCGTTTCATGACCGCCTGGTTCCCCCGATCCTTGCCTGCCTGGCACAGGAGATGGAGCTGCACTTCTTCGATTGCATCGCCTGAGCCGGCGAGGCTCGCGTTCGCAAGCCGGAGCCCTCGGGGGTGAATGCCCGCCCGGCACGCGCGGGCAGAGAATCCTCCGCCGGCCGTCCACCCTGCGCCATGCGGGGCAAGCCGTCCCTGCGCGGATGCGCTCGCACGTGGACGCAACCGCTCGAGGCGCCTCAGGGGTGAGCGTCGCCTGAGACGGTCCCTGCCTCCACGACAGGTACGGTCCGCCGTCGGCGGACCGGCCGAGTTCAGTGCGACCGCTCAGCGCTTGCCGACAGTGAAGGCGAGCAGGACGTTGCCGGGCATGTGAAAGTACAGATCGTAGCCCGAGTTGATCACCATATATCCATCGCGCACGACCGCGCCCGGCCCATCGAATGAGCCGCCCCTGCCGATTGCGCCCGAGACCGACTTGAATTTCCGCAGCGTATTGTACCGCCATAGAACCTTGCCGCTGCGCGCAGCGTAGGCGCTCAGCACTCCATCCATGTGACCGGCAAACACGACGCCCGGAATGGATGTGATTGCCGCAGCGATACCCGGATCGCAGAACGCCCGGCCGTGGCAGAAATTCGTGGCCGGATCGGACCAGAGCATCCGTCCGGTCGCGGCATTCAACGCATACAATCCCGGGCGGGGCGCAGATTGATAAGTGCGGCCATCGTGCCCATTTTTCATGTCGGAAATCGGCACGAACACCCGACCGCCATATGCGGTCATGCCGAACTCCACACCGCCTTGCACGCCGCCGCGGCCGACGCGCCGCCTCCATTCGATCCGGCCGCGAGCATCCGGGTCAAGACCGTAGACCATTCCGCTCTTCTGTCCGGCAAGCAGGATTTGCCGGCCGTTTGGCAACCTCATCAGGATGACGGACGCCCCAAAATCGGCATCTGGGCCGTCCTGGCGGGGGCAATTGGGATTGCCCTTGAACATGCACGCCACGTTC
Source organism: Pseudomonadota bacterium (assembly GCA_021850555.1). Next base: position 19,676 of record JAJZLX010000728.1, on the reverse strand, counting down.
CACGCATCACCCGTGCGCAACTGGCGGTGCCAGACGATCTTGCCGTCACTGAGCCGCATCGCAAGGACGGCGTCGCTCATATCATCGGTCGGCGAGGTGTAGTTGTCCCCTGTGGCGACATAGAGCAGGCCGCGGCGCGCGTCAACGGTCGGGCTGTTCCAGACCGGTGCGCCCGAGGGGGCTAGAATGTCTACTCCGATTCGCGTTTTTCCAACCACCCGGGGCCTGGTCGGGATCGTATAGGTCCGCCACCGCATCGCGCCCGTGTCAGCGTCGAGAGCGACCACCGAGCCTCTGAACGTGCAGCACGGTCGATGCGCGGCCGCGGCGGTCGCCTCCTCCAGCGAGGAGACCGGCACATACAGCGTCCCATCGTAGAGAGCCGGTGTCCCGGTCAGCGTCGCATCGGGATGATTTGTGACCTTCTTGCGCCACTGCAGCTTGCCCGTGAGCGGATCCACGGAATAGACGTTACCGATGATATCCCCGAAATACAGGTGCGGACCATGGTCATGATCCCCAGGCGTCGCAAGCACCATTCCGGTGCGCACTTCGGCGCTGGCACGGTAGGTCCAACGCACGCAGCCGGTGGCCAGATCGAGGGCATAGACCGTGCCGTTCTGACTGCCGACATACACCGCGCCATATGCGATCGCCGGCTGGGATCGGGCGCGGAGCGCGCGTGGAAAGGCGAACGCCCATTTGAGCTTCAGACGTGCCACGCCGGCCGTGGGCAGCTGCGCCACATCTGCGGGGATGAATCTCGAATTATCGAGTCCCCACCCGTAGGGTAAAGGCCGCTGGCTGAGATTGAACCGGGCGGCGGCTCCCTTGCACAGCGGCGTTGGAAGCTGTTTACGCTTGCCGCTCAGGCGCCGGCCGGACAGATACTCGGCGACCTCGCGCCTCTGGAGCGCCGTAAGCGGCCTCGCCTCCTCGACCATCATGCCATGCGTGAGTGCCGCGAGGATCGCTCCCGGCGACATCATCCGCAGGAAAAGCTTCTCCGGCGCGGCCGGCACCTCGCCTTCGTGACAGGCCGCGCAGTGCTGTCTGAACACCCGCGCTCCGGGCCAGTGCTCGGGATGGGAGGCCGCATGGCCGGAGGCGACACCAGGCGTCCGCCGCGGCTGCGCCGAGCCGGCCGGTGAAGATCGAGCCAGCGCGGGCGCGCAACCAACCACACATCCAAGCAACAGCGACAACGCAATTCTATGCATTACAGTGCCCCCGAATCCGACAGGCCCGCGTCCGGCCGCTACAGCTGTGCCGGCTCTTCTATCAAGTGGCGCAGCGTGGCGAGGAAAGCCGCACCCGTCGCGCCGTCGATCACCCGGTGATCGGCCGACAGTGTCAGGCTCATGACCTTGGCGACCGCCGGCGCCCCGTCCCGCGCGATGACTCGATCCTCCACCGCACCGACGGCGAGGATCGCCACCTGCGGCGGGTTGATGATCGCGTCGAAACGGGACACGCCGAGCATGCCCAGATTGGAGATCGTGAAGGTCCCGCCGGCGATGTCCTCGCGCGTAAGCTCACCGCCGCGCGCCCGACGAAACAGTTCGGCCGTGAGCGCGGCGATTTCGGCCAGGCTCTTGCTTTCGGCCCCGCGCACGACCGGCGTGATCAGGCCGCCTGGCGCGGCCACCGCCACTGCCACGTCCGCTCGCCGCAACCGAACAATCTCCTCACCCTCGAGCCACGCATTGAGCTCGGGGTGCCGGGCGAGCGCCAGCGCACAGCCGCGCACCAACAGGTCGTTCAGCGTGATCCGCCGGCCCGCATCCAGCGTGGCCTGTGCCGCGCGCTGCGCCAGCGCCGCGGCCGGCACGTCGACACTCAGGCGGTAGTGCGGGATAGTCTGTTTCGCCTCGAGCAGGCGACGGGCGATGGTGGCGCGCGTCGGCGAGAGGCGCTGACGCGCCGCCACGTTGTCTGCAGCGCTCGCCGCTTCCCCTGGAGTCTCACGTTCCTGCGCCGCAAAGGCCTCCACGTCCTCGCGTGTGATCCGGCCATTGCGGCCGGTGCCGCGAACCTTTGCCAGTTCGATGCCCAGGCGCTCGGCGAGACGCTTGGCGTGCGGGCTGACACTCAGGTCATCGCCGGCCACGCCGGCTGCCCCGGGCGAACGGCCGCCGACGCCTGCGGACTCCACGACAGTCGTCACCTCCTGCGGCTCGAACGCGACCTGCGCACCCTTGAACTCGTCGATGAACCGCTCGAGCGCCGCCTCGCTCACTCCGTCCGCCGCGAGCACCGCGAGCAGCCCGCCCACCGGCCGGATCTCCCCGGGCCCGGCTACGATGCGGCGCAGGGTACCGCTGAAGGGCGAGTCGACCGTGTTGACGATCTTCTCGGTTTCGACCTCGAGCAGCGGCGCCCCCTTGTCGATCCGTTGGCCCTCGGCCGCGGTCCATTGAATGACCGTGCCTTCGGTCATTTCGATGCCCCATTTTGGCATCGTGACCGCATGTATGTGCTCGCTCATCGGATCTTTCCCACCGCTTGACGTATGGCAGCCTCGATCACGTGCGGTCCAGGCACATATGCACGCTCGAGCGACGGAGAGAACGGGACCGGAGTGTGCGGCGCGGTGACCTGGACTACCGGCGCCTTGAGCGAGTCAAAGCCGCGCCCGGCGGCCAGGGCGGCGATATCGGCGGCGACACTGCAGCGCGGCGGTGACTCATCTACGATCACCAGGCGTCCGGTGTTCTCCAGGCTTTCCAGAATGGCGTCCTCATCGAGAGGCGAGGTGGTTCGAGGATCGATGAGGTCGCAGCTCACCCCCTCCCCGGCAAGCGCATCGAGCGCCTTCTCGGCGAACACGACCATGCGGCCGATGGCCACCACGGTGGCGTGCGAGCCCTCTCTCAGCAGGTTCGCTTCGCCGAAGCGCACCCGGTAGGGTTCTTCCGGCACTTCGCATTTGCGCGGATAGAGCGCCTTGTGCTCGAAGAACACCACCGGATCGTCATCCCGGATCGACTCGATGAGCAGACCCTTCGCATCGCGGGCATTCGACGGCACCACGATTTTCAGCCCGGGTATCGCGGTAAGCAGCCCGTAAATCGCCTGCGAATGCTGCGCGCCCATGTTCATGCCCGCACCCATGGCCATGCGGATGACCACCGGACAGGTGCTCTTGCCGCCAAACATGTAGCGGAATTTCGCGACTTGGTTGTAGATCTGATCCATGCACACGCCGACGAAGTCGGCAAACATGATTTCCGCGACCGGACGCAGCCCGGCGAGAGCGGCGCCCGCGGCTGCTCCGACGATCGCCGACTCGCTGATCGGGGTGTCGATCACCCGTTGGGCACCGAACCGCGGCAGCAGCCCCTTGGTGACCCCAAAGATCCCGCCCGATGCTTCTCGCTCCCCGGATGTGCCGCCGGCACCGCCGGAGACGTCCTCACCGAGAACGATTACCCGTGGGTCGCGCTCCATCTCCTGGTGCAGAGCCTGATTGATCGCATCGCGCATCGAGAGCTGTGGCATGAAGCAGTTCCGCCGGATCAGATGGCTCAGTAACTGATGTATACGTCCGTCGTCAGATCGGATTCCAACGGCAGTGGTGCGGCGCGCGCGGCGCGCACGGCCCGATCGACCTCGGCAAGCACTTCACGGTCGATCGCGTCGAGGTCCGCCATCTTCACCGCCCCCGCGTCGGAGACGCTCGCGCGGAACCGCCCGAGACAGTCCATCGTGGCCCGGTGACGCTCGACTTCGCCCTGGGCGCGGTACTTCTGTGGATCACCCTCGAAATGACCGTAAAACCTCGTCGTCGTGGCCTCGATGGCGCTCGGTCCGAGCCCGGCCCGGGCGCGCGCGAGTGAGCGCCTCATCGCGGCATGCACTGCGAAAAAGTCGCTACCGTCCACGCGCTCGGCGGGCATGGCGAATGCGGCCGCGCGCGCGGTAATGTCCTTGGAACCGACCGCGTAGTCGGCACCGGTATGCTCGCTGTAGCCATTGTTTTCGAACACGAAGATGGCCGGCACACCGAGAACCACCGCGAGATTCATGGCCTCGAAAACCGTGCCCTGATTACAGCTGCCATCGCCGCCAAAAGCCACGCTCACCCTCCCCTCGCCTCCTTCCGGACGCCGCAATTGACAGGCGATTGCCGCCCCCACCGCGAGTGGCGGCCCGCCGCCCACGATGGCGTTCGCACCGAGCATGCCCTTGTCGAAATCGGCGATGTGCATCGACCCGCCCTTGCCCTTGCACAGGCCGTCACGACGCCCGTAGATTTCCTTCATCATGCCCGTGATGTCGCACCCCTTGGCGATGCAGTGTCCGTGGCCACGGTGGGTGCTCACGATGTAATCATCGTCCGTCAGGTCCGCACAGATGCCGACCGCGACCGCTTCCTGGCCGGCATACAGATGCGTAAACCCGGGTATCTCGCCCGTGGCGATTTCCACGTGCAACCGTTCTTCGAACTCACGGATCGTCTTCATGCGCCGGTATGCGTCAAGCAGCAGGGAGCTGTCGAGTTGCACGTGCACGCCTCTTTACAGGGCATCCGCGGGCTTGCCCTGCGGACCGTAAACGTAATCGTCGAGCACCTTGTGGAAATGCCGGATGCGAAGCTCCTGCGCACCGATCCACAACCCCTTGAAACCCATGGAATGCATGCCGGCCTGCACGCCCGGCAGATTCTCCGCGTCCTGATCCAGCACCAGGCCGATCGATTTGTCCCCGTGCTTCCACGTCCTGTGCTCGGCCCGTTGCGGCCACTCCTGGCCGTCGGCGACGAGCTCGAAAGTCATGATGTCGTAGAACATGCGATCCGGGTCGCTCGGATGGGGTCGCTGGCGGAAGATCCAGAAGTCATCCGCGTGCACGTTCATCGACAGGTTCGGGAAAATGAGGTAGTGGTAATCGTCGGTGAGCTGATCGTCGTTCAGCCGCGAGTAGTCCTTGCCATGCAAGGCGCCGAACGCGCGCTTGTGCTTCTGCACGTCGCGGCGGATCTCGCTTATCGGGCGGTCATAATCGGCGGGATCCATCCCCGCGGCCTTCATGATGGTCTTTATCGGCTCGGGGATGGTCGGCGGTTTGCGCACGCGCGGCGACAGGGTTCCGAACGGAATGAGGTACCGGTTGTGCCGCTCATAGCAGTCGATCTGCACGTCGAGATCGTGCAGATACCACAGCAGCTGCGGATGGATCCCCTGCACATGGTACGTTTCGTTGAAGGCGTCCACTGACGTCTTCCAGTTGCAGCTCCATTCGACCGTGATGTCGCGCGTCTGCACCATCTTCTGCAGATTGTACGGATCCAGATGCCGCGGAATCGGATCGAGGAACTCGAGCAACGGCTGCGGCGATTCGTTGAGCGTGTACCAGATCATGCCACCCCACGTCTCGCAGCGGATTTCGGTCAGCGCGTACCGCGGCTTTCCCTGTGGGAAGGTATCTATGTCGGGGATCCGGTGGTAGGAGCCGTCAAGTTCGTACTCCCAGTGATGATAGGGACACTTGAAAGTAAGTGAGCCACCGGTGCTGCCGATGCCGCAGCCGCGCAAGCGATTGCCACGATGCTGACAGACGTTGTAGAAAGCCCGAATACCGCCGTCGCGCTGCCGCACGATCAAGATGGACTCAGGGCCGATCTCGGTCACGAAGTAGTCGCCTGCCTCGGGTATGTCGACCTCGCGCCCGCCGAGCAGCCAGACCTTGGTCCACATCCGCTCCCATTCGAGCCTCATGAATTCGCGCGAGTAATAGCGCCGCGGATCTATGATGCCGTTCCCGAGGCTTGGATCCTCGGCTTTGTCGATCGGCGTACCGGGACTGTCCTCCGGTCTGACACGCGGCACCGGCGGGAACGCCGGCGACTTCGATCGTGCCCAGAAATCGTCCATCAGAACTGCACGCGCTTTGTGAAGCCGTTGTCCGCCACGACGTTCGCGCCGGCGAGGAGGCTGCCGGCGGGACTTGCGATGAAGGCGACGATGCGCGCCACTTCCTCCGGCGTGCCCATGCGCCCGCACGGAATCTGCTTGAGCGCGTAGTCGAAGAGCTTCGGCATCGTGCCCTTGATCAGCTCCCATGCGCCGCCATCGAAGTAGATCGGACCCGGTGAAACAGAATTGACGCGCACGCCCTTCTTGCCGACGTGCTGGGCGAGCTGCTTCGAGTACGTGATGAGCGCCGCCTTCATCGCATTGAAGGCCTGCGGCACACCGAACGTCTCCAGCGCATTGGTGGAGGAAATGATGACGATCGACCCGGACCCGGATTTCTCCAGGTGCGGCATCAGGGAGTCGCAGCCGCGCACGGTGTGCATGACGTCGACTTCGAAGTTTTTTATCCAGTTCTTCTCGCTGTCGAAACCTCCGCCGGCACTCACATTGGGGACGAAGATGTCGCAGCCGCCCAGAGCCTGAGCTGCCCGGTCGAGCCATGCCTTGTACGCATCGCCATCACGCACGTTGATGGCCTCCCCGAACGCACTGACACCGGTGCGCTTGAGCGCCTGGACTGTCGCCTCGACTTCCTCCTGAGTGCGGGCGCAGAGCGCGACATCCACCCCCTCGCTGGCGAAAAGTTCGACGATGGCGCGGCCGATTCCCTTCGTCGCACCGGTGACGATTGCTTTCTTGCCCCTGAGACCCAGATCCATCGCGCGTTCCTCCGAATGAGATTACGGATGGGCGGCGCCGCGGGTTCAGTTTCCCGCCGCGCGCAGCGCGCACTCTCCGCGAAGGCGGCGAGCTGTGCAGACTCCACCCTTGGCCGATTATATGCGGTGGATCTCAAAATACAATCAGGCGTGACTGTTTTTTTTAGACGCATTTTGAGGCACACTCGACCGGGACGACGGCGGCTCTCAGCCGGCCGGCGGACGCGCCGCCGCGGCGAGCGCCGCATTGATCTCCCGTGGCAGCGGGTTGCGCCGCAAGGTCAGCCCGCCGTTCACCTGCAACACCTGTCCGGTCATGAAACACTCATCCCCCGCCAGCCAGAGCGCCGCATCCGCGACGTCATCGACCGTACCGATCCGTCCCAGGGGGTATTCCTTGACGAATGCCGCCTCGAGCCCGGGCATCTGCATTTCCCGCGAAGTCATTGGCGTTGCGGTGAGTCCCGGAGCGATGGAATTCACTCGCACTCCCCGGGCGCCGAATTCGTTGGCGAAACAACGCGCCAACGCCTCGGCGCCGGCCTTCGTGCCGATGTATGCGGCATGATGGTACAGCAGCGCATGCACCGAGGCCGACGACGTGAGCACGATGGAGCCACCACCGCCTTTGGCCAGGGAGTCGCAAAAGACCTGCAGAAAGAAAAACGAGCCTTTGAATTGCAAATCCATGACACGATCGATCTGCTCTTCCGTGGTCTCGAGGAGCTTCGCGATGAGCCCGAAACCGGCGCAGTTCACCGCGATATCGATGCGCCCGAAGGCATCGAGCGCGACTTGCGCCAGCGACTGCAATTGCGCCTTTTGCGTGAGGTCGCAGAGCGCGGCGCGGCCCCCGATTTCGGCCGCCAACTCGCCCAGCGTGCGCTCGTCGCGGCCGGCAACGACCACCCGCGCTCCCTGCATCGCGAAGCGCCGAGCAATCGCCTGGCCCATGTTGTCCCTCCCCCCCGCTCCCAGCACGACAGCAACCTTGTTCGCAAGACGTTTCATGACCAATTGCCTCCAAACGGTCGCATTCGAGAGGTATGACCGCGATGACCCATGATTTATCGATGCTGACTCGCCGGGTTCGCGTGCTCGAGGATCGGGCGGAACTGCGTGAGCTCGTTGCCCGCTACGGCTTCGCGGTGGATGACCGGGATATCGAGACCCTGGAATCGCTGTTCACACCCGATGCCGTATTCCGCTCCCGGGACGGAGTGATGAACGCTCGAGGCCGGGCGGCCATAATGAAGCAGTTTCATGGCCGTTTCGCGCTGCTGAAAGCCACTAATCACATTGCACACGACCAAGTGCTCGAGTTCGGCAGCGACCCCGATCAGGCCAACGGCCTGGTATCCTCGCACGCCGAGGTCTGGCGCAATGGTCAGGCCTTGATCGCCGCGCTGCGCTACCGCGACACGTATCTGCGCCACGAGGGCCGCTGGCGCTTCGCCGCGCGCGAGCTGTCGTTCCTGTACTACCTTCCAGCCGACGAGTACGTCCAGGGTCTGGGCAGCCGCCTGCGCATGCGCGCATATGGTGATCAGCGGCCGGCGGACTACCCCGAGGGCCTGCCGACGTGGCGCCGCTACCACGCAGACGACTGAGACGCTGATGAAGCTTCATGCCTCAGGCGGCCGACGCTCGACGAGATTCGTGCTCCTGCAGGTGAACACGGTCTGCTCGTGCTGGTTCAGGAGAGTGTACTGGAACACGACCACACCACGACCCCGGTCCTTGCCGGAGGGCCGCTTGCTCAGGCAGCGCGCGCGCGCGCGCAGGAAGTCTCCGGGTCGGACAGCGTGGGGAAAACGCACATCGTCCCACGCCACGCCGCAGATCCAGGCGATGTCACCGCAAATCTGATGGTCGAGCTGGCGCCAGACGGCCATGGTGAATATCCCGGATGCGGTGATGCCGCCGAAGATGGAGCGGGTGGCGGCCTGCGGATCCGCATGAAAGTACTGCGGATCATACTCTCGGGCAAACTCCAGCAGCTGTGCCTCGGTAACCTGACGCGCGCCCGACTGTCGCTCCTCGCCTTCGATCAGATCCTCGAAATAGCGCATGGGAAGCTGCGACTCCGGCATCCGCTGCGCCGTTCACTGCACCGTCAGCGCGTTGTCGATCACGATCTCTGCGCCGTTCACGAAGCGTGATTCGTCGGACGCGAGGTACACGACGAGGTTGGCCACATCCTCCGGCTTGCCGAGACCCCAAGGGGCGGCCTCGTGATCCTGCATCTTCATGCCTAGCGCGGCATTAGCCTGCTGCACCATCGGGGTCTCTATCGCACCCGCGTGGATCGAGTTGCAGCGGATGGCGTACTTGTTCATCTGGCAGTGCACGGCAATCGCCTTGGTCATGGCCCGCACCGCGCCCTTGGCCGCGCTGTAGGCGAAGAACACCGGATAACCGAGGTGGGAGGCTACGGAGGACATATTGATAATCGAACCGCCGCCCGATGAGCGCATGAGCGGTATCGCGCTCTTGCAGCCGAGGAAGACTCCTTCGGACATCACCCCATTGGCGAAACGGAACTGCTCGAGGGTCGTCGTTTCCGGCGTCGCCACCACGACCACCCCGGCATTGTTCACCAGGGCGTGCAGAGCGCCGAAGCGCGCGGCGCATTCGGCGATGACCTCGCCCCAGCGACGCTCGTCACGGACGTCATGGGTCATGAAGGCGGCGCAGCCCGCTCGCACCGCATTGAGTTGCTCGGCCAGCTCGGCACCGGCTGACTCGTTCACGTCCGTGAGCAGCACGCGCGCCCCTTCACGGATCATGGCGCTGGCGTCTGCCCGGCCCAGTCCGGAAGCGGCACCTGTGATCAGGGCGACCTTTTCAGCTAGTCGGTTCATGGTATTAAAATGCTCGCTGGCCCGGAGTGGTCCGACGGAGTCGACGCTACCAGTCAGAAGTGATTTTTTCAATCAGTGCTGTTTTTTTTGAGCAAAAGTGACTTTTTTATCTGCCAGCCGCAGGCCAGATATGATAAGAAGTACGCCGTGAGTACCGCGGGAACCCGGACGCTCGCCAAAGCCAGCCGCGACTCCGCAGAGGAGCCCGGCTGGCAGGCGCAGAAGAGCGCCCTTACCCGCACTCAGATCACCGAAGCGGCCATCCGCTGCTTCGTGGAGTACGGCTACTCGCAAACGACCACGACGCTGATTGCGGAAAAGGCGGGGCTGTCCCGCGGTGCGATGTTGCACCATTTTCCCTCCAAGCTCGCCATCGTCAGCGCAGCCGTCGAGTATCTGCACTCCAAGAGGCTGCGCGCCTTTCGCAAGGCGGTCAGCAAGCCGTCCCTTGAGAGGGACCACCTGCGCCAGAGTCTCGATGCGTATTGGGCACATGTGCGCCATCCGATGTTTGTGGCGTTCTTCGAGCTTGCTGTCGCGGCACGCACCGACAAGGAGCTCGCGGCCATCCTGAGACCGGCGCAGGAAGCTTTCGAGCGAGAGTGGTATGAAGCGGCCGTCGAGGTGTTCCCCGAATGGAAGGGTCGGGGAATGAAATTTGACATTGCCCTGGACTTGGTTCGTTATGTGCTCGAAGGGATGGCGATCAGCTTTCTTACCCACAGGGAAAACGAGCGCGACAAACGTCTTCTCGAGTACCTCGATGAGGAAATACATCAGCTCGCAGGGCTGACAAAATCTGATTGACACGCGGCGCCGGCCCAGCAGCGCCCCCGAGCGGCGGCGTCCAGCGTGCGCATGGGCCTGCGCTCTGCCGAGAAAGGCACAATCCGGATGTTTCGATCAGGAATGGCGTGCAACGGTCGCGAAAGAGCCTCACTCGATCGGGCGCTGGAAGCTCGGTCGCGCTGCGCAGCCCGTGAAGCCCGCCGTTCACCCTCGCGAAGACGCCGATGAATCGGCCTCGCGCCGGACGAGGCGCGCGCGGACGCGTTTCACGTCCCTGCCGCGCAGAGCACCTGCAGGCCGCCTCACCCGAATCGTGTTGCACATCTTGCCGCATGCGTTCGCGGTGACCGAGAATAATGGGCGATTACGCCATGCTGTTCCTTACCCGAAGCGGCGGCCGAGCGCCGCGCTCCGCATCTGCAAAACAGGCATGAGTTGACACCAAATGCCACCCGCAACGCCCGAACACGCGGACCCGCCGGTCTATCCCTTCGAGAACCCGCCGAGCCCGGGACGGGCCATTGAAGTCGCCCCGGGCGTGCTGTGGCTCAGGATGCCCCTGCCCTTCGCGCTCAACCACATCAACGTTTGGGCGCTCGCCGACGGAGATAGCTGGACCATTGTCGACACCGGCATGCAGACGCCGGAGACCACCGCGGCCTGGCAGAATGCATTCTCGGATGTGCTCGTCAACCGCCCGATCGGCCGCGTGATTTGCACTCACATGCACCCGGACCACATCGGCATGGCCGGCTGGCTGACACGTCGCTTCGACTGCGCCCTCTGGGTCACGCGGCTCGAATATGTGACATGCCGCATGTTGGTTGCTGACACGTGCCGGGAGGCACCCGCGGACGCCGTGCGTTTCTATCGGGCGGCGGGCTGGGACGATGAGGCGATCGAAGACTACAAAGCGCGATTTGGCGGCTTTGGCAAGAACGTCCATGCGCTCCCGGACAGCTTCCGCCGGATAAGCGACGGCGATGAGATCGAGATCGGCGGCCGCCGCTGGCACGCGGTGATCGGGCGCGGACATTCGCCCGAACATCTCTGCCTATATTGCCCGGAATCGGAACTCATGATCTCGGGCGATCAAGTGCTGCCGCGAATCACCTCCAACGTATCGGTTTTCCCGACCGAACCGGAAGCCGATCCCCTCGCCGACTGGCTCTTTTCGATCACCGATATCGCCCGGCGCGTTCCCGATGGGGTGCTCGTGCTGCCCTCGCACAACGAGCCGTTTCTGGGATTACATGCCCGCCTGGCTCGTCTCAACGCTCGGCACGAAGAGGCGCTGGCGAGGCTCCTCGAGGCGCTGCGTGAGCCGAAGCGGGTGCTCGACGTATTCGAGTTGTTGTTCCGCCGGCCTGTAGATCGGGATCTTCTTATCCTGGCCACCGGCGAGAGTCTTGCCCACCTCAATTGTCTGATGCACCGCGGTCTGGTTGGCCGTGAGCTGATCGATGGTATTGCGTGGTACCGTGCGGTCACATCCGGACGGTAGGCCAAGCCGGGGAAGACGATCTGCGCGGGCTCCGCGGTGGCCGCCAGAAGCTCCGACCCCGCCGAGGTGAGGCTGCTCATGGCGTGCGTGACCACGCCCTCCCCCGGCCGCCCGGGCATATTGGCGGATTCGGCAACAGCTCGAACGAGTCCGATGGGCGAGGACGTAGGCTTCTGCGGCATTTCATATGCCGCGGGACCCGGCGCCGCCCACGTGCATTCAGCAATCGCACATCTCGCTCGCCCATGTACTTGGGGCCGGGTGATCGATGCCCGGGGAATCCTTTGGCGTGGTACCGACACAGTCGAGGGATTGCCGGCTCGGGCCACGTCATCGGCGGGGAAATGCCGTCCGGGCTTTTGGAAGGCGGGCTGCGTCGAAGGTTGGCTCCCGCCCGGGGAAAACCACAGACCCAGATCTCGATTGGGCCGCCTGGGCCACCGAATGCACAAAAGCCGCCATCTTTCAGCGGCTTACAGCTCTGTGCAGCCTTCCGTGGCCGTCAATGGAGTCTGGCGGAGCGGACGGGACTCGAACCCGCGACCCCCGGCGTGACAGGCCGGTATTCTAACCAGCTGAACTACCGCTCCACCGAAAGGGGGGCGCATCCTATCGGACGGCGGGCGGGATGTCCATCGGATCGCGGCCCCCGGGGGGAGGCCCGAGCAGGCTGGCAGCTCCTGGGGGGCTGCCCGTAAACCGGGAAAGCGGCCGGCCGTTCAGTCCAGGTACAGCCGGCGCCGGTAATCATCTTTCTTTACAGGAATTCATCGTCTCCACCGCTATAGTGCCGGACCATGAAAGCCATCCACGCCCCCCTCGCAGCCACCCTCCTCTTCGGTACCGGCCTGCTGCTCGGCTCCGCTCACGCGCCCGCCCGCGCCGGCCTGGGCCAGCCGGTCGCCTCGGTGTCGGCCGATCGGGCCAGAATGAAAGGGCAGCTGCGCCAGCGGGCCGGCATCGGCTACACCGTGGAAGAGATCACCCTGCCCTCCGGCACGGTGGTGAAGGAATTCGTGTCCCCGTCCGGCATCGTTTTCGCCGTCAGCTGGCACGGACCGACCATGCCGAACCTCGAGCAGACCCTCGGCAGCCAGTACTTCAGCCAGCTCAAGGCGGCGGAGAAGACCCAGCGCTTCGGGCGCAACCACATCGAGCTGACCGGCCCGAAGTTCGTCTTGCATGCCGGCGGCCACATGCGCGCGTTCTTCGGCATGGCGTACGTGCCCTCGCTCCTGCCCTCGGGCGTTTCCCTCTCCGATCTCCACTAGCGACAGACTCAGGGACTCCATGCGAACACGAACGCTCTTTTTACTGGGGCTCGTCCCGCTGATGCTCGCGATCGCCTCCTGCGGCGGAGGCGGAGGGGCGGGCGTCACCACCGGCTCGGGGAGCACAGGAAGCTCGGGCAGCTCGGGCAGCGGCCAAACTAACAACGTCGCCGCGATCGTCGTGGATGCGGGCCCCAGCCCCGGCGGCACCTCCGTCAATTCGGTCGACATTCCCTACACCACCGTCACGATCTGCTACCCCGGCAGCACCACCCAGTGCCAGACCTTCGATCACATCGAGATCGACACGGGATCATTTGGGTTCAGGATCCTCGCCGACGCCACGGACACCAACGGCAACCCGTTGAGCCTCAACCTGCCGGCCGAGACCGACACCAACGGCAATACCATCGCCGAGTGCACCGCGTTCGTCGACGGCTACAGCTGGGGCCCGATCGCGACGGCCGATATCGACATCAGCGGCGAATCGGCCGCCAGCGTACCGATCCAGGTGATCGGCGACCCCTCCCAGAGCGGCGAGTCCAGCTTTCCCCCCATCCCCTCCGGCTGCAGCGGCACCGGCACCAACGAGGACACGGTCGCCACCTTTGGGGCCAACGGCATCCTGGGCATCGGCCCCTTCACCCATGACTGCGGCACGACCTGCTCCACGGGCAGCAATGCCGCGAACAGCGGGGTTTACTACACCTGCCCCGCCAACGGCGCGAGCTGCGTGGGCGCGGCGGTCGACACCTCCGAGCAGGTGACCAATCCCGTGGCCGATTTCCAGACCGACAACAACGGCGTGATCATCGAGCTGCCCGCGATCCCCGCGGACGGCGCGCCGACGGTCACCGGCTCGCTCGTGTTCGGCATCGACACCGAAGGCAACAATGCTCTGACCGCGCAGACCGTGCTCACCGCCGACGCCAGCGGCGATGTCACCACCGAATTCAATGGCCAATCGCTCCCTTACTCCCTGTTCGATACGGGCTCGAACGCCTACTACTTCAACGACGCCTCCATCCCGCCCTGCACGAGCTCGGGCCTTTCCGGCTGGTTCTGCCCGAGCTCCACGGTCACGCTGAGCGCCACCAACTACGGGGTGAGCTCGAGCGGCGCGATGACCGGGACGAGCTCGCCCGTGACTTTTTACGTCGGCGATGCCAGCACGCTGTTCAACAGTGGGGACACCGCCTACAACGACATCGGCGCGAGCGCCGGCGATCAGACGGCCATCTGCGGCTCGAGCGACTGCTCCTTCGACTTCGGCCTGCCGTTCTTCTTCGGCCGCAACGTGTACGTGGCCATCTCCGGGGCGGACACTTCGGCCGGCTACGGCCCGTTCTACGCCTATTGACCTGAGCCCGATGAGGGGCATCGCGGCCCGGCGGAGCTCACCCGGGCCCGCGCAATGCCCCGCCGCGCCCGGGACTCGGGCCGGTCCGTCCGCCAACGGCTAAAGTTTTCCCCGTCCCCGCCGCTACATCCGCCAGCAAGCACGCCATCAGGGGGCACCGTGCGAAGACTCGCGATCCTCTCGTGCGCCCTGGCGCTTGCCGTCGCCGGCTGCGCAGGCGGCGGCTCATCGAGGGCAGGTGGCGGTGTGTCCGATGCCAGCACGAGCGCCCACAGCTCCCCCGCCGCGCCCAATGTCATCACCCTGAAGGTGGATGCCGGTCCGGGCGGGCATTCGGTCGACATACCGTATGTGAGCGTCACGGTATGCGTTCCCGGCAGCGCGGCGCAGTGCCAGACGTTCAACGATATCGAGGTCGACACCGGCTCGTACGGGCTGAGGATTCTCGCCAACGCCCGGGACACCTCCGGCAATACGCTCGATCTCGCCCTGCCGCAGGAGAGCGCGAACGGCGAGCCCCTCCTCGAGTGCACCCAATTCACGGACGGCTACAGCTGGGGCCCGGTCGAGACCGCCGATGTGCACATCGGCGGAGAATCGGCAAGCGCCGTTCCCGTGCAGGTGATCGGGGATCCGGCCTACGGCGCAGTCCCCGGCGGGTGCGCGAGCACGGGAGCCGAGGAAGACACCGTCGCTGCGTTCGGCGCCAATGGTCTGCTCGGCGTCGGCCCCTTCGCCCAGGACTGCGGCGCCCGCTGCCTCGCCAATGCGAACAACGGCATCTACTACGTCTGTCCGGCAAGCGGCTGCACGCAATCCGCCGTCGCCCAAAATGAGCAGGTCCGCAACCCGGTCGTGGATTTCCAGACCGATGACAACGGCGTCATCGTCGAGCTGCCCCCGGTTCCCGCCGCAGGCGCGAGCAGCCTGAGCGGCTCGCTGATATTCGGCATCGGAACCGAGGGAAACAACACGATGAGCGCCTCCACGGTGCTCGCCGCCGCCCCCTCGACCGGCGACATCACCACGACCTTCAACGGCACGCCGTTGCCGGATTCGTACTTCGACACCGGCTCCAACGCGTATTTCTTCTACGACAGCGCGATCCCCGCCTGCTCCGCCGGCTCCGCGGCCCCCGGCTTTTTCTGCCCCACCTCGCCGCTCACCTTCACGCTCACCAATTCCGACCAAAACGGCACGGTCTCCCGTGTCGCGATCGCGCTCGACAGTGCGGTGACGCTGCTCACGGCCAACCCCGGATTCACGGCATTCAATGATGTTGGCGTATCGGGCTCGAACCAGAGCTCGTTCGACTTCGGGCTGCCGTTCTTCTTCGGCCGCGACGTGTACGTGGCCATCGCCGGCGAGAACACCTCGGCCGGCATGGGGCCGTACTTCGCTTACTAGGAAGCGCTGGATCCGGGCATCGTGCCCGGCCCACCGCCGCGGCCCGTAAAAGGCGTGGCTTTTGCCCGCCGATGGCGCGCCTCAGCTTCCCTTCAACGGCACCGGGCTCAGCCCGGCGCGGCGCAACGCCGGCTCCAGGCGCCGGATCTGCAGCTCGCTGGCGCGCCAATGGCGCGCCGCGCCGTCAAGCGCGCTCATCGACGCCGCGAGCGCGTCCCGCGCGGCCGGCGTGGGCGCCATGTCCGCCGACTCGGCGTTGGCCTCGAGCGAGCTGATCTCGCCGTTGAGGGCGGTCAGGCCCTTCGGACCGTGGACCTTCGTGGCGACGATCAAGCGCTCGATGAGCGGCAGCAGCCGTCGCGGGCCGTGCCCTGCGCGGATGTCCGCCGCAAGCTTCACGAGCCCCTGGTGCGCCGGCTTCTCCGCATCGTACAGGGCCTTGGCGCGGGCCAGCCCGGCATCGGCCTTGCGGCTGAACGACAGCAGCACCCGCAGGTCCTCCATGCTGACATGCTCGCGCGGGTCCAGGCGAACCACGAGCGGCGCGCTGCAGTGCCGTCCATCCGCGCTCAGCACGACGCGGTAGATGCCCGGCAGCACGAAAGGCCCCTCCACGGTGGTCGGCGTATTCTCGCCGTACACCGCCGCCATGCTGTAGCGATACGAGATCGCCGGCGGCCGGGCATACCGCAGATTCCACACGAAGCGGTGCATGCCGGGGGCGGCCGAAAGCCGTTTGGCGGGCCTGAGCCAATACCTGGCGAAATACCGGTGTGCATGAATGGGCCGCGGAATCTCATCGGAGGAGAAGCGCCGCACGAGGTGCCCCTGAAAATCGTAGACGGCGAGGGTGACCGGCCCGTGGGTGCCCGGCCCCAGCCAGTAATCGATCGGCACGCCGGCCGGCGGATTCTCTCCCTGGGGGGTGGACGGCGGCAGCGGCGTGTCCTCGTTGTTGTTGGGATGCACCCGGAAGGCCACCTCGGGCGCGAACAGGTGCGCGGGAGCGGCGAGCACGGCTGCCGAGAGCTGGCGCAGCGGCGTTATGTCATCCAGCACCCAGATTGCCCGCCCCTCGGTGGCCGCGATGAGATCATCGCCATGGACGAGCAGGTCCGATACGCGCACGTTGGGCAGGTTGAGCGAGAGTGACTGCCAGTGCCCGCCGTCGTCGAAGGACACGAATACCCCGTCCGTGGTCCCCGCGAAAAGCAGCCCCGCCCGCACCGGATCGGCCGCCACCGCCTTCACTTGTTGCTCCGGGGGAAGCCCGCTGTCGATCTCCCGCCAGGTGCGGCCGTAGTCTTGCGTGCGCAACACATGCGGCCGGTAATCATCGCGGCGCCGATCATTCACCGCGACGTAGGCCGTCGCCGGGTCGAGGCTCGAGGCGCAGATGGCGCTGATCTTTTCCCACGGCGCAAGAGCGGGCGGCGTGACATTCTGCCAATGCTTGCCTCCGTCACGGGTGAGTTGGATGAGGCCGCTGTCGCTACCCACCCAGATCTCGGCGTTCTTCAGCGGCGAGGGCGCGATGGCGCTGATCACACCGAATCCGCACTCCCGGGCGAGCTCGCCGGTGGCGCTCGCACTGCAGCCCGGCGTGCCCGCGACCGCCCCGGTCAGATCCGGGGAGATGACCCGCCAGGTCCGCCCCAGGTTCATCGAGCGGAACAGCACCTGCGCGCCAAGCAGCAGCGCGTGGGGCTTGGTCGGCGTGAAGACGAGCGGCGTCACCCAGCCATAGCGGTATTTCACCTTCAGGGGATTTGCCCCGTAGCTGTCGAGCGGATAAGGGGAGACATTGGCGACCTGGCCGGTGCGCGCATCCCAGCGCGTGACCCGCCCCCCGAGCCCGCTGCCGAACACCAGGTCCGGATTGCCGGGATCGGGCACCATGTAGTCGCGCTCATCGCCGCCCACCGGATGCCAGTCGCGCACGGTAAGTGAGCCGTAGTCGCTGCGGCTCGCAAGCGCGACACTGCCGCTGTCCTGCTGGCCGCTGTAGATCCAGTAGGGGAAGCGGTTGTCCACGGCCAGGTGATAGAACTGGCCGGTGGGCTGGTTGTACCAGCTGCTCCAGCTGCGTCCGCCGTCCACGGTGACCGCCGCGCCCTGATCGGCGGCGACGATCCAGTAGTCGGGGTGCAGCGGATTGAGCCATATGAAGTGGTAATCGTCACCGCCCGGGGCCCCCTTGATGATGTGCCACGTACGGCCCCCGTCGGTCGAGCGCCGGACCGACCGCCCGGCGGAATACACCACTTGGGGATTGCGCGGGTCGACGGTGAGGCGCGCGAAATACCAGTTACCGAATGCATTCTCGTCATCGTTCACGCGCTGCCAGTGCTTGCCGCCGTCATCGGAGCGCCATATACCGCCCTGGGTGAGGGAATCGACGGCCGCATAGATGCGGGTCCCCTTGGCGGTATGGGTGACGGCCAGTCCGATGCGCCCCAGGGAGCCTTTCGGCCAGCCCCCGCCCCTGAGGCGCGTCCAGGTCTTCCCGCCGTCCGTGGAGCGATAAATGCCGCTGCCGGGGCCCCCGTGCGGCTCGAAGTAATCGAGCCAGGGCCAGTCGCGCATCTGCCACGCGGCGGCGAACAGCACGTTCGGATTGGTCGGATCGGCGGCCAGGTCGACCACGCCGGTCTTGTCATTGATGTAGAGGACGTGCTCCCACGTTTTGCCGCCGTTGGTCGAGCGATAGATGCCGCGCTCACGGCTCGGACCATAGAGATGGCCGAGCGCAGCCACCAGCACCACGTCGGCGTTGTGAGGATCGACCCAGATGCGCCCGATGTGGCGCGTAGCGGCCAGGCCGAGCGACTGCCACGTCCTGCCCCCGTTGGTCGACTTGAACACCCCCGCACCGCCGCCCACGTCGTAACGCGGGGCGACCTGGCCCGTGCCGACATAGATCGTGTCGGGCGAGGAGGGCGCGACGGCAATGGCGCCGATCGACGGTGGCAGCCTGTTGCCGACCGGCTGCCAGGTTCTGCCGGCATCCACCGTCTTCCACACTCCACCGCCGGCGGTGCCGATGTAAAACGTATTGGGATCCTGGGGCACGCCGGCCGCCATCGTGGCCCAGCCGCCGCGGAACGGTCCGACCAGGCGCCAATGCAGGTCCGCCAGGGCCGACTGCGGCAGCGGTCCGCGGGTCGCGAACGCGGTGGCCGCAGGGAACGGCATGCGCAGCGAAGACTGCCGGGCTTGGATGGGCCCGGTGCAGAGCATGGCGAGGCAGGCGAGCAGGCTCGAGCCCGCTAGCGTGAGCGCCGAGCGGCGCATACGCGCACGACAGGCAGTGATACCCATGGGACGCCCCCAAAAAAACCTCAACCATACCCCATCCAGGCCTGCTGCGCTGCGGCCTGGCTCATGAAATGTTGTCCTTATTTCGCATGAACGGGCCGGCGGGCGGCGCCTCCCATGGCGGAACCGACGCCCTCCTCTGCGGGAGACTTGCCGCCGCCTCGCCGGGCGATCAACCTATCGTTCCTCCGCGCTCAGGCAGCGCCGCAATGCCATCGGACCGAGGGACGCACCATGACCGACCTGTCCGCCTTTCCCATCACCCGCAAGTGGCCCGCCTTGCACCCCGAGAGGCTGCAGCTGTACTCGCTGCCGACGCCGAACGGGGTCAAAGTCTCGATCATGCTCGAGGAGACGGGTCTGCCGTACGAAGCCCACCGGGTGAGCTTCGACGCCCGCGATCAGCTCTCCCCGGAATTCCTCTCGCTCAATCCCAACAACAAGATTCCCGCAATCCTCGATCCCGAGGGACCCGGCGGGCGGCCGCTGGCGCTGTTCGAATCCGGGGCGATCCTGATCTACCTCG
>JAJZLX010000285.1 GCA_021850555.1 Pseudomonadota bacterium | reverse complement strand
CAAGTGCTGCGAGGTGACCACCATCGCGTGCCGCGCGAGCACCGGATGATCGTGCGCCAGCGCGGCAATGGTGGTCGCCGGAGCGCGCCAATCTCGCACGGGGTCCGGAGCGCGGGACCGGGCGGTCGCTCGGCCGGCGCAACCGGCTGCGGCCGCCGCCAGAGCGGCCGCTGCGGCCCAGGCCAGATGAGCTTTGCGGATATGCATCGGATTTACCCCATCGTTTCGCTCACTACTGTCCCAACGTGGTGCCATGACGGCGGCGTAAGACATTGAGCATGAAAGAGTTTTTTGGTCATTTTATCTGGTATCGATTTGAACGGCGAATGCGGCAACGTGGCGTGGATTTCTCATCCACGCCGAGGTCGCCTTGAACACCGGGAAGCTGGTCTTCGCACAATTGACCGCGCACCTTCCGCTGACAACATTTGGGCGTCGCGACGGCGATGAAATCCTCTTCACCGCCGTCGCCCATTTGTGCCTGCGCCACCGTCATCCTCTGGGCGCTCGAGGGCGGCGCGGTATTGATCGCCCGCGCACGGCGAAAGCGAGGTGACCCTCCGCTTTCTCTGCCGTGACTTGATGTGGCTGCAACTGCGCTGGTTTGGTATACGTCGTGTTGAACATCCATCCAACGTATCTGCACTCGACGCGCAGTTCGGACCGGCGCTATCGGTTTGACTACGAAGAGTCCGATCACCTCGATCTGCCGGGGTTGCTGAAGAAGCTGCCCTGCCAAGTGATCCTCTCCGGATATCCCTCCGCGCCGTACGATGAGCAGCTCTCGGGGTGAGGGAGCGTTGAGCTGCAGGTGATGAACCAGGCGGGGGGCGCACCTGCTGCGCGAGCTGACCTTCATCGTCGAGGCGAACGGCTACGGCTGGGCGAAGAACATGAAGCGCCTGCTGCAGCGGACCTGCGTCCGTGTCTCCAAGGACAAACGCAAACGGCTCACCCCGCGCGAGTACGACGCCCTGCAGCAGCAGTACCGCACCATCCTCACCCGCGGCGAGCGCGAGCTGCCGCCCATCCCGGCAAAGCAGAATGGCAAACGGGGCCCGACCGCCAAATCCGATGTTCACAATCTCTGGGGGCGTCTGAAGGGTCACGAGAGCGCCGTGTTGCTCTTCGCCAGAGACTCGAACGCTCCCTTCACGAATAATCGTGCCGAACGCGATCTGCGCATGAGAAAGGTCAAGCAGAAGGTATCCGGCTGCTTCCGTGAGGCCGAGTTCGCCCAGGCCTACTGCCGCATCTCGAGCTATCTTCAGACCATGGCCAACCAAGGCTACAACCCTCTCGTCGCTATCCAAATGGCTCTATCCGGGCAGCTCTACGCCGCAACCGGGCGAGTAGTTACGGCGCAAGATTCATCAGGTCGAGCCGCAGACCGGGGCTGTCATTCGCACCGTTGAGTCGGATCGCTTCGTAAGGGGCGTCACCTGGGCCCAAGGCGAGCTGTGGCACGGCACCTTGGTCGCTGAGAAAAGCGAACTGCGCCGAATCGATCCGCAGAGCGGGGAGGTTCTGGAGCAGCTCGATGTACCGGCCGGCATCGTTGTATCGGGGCTCGAGTCAAACGGCAGGGATACGTTTTTCTGCGGCGGCGCAAGCAGCGGAAAGATGCGATCCGTTCGTCGACCCGCGCGAGGCTCCGCGGCTAAGGCCAAACCGCAGAGGTGAGCAGGGGCCCGGCGCACCGCGCGCGGACCGAGAGCGTTTGCAGGAGTTTCTCCGTCAGGCCTCGAGCGCGGGTCACGACGCGTCGCCATTGCTCGTGTGTGCGTCGAACCACTGCCGCACGGGATCGACTCCGTGCTGGACGTCGTGCACGGTGAGCGGAATCCACACGTCGGGTTTCACCAGGGCGTTCGCGGGCATTCCCGGCCAGCTGAAGATGTCCGTCGGCACCTGGAAGGGCACGCCGGACGCTGGGTGCGCGAACCACTTGACGTTGCCGCCGCCCGTCAGCACCTCCCCGCAGGGCAGACCCACGATGGTACCGAGGTGGTTAAACTTGACGTCCGCGGCGAAATTCATTGCCGAACTGAACGTTCCTGGGCCAGTCACGACGAAAAAGCGGCCTTTGAAGATCCGATCGGCCGGCGGTTGCGGGGGCACCGGTATCGTGTAGAGGTCAGGTCCGTAACCCAATCTCTTCAGCCCCCGGACCAGCTGATGCACCTCTGTGCGAAGCGGCGCGGGTCCAAAATAGGTCGGCGTGGAATAGTCCATGACCCTGCTCACGCCAAGATACTGCATGAACGGTGCCTCGGCCAGGGATTCTCCGCCGCTGTTCTTGCGCAGGTCGACCGCGACCCGCGTGATGCCCGCCTTCTCGACCGCCGCGAAGAATCTCGCCACGGCATGCTCATAAGGTCCGGCAAGTTTCATGCTGTTGAGCGTAAACCACCCGATATTGTGCCGCTTGTCCACGAACCAGCTGAACCACGGCTTGCGGCGTCCCGCGCTCATCAGGGCCTTGGAATCCGGTAGCGGGGCGATGGGCAACGGCAGGCGCTTGACGTGACCGGATGGGGTTCGCAGCGTCAGCATCACGGGTTTCTCGCCGTGAAGCAGGCCGAGCCAGCGCAATTCGAACGCGTAGCGCAGCATGGAGCCCGCCCAGTCGGCGACCCACCCCGGTGTGCCCGCGTACAGCGCTTCAAGCCGCGGCAGGATCTCCCCGGGCGTCTCACCGCCGATGCGCACGACCTCGCTGTTCCTGGGAAAGAGCGCTGGATGCATCCACGGAGCCGGCGATACCAACAGGCCGTTCGACACCCATTGAAACACCACGTCGAGCGCCCGATTTTCAAGGGTGTTCGCGTCGAGTTCCGCGTGCGGATCGTTCAGCGCGCGCATGAGCTTCTCTTGCAGCAGCCAGTCCCGCCAGGCCGGAATCGGCCCGTGAACGGTGCCGGCAAGATGCCTCACTCGGGCATTGAACCGGGCGCGTTCCCCTTGCGTCTTGAGGTAGGGGTCGTAGCGCTCGAGGACGGCGGCGAGTTCCTGCAGTTGCTGCTGGGCGCGCCCTGCGCTGACGGTGCGCAGGTCGATCGGCGGGCTTTGAGCCAGAGTCGTGGCCGGCCCGAGGCTCATGAGGGCTAGGAACGTCATGACGCCAACTCTCATCGAACCCCTCATTGATCCCCCGCTGCGTCGCCGCCCGTCGCGTAATCTTGGAGGCTTGCGCCCTCTCGGTCAACGACCCAGCCCGAAAACCGTGGGGGCGTGCCTAGCCATTGTATCTGACGAAAAGTCCCGGACTTATGATCAACGTCAGCGATGGAATCGCCATCACGGAACTCGACTCTGAGTTTTCGTTTGCAAAACAATCTGTTATGGCGCGGTTTCGTCGCGCAACCCGGCATGGATTTTGCGGTGAGCACGCATTGGAACGAGCACGGAGGCGAGTGACCCGGCCGGTATGAGCCATTTGCGCAACGTCCGCGCACGCCAGCCACGGCGGCGTTGCGTGCGCAGTGAAGCAGGGCCTCCGGCGGCACATGTGAGAGTCGTCCTGTCCCTTGCGCCGGTTCGCGGACCTGGA
>JAJZLX010000780.1 GCA_021850555.1 Pseudomonadota bacterium | reverse complement strand
TGCAGGGCCGAGGTATAGATCACCGGGAAGTCGAGCTGCTCGTCGCTCGCGCTGAGCTTGTCGAACAGCTCGAAGGTCTGGTCGACCACCCAGTCGGGGCGGGCACCCGGCCGGTCGATCTTGTTCACCACCACGATGGCTTTCAAGCCGAGCGAGAGCGCCTTGCGGGTGACGAAGCGTGTCTGGGGCATCGGGCCGTCAACCGCGTCGACCACGAGCAACACGCCGTCGACCATCGACAGGACGCGCTCGACCTCGCCACCGAAATCGGCGTGCCCCGGGGTGTCGACGATGTTGATGCGCGTGCCGCGGTACTCGATGGCGCAGTTCTTGGCGAGAATGGTGATACCGCGCTCGCGCTCCAAATCGTTCGAATCCATGATACGTTCGGTGAGCTTCTCGTGGGCGGCGAACGTGCCGGATTGCCTCAGCAGGCAATCCACCAGGGTGGTCTTGCCGTGATCGACGTGCGCTATGATGGCGATGTTGCGGATGGCTTGGCTCATCGAGAATGGGCCGAACGGGCGGCCGGCTGACAAAGACCTCGAATATTAGCACGGCGGCGGACTTGGCCTGCCGGCATTTCGTTGCGCGCCCGAACGCACTATCATCCCGCCGCGCCCAAGCTTGACGGGTGTCCGAGGGGATCCGATGCGCGCTGCGCGCTCGAGCGACCACGCCTGTGATGCGGTGATCATCGGCGCGGGCCATAACGGCCTGGTGTGCGCGGCGTATCTGGCCGCCGCCGGTCTGCGGGTGACCGTGCTCGAGCGGCGCGCGGTCGCCGGAGGCGCGGCCGTGACCGAAGAGTTCCATCCGGGGTTCCGCAACTCGGTGGCGGCGTACACGGTCTCGTTGCTGAACCCGCGGGTCATCGCCGACCTCGAGCTGGCCCGTTACGGTCTGCGCATTCTCGAGCGGCGCCTGGCGAATTTTCTGCCGACCGAGGATGGCCGTTACCTCAAAATCGGCCTGGGTCGCACGGCCGAGGAAGTGGCACGGTTCTCGGTGCGCGATGCCGCGCGCCTGGAGTCCTACTCGCGCCGCCTGGAGGCGATCGCCGACGTGCTGCGCGAGCTGGTGCTGCAGGCGCCGCCGAACGTGCGCCAGGGCAGCTGGCGCGAGGCGCTGCCGGAGCTGCTGAGCGCGGTCCGCCTCGGCGGACGGCTGCGCCGGCTCGACATGCCCTTGCGACGCGAGCTGCTGGGGCTGTTCGCCGGCTCGGCCGGGGAGTACCTGGACGGCTGGTTCGAGAGCGATCCGATCAAAGCGGTCTACGGCTTCGATGGTATCGTCGGTCACTACGCCAGTCCCTACTCCCCCGGCACGGCCTACGTGCTGCTCCACCATGCCTTCGGCGAGGTGAACGGTCACAAGGGCGCGTGGGGACACGCCATTGGGGGCATGGGCGCGATCACCCAGGCAATGGCCCGCTGCTGCGCGGCACGGGGTGTCGAGCTGCGCCTCTCCTGTCCGGTGTGCGAGGTGCTGGTGGAGGGCGAGCGGGCGGTCGGCGTACGCACCGAGTCGGGCGAGACGGTACGCGCGGCCGTGGTGATCGCCAACGTCAATCCAAAGCTGCTGTACCTGAAACTGCTCGACCCGGCGATCCTGCCGGCGGACTTCCGCGAGCGAATCGAGCGTTGGCGCTGCGGCTCGGGCACGTTCCGGATGAATGTGGCCCTGGCGGAGTTGCCGCAGTTCAGCTGCCTGCCGGGGCGCTCGCCGGGAGAACACCACACGGCGGGGATCATCCTGGCCCCGACGCTGGCTTACATGGAGCAGGCGTACTTCGATGCGCGCGCCCAGGGCTGGTCGCGCCGGCCGATCATCGAGCTGGTCATCCCATCGACCCTCGATGACACGCTGGCCCCGCCCGGCGCACACGTGGCCAGCCTGTTTTGCCAGCACGTTGCGCCAAATCTGCCCGCTGGGCAGTCATGGGATGCGCACCGCGAGGCGGTGGCAGATCTGATGATCGACACCGTCGCCGCGTATGCGCCGAATTTCAAGCGCGCGGTGCTCGGGCGGCAGATCCTCAGCCCGCTCGATCTGGAGCGCACCTTCGGACTGATTGGGGGCGACATTTTTCACGGCGCGCTCAGCCTCGATCAGATCTTCTCGGCCCGACCGATGCTCGGTCATGCGCGCTATCGCGGTCCGCTGCCGGGCCTGTACATGTGCGGCTCGGGCACGCATCCGGGCGGTGGCGTCACGGGCGCGCCGGGACACAATGCCGCGCGCGAGATCCTCACCGACTTAAGGGGCCGGCGCTCGGCGGCGCGCGTCTTCGCGGCGCGCCGCTAGTGTCGGGCGCCCTCGCCGGCCCGAGGGGACGGGGGCGCCTGTTGCGCGGTCGGGCGCGGCTGCCCGATCGATTCCCTCTTCTTGCGCAGATCGCGCTGCATGCGCAGGGAGTCGATCGGTTGGATCGTGTCGATCATGCAGTGAAACCCGCGGGCGTCGACGAAATCGAAATGCGCCTGGACCACGCCGGCATGGCTGGTCACCGCGATGCCGTTGGCGAGGAGCAGATTGGCGCAGGGCCCGTACACCGTGATGAGATAGGCCGTGGATGTTGGTCCAGAACGCCAGTTTGTGCGGCGCCAGGGCTGTCCAGCGATGATAGTGGGTCAGCCAGGTGAATTGATTGATCGGCTTGCCCGCGTAGGCGTCATAGCGCTCGAGCCGCGCAGCCTGCCGCTTCGTGATGGGAATCGTCTGCGAGCAGGACTCAAGCAGCGCCGCCGCCGTGATGGCGCTCGTCACGACCCACCGGCTGATCCCACGTTGCATGCCTCGCGGTCCTTCGGATCGTTACACCCTGTGTTGAGCAGGGCGCACGCTCATGCCTGCCGGTGGACAGCGGAGTCTGCCGGCGCCGCTGACGATACCGCTTGTTCTTCGGGCGTGAACACGACCATTCCGAGCGGTGGGAGCCGCAGCATCAAGGAAAATGGCCGGCCATGTGAGGCAAACTCGACCGCGTCGCTTGCGCCCATGTTCCCGACGCCGCTCCCATCGTACACAGGCGCGTCGCTGTTGAGACGCTCGATCCATCGGCCACCGAATGGCACGCCCGTTCGATAATGCTCGCGTGGCACGGGAGTGAAATTGCAGACGACCAGCGCCACCTCCCGCGGTCCCTGCCCGCGGCGCAGAAACACGATGACGCTCTCATCGGCATTGTCGCAATCGACCCACTCGAAGCCTTCGGAGCTGAAGTCGCGCGCATGGAGGGCCGGAGTCGTGCGATACAGCCGGTTGAGGTCGCGAACCCAGCGTTGCAGACCGGAATGGGGCGCGTACTGCAGCAGATGCCACTCGAGGCTTTCCTCGTGCCGCCATTCGCTCCATTGGCCGAATTCCCCGCCCATGAACAGCAGCTTCTTGCCCGGGTGGGTCCACTGGTATCCGTACAGCAGGCGCAGATTGGCGAAGCGCTGCCAGGTATCGCCCGCCATCTTGCCGATCAGCGAGCCCTTGCCGTGCACCACCTCGTCGTGCGAGAGCGGCAGTACGAAGTTCTCGTTGAATGCGTACCACATGCTGAAGGTGATCTG
>JAJZLX010000059.1 GCA_021850555.1 Pseudomonadota bacterium | reverse complement strand
ACGCGGAGAGGTGGCCGAGCGGTCGAAGGCGCTGGACTGGAATTCCAGTAACATCTTCACGGGTGTTCGTGGGTTCGAATCCCACCCTCTCCGCCACTGAAACAAAAATGGGTCCCTTGTGGGCCCATTTTTGTTTCAGCGGAGCGGGGTGTGTGGACGAACCCACTGGGTTCGACAAAATCGCCTGGAGCGATTTTGAACGCGGCGCAGCCGCGGCCCCTGTGGGGCGAGGCCCGGGAGGGGCCGAGTAATCCCACCCTCTCCGCCAGAGTTTCGATGAGCGTCAGCGAACTCCCGGGACAGTCCGGTGCACAGTGGGGCGAGTGGTGCTCTCTCTCCACACTGTGCCAACGTGGTGCCAACGTGCGGCGTCAGTCGGACAGCCAGTTCTCGACCTGCAGATCCGGGACACGCGAG
Organism: Pseudomonadota bacterium; assembly: GCA_021850555.1. The sequence continues at coordinate 3,149 of JAJZLX010000059.1, read as the reverse complement.
AATTCCCGGTCGTTGTCGGTGATCACGGTGAGATCGAGCGCCCGAGCGTGCGCGGCGATCAACAGATCATTCGGACCGATAGGGATGCCATGCTGCGCGAGATGGTGGCGGATTTGTCCATAATGGAAGTCGCTCGGCGTTTCCAGCGGCAGCACTTCCAGGACGGATAAGACGAGATTGACACGCTCGGAGAGTCTCTTTGAGCAAGCTTTCTCGGCACCGTAGCGAAGCTCGGCGGCGACGACAACACTGGTGCATACCGTGTCCTCGCCTCTGGAGGCGATCCACTGGGCGATTCGGCCTTGCGGATGTCGTATCAGATCCGACAGGATGTTGGTATCCAACAGATACCGCAGCGGCACCCTCACAGCTCCACTTCATTTGCTGGCGCGAGATCATGGTCCACGTCCGGAAACGGTTCCTCGATGGGATCGAGTCTTCCGAGCAGCGCGAGCAGGCGTCCCTTGCGCACGGGCTCGATGATCAGGCGATCCCCTTCCTTGCGCAGGATGGCCTCATCCCCTTCCAACTCGAATTCGCGCGGAATCCGTACGGCCTGATTCCGGCCGTTGCGAAACAGCCGGACATGGCGTTCGGTTTCACTCATGATGGCGACTCAAAGGCATATGCTCAAGCATATGCTTGTCTTCGACCCAGATCAACGCATCCGGCCACCGTGACAAGATCGCTATCAAAGACGCCGCAAGCGCTTGATCTGTGGTGTGAATATGACGCAGGCGTTACGCAACCCGACCGCAAAATGCGATACGTCCGGGTCAATGTGGTGGTCCCCTCTCCGCCAGGCCACGAGCGGCCGGCATTTATGGGACGCGTGTCGATTGGAACCCATTCGAATATCCTTGCGAGCGGCTCGCGTCCGCAGGAGCAGCCGACCCAGTTCGCCGCGTGCGTTGTCCAGGCCTTTGGGGAGGAGCACTGGGCCCGCTTGCGGACCCAGTGCGTTACCTCGGTGACCGGTTCTCGAGCCGTCATCGTGCCAATGACCGCAACAGACTCGCGAACAGCGCCGGCTGACGCTCCTTCAGCTGCCTGCGCAGTGCGAGGTCCTGCGCCTCGCGGCCGGCCGCGCGCGCCGCGAGCCAGCGGTGGACCAGTCGATAGTGTTCCTCGGCCGCAGTGTCTCCGGGCGGCAGGTCGGCCGGCAGCTGACGGGCCAGCGCCGGCTCCTGGAGCAGCAGCCAGGCGGGGAAGTCTCCGGCGGCGAGCGCCTCATCGTCGCAGTCGAGGAACCGCTGCCAGAGCGCATGGAGGTCGGACCCCCTGAGCGTCTCGACGGCCTCGCCGGCCTTTTCCGGTACGTGCCAGCATAGCTGGAACCATGCGGACAGCGCCTCTGCCCGTTGCCGGCGCCGCAGAGCGCTTTCCACGAGTCTCAGATCGAGCGGCGCCTGCTGCCACCATTGCGGCTCTGCGAGCACGCTTGACTTGACGGCCTGCCAGTCCTGCGCCTGGCTCCACGCGTAGCTGGCGTGGAGCCGCGGCTCCTCAGGCGAGTACGGCACGGCGCGAACCGATTCGGCCAGCTGCCGCCAGAGCGGCACGAGCAGATTGCGGGCGCGCGCGCCGAGCAGGCGTCGGGCGGAGGAGGTGACGCCGGTAATGAATTCCAACAGCTCGCGGCAGTCCGTGACCGGTCGCTCGAGCCGCGCGAGAGCCTCGAGCAGGCGGTCGAAACCCGCCAGGTCAGGGTGATTCGGCTGTTTTGCGTACAGGGCATCGAGCAGACGCGTCGCTTCGAGCGCATCCGCGGCGGCGAGCGCGTTCGCGATGCCGGTCGTCAGCGCGACCACCGGGTTGTCGAAGAACAGATCCAGCTGCGGCGCCGGTGTGCGAACGTACCGACTCGAGAGCAGCGCGGCGAGCTGCGCATCGGCGCTGATGCGCAGCGTGCCGCCGCCGGGAGCGGCGGCCTGCGCGGCATGGAGCTCCTGGGACTCGGCCGTCAGTCCGAGGGCGCGTGCATAGGCGGCCGATTGTTCGAGCTCCATGCGGATCGTCTCGCGATCGCCCATCAGCACTTCGTCCAATTGCGGCACCTCCCGGCGCCGCCAGGCTTCGTAATCGACCTGGAGCAAACGGCCGGTCGTAAACAGCAGCTCGAGGGGCGCGAACGAGCCATGCTCGAGCAGCAGCGAGTCGACCTGCGCCTGCAGCTCCGCCTCCGGCGCGCTCATGGACTGAGCAGCATTTCGAGGTCCGTAGCGGTGAGCGACAGGGGCGAGTCGCTTGCGCCGGCGTACAGCCCGGCGGCCAGCTCGCGCTTGCGCGCCTGCAGCTCAAGCATTCTTTCCTCCACCGTGCCCTGCGCGATCAGTTTGTACACGAAGACGGGCTTGCTTTGACCGATGCGGTGCGCGCGGTCGGTCGCCTGCGCCTCGGCGGCCGGATTCCACCAGGGCTCGTAGTGGATGACGGTGTCGGCCGCGGTGAGGTTGAGCGCGGTGCCGCCGGCCTTGAGGCTGATGAGAAACAGAGGCGTCCCGCCGGACTGGAAACGTTCGATCTCGGCAGCGCGCTCGCGGGTTTCGCCGGTGAGCAGGCAGTAGGGAATGGCAAGCTCGCGCACCCTGGCCTCGATGAGCTGCAGCATGGAGGTGAACTGCGAGAACAGCAGGATCCGCCGGCGTTCGGCCACCAGCTCGGGCAGCGCCTCGGCGAGCCAGTCGAGCTTCGCCGAAGGGATCTGGCCTACGGTGTCGGTCTCGACGATACGCGGATCGCAGCAGGCCTGGCGGAGCTTCAGAAGCGCCTCGAGGATGGTGATCTGACCGCGTGCCAGTCCGACCTGCCCGATGATCTCGCGAATGCGCCGGTGGGAGGCGAGGCGGATGGCGTCGTAGAAATCGCGTTGCCGCTCATCGAGCACGATGGGCTCGATCACTGTCGACTTGCGCGGCAGCTCGGGCGCCACGGCATCCTTGGTCCGGCGCAGCAGAAATGGCTTGAGGCGCGCACTGAGCGCCTCGGCGCGCACCCGATTGCCACCGTGCTCGATCGGGTTGCGGTAGCGCCGTTGAAATTCCCGCTCGCCGCCGAACAGGTCGGGCTGCGCGAAGGCGAACAGCGACCACAGCTCGCCCAGGTGATTCTCGAGCGGAGTGCCGGTGAGGCACAGCCGCTGATCGGCG
>JAJZLX010000535.1 GCA_021850555.1 Pseudomonadota bacterium | reverse complement strand
ATGCTCGACGGGGTATAACTCGATCGCGACGCTCTGCAACGAAATTCAGGAGTTTGGCGCAGCCAACATGGGCAAGCTGCTCGCCACGGGCACGCAAGGGTCTACGACCTACTCCTACTGGGGTTGGTGCGGTTCTCGATTCTATCGATATCGGTGTCTGCAATACGGCACGAGCCCGCCCACCGTGAACCTCACGGCGTCCTCTGCTCCCGAACTTGTGTTTGCCGACGCCTCGGCTGGCATCGGACAACCCGGGTGCGGTGTGAGCGCAAACACGAAGCAGATCACGCTGTCGGCGACATCGGGCGGAGCGCCCGTGGCGTCCGAGTCCGGCCAGTACTCCAAGGGTGGCAGCAACTACAACCCAAATAACATGTACTTCCCCTTCTCGTTGACCTTCACGCTGCCTGCCGGACAATCTGGTCAAATTCGGCTCACGGGCGGCGAAAATGGCCTGGGGTGCGGCAGCATCCAGTACGCGGTATATCAGCTTTGAGGGCGCGCCCATGAAACTCTCTATCACTACGCAGCGCCGCCTCGCCCAGATCATCCCATACGCCACCATCGCGCTCGCCGCCCTCGGGGCGGTGGTGTTCACGCACTCGATCATTCATTGAGGGGCCGCCATGAGACGACCTAACACCAGATGGATCCCACCGGCGGCCTGCCTCGCGGCACTGTTGGTCCCTGCCGTAGCGCTCGCTCAGACCGCGAGTCCCCTGCCGGCGGCGAGCGCGGCTGGACAGACCACGCACATCCTCACCGACATCCAGAATCTCTTCCTCGGTTCGATGGGCGGGTGCTGCTCAGCGGCAATGTCGAGTTCCAAGGCCGCGCCGCGCGGATGGCGACCCGCCTCGGGATCCGAGTCACGAACCCCGAACTCCAAGGGATCGTCCGGGAGGCTCAGCAGCCCTACGACCACCGCGCCTGGGCAGCGGCCAGCCAGCGGGTCCGCGAGGAACGCGAGCAAGAGCGCCGTGAGGCCGCGCCCCAGGTGCGCCAGCGTCGGGCAGGGGCGGCTCCCCCGCCACCGAACAACCGGCGCCCAGACCCCGCCGCGTGACCTTCCACCGGCGGGCAGGCCGGCGTCGAATCGTCAGAACGCGCGCCGCGCGCCGCCTCGCGGCGGCCGGATCGAGGAGGGGCGGTAACTCAAGGCTGAGCGCCCGTATGTCGTGACCGATCGCGCCCAGTACGCCATAGTCCTACTATCGTGTCACCCGCCAGCAAGCTGATCGTCAGGACCGTATCGGTTACTGCGGCCGACATTGCATTGCGCGCACAGTGTTCGCAGATTTTCCATCTCTGTCCTTCCACCCCTTGACCAAGCAACTACGTGATCAACGTGCAAATCGCAGTCAGGGTTCCTGGCGGGATGGTCTCCGCATAGGACACACTTAAATCTGTCCCGACTGAGCACGCGGAATCGCAGTCCAAGGGGAACATCCCGCCTTTCATCACGGGTGCCATTTATCAGTCCGGATGGTTCTTCGCTGGGGGGCGCTTCTCGGAACGATGGCGTTGCTGCTATTGGACTGGGCGTGACATCGGACTCCGCGTTCACGCGCGCCACGAAGGCTGCCAGCGCTCTCATCCATGTGCCGAACCGCCGCATGTACGCCTCGCCACCAACTTTGGACGGCGACCGGTTGATTTCCCTGAAACTTGGCCGGCGGCCATAATGCTTCCAGACCTCATACAGATTCTCGAAGCATTCATCGTCCGTGTATCGCCTGCTCTGTGGCCGCACCGTCAGGCCGGCCCGTTCCATTGCGATGCGTGTTGTTCCGAACCGCCTCCGAAAGGTGCTGGACCCCACAATGCTGTGACTTTTGATGTCATCAACGGTCAAGTCATTGCGGCCGAGAGTTTGGGCAATACGTCGAAGTTCCGCGATAAGATCCTCGTCTCGCAAGTCTCGTCCCTTTTGACTTCGCATCTTCTCGGTAACGCTACCGCCACCGTATAGATGCCCGCACTCGGCCGCCTCTAATCCTGCCCGCCAGCTACCGAAGCGACGTATGATCGTGCTCGAATGCACTTTTGACACCTTGTCGAACGCTGCCTTCTTAAGTGGGGCAACGCCCAGCAAACTGGCGACTCGCCGAATCTCGTTCACGATGTCTGCCGATGAGTAGTCGGCGAGACGATCCAGCTCGAATATGAAGGGCATCGGGCTGCCAGAGAGTAATTGGATCTTAGGGTGGCCTGCGACGCAGCATACTACGAACCGCGCCATGCACAAAGCCACGAAGACCGCCGATACCTAGGCTTCAGGAGCGATTCATTGCCCCCATAGACCACAGAATGCAACTTGCGGAAGACACTCGCTTCGGTCGCTGGCGTAATGCCGCCTGCATCCGATGTCCACTCTGCCACCCCTCTTGCGATTACTTCGACGCGTTCGGCTGCCGCGGTACTTCCCGCAGATGCCGCGCCTCGATGATGGGCGCGTCTGCATAACCGGCGGCTGCCGCCGCGCGGAGCATACCGTCTCGGCCCATGAGGCCGGGCACCGCCTCCTTGCCGCTCCACAGCCAGCACCCGGACTGATCGACGACAGCGGCCCATCATTTTCCGTCGGCGGGCCAGGTATACAAACGCGGCCACCGGAGGGTGTTCGTGTTGCGCATTCCACTATCCTTCATTCATCGTCAAAATCAGATGAATCCGATCCTACGCCGGCCGGCCGTGGCCGGTGGCTCGGACAGCACCACGCGGTCGGCCTCGGCGACGAGGGCGTGCGAGAAGCCGACCCGGAGCAAGCGCAGCATGGTACGCACATCGAGGTCCTCGGTCGTCACCGCCCTTTCGGCGGTGGCGAAGTTGAGTGTCAATCCCACGTCGCAGCGGTGAGTCTCATACAGCCGCGCGAACTCGTGCTCGAGGATGAGTTTCCGTTGCTCGGCGCATGGCGCCTCGATCTGAAACTCTGTGAGCCGTGAGTGCAGCGGCGCCGGAATCGCGTCGCGCTCGTTGGCGGTGGCGATCACGCGACTCGCATCCATGTGCACCGGCAGGTACTGGGCTCGATCGCGAAGCACGAGCGTGCCAAAGATCCGTTGATGGCGCGCTCGAAGTTGGTCTTGTTCGCCGGGGTCGGCGAGCTGCAGCCCGCGAGGGCTGCGATAGCAAGGCCGGCTAGAATGACTGTTGCGATGCGTTTCGTGTCGATCTCCTGCCGGGACGGCTCGCGCCGCCCCGGCATTGTGGTTATTGCCAGGTCGTGCTCTCGGTGACCCCGATCGGCATCGGGATCGGCCCGCTCGGTGTGGATACCTCGAGCACATACATGCCCTTGAAGGGCGTGCTGGATGCCGTCACGGTGAACTCGATGGTGTCGCCGTTGTTCACTCCGGTCGCGGTGGGCCGCGTGATGTTTTTCACCGCCGAGACCGAGAGCTGCGACGCCGGGAAGGACGGCGCATTGCTGCCGAGTGCGCCGCCGTCGGACTGCCCGACGTAAGAGACGACGTCGACGGTCGCCTGCTGATCCGGGATCGGTTGAGTGGAAAACACCTGCGCTTGCACGGTGACCGATTGCCCGGGAGCGACCACGATTGCC
>JAJZLX010000749.1 GCA_021850555.1 Pseudomonadota bacterium | reverse complement strand
GACCGCCAGCGCCCGCAGAGCCCGGAACCGCTTCCGAGCGCATCTTGGGCGTTTCCATTGGAAACCGTGCTTTTGGCATCGTGCCTACTACGTCGGGTCGGTCGGGGGAGCGTCTTTGGAAACCGTAAAGGCCTACGTCGAAAGCCAGGGCACGACCGAACGGCACAGAAAAAGACCCGCTTGACCCCCTCCTGGCCGGACGGCCAAGGAGGGGGAATGCGCGGGAAGCATGTTCAAGCTCCCGTTCCCGAAGGCCACCTCCTGAGCTAAGCTGGCAGGCGGCGAGGGGGCGGTGCCGGGCGGAATGCGGATTCTCGCCGGCGCGCAATCGCGGCGCATTGCCCCCCGATGCGAAAAACAAGGGTGGGGAGGTCGATCAATGCGGATGGGTCGTCCCGGTTGGATGCTGGTCATCGCGGCGCTGTCGTTTTCCAACGCGGCCGCGGCCGGCGGGTGCAAGCTGCTCGAGACACCGCCCATCCCCGTCACCCTGCAGGGCCTGCGACCGACCGTCGTCGCCCGGATCAACGGCCTCAAGGCGCGATTCATCGTCGACACCGGCGCGTTTTACAGCCTGCTGTCGCCGGCCGCGGCGGCCGAATACAAGCTGCCGCTGCGCAATACGGTGTCTGACGATTCTGTTTGGGGCATGACCAATGGCGGTCAGGACGAATCATCCGAGCTCTCCGTGCAGGGTTTCGGCGGCGGCCAGGCCGCCGTGCAGGTCGCCACCGTGAAAACCTTCACCTACCTCGGCGTGCCTTTGCGTAACATTCCATTCGAGGTCGGCGGCAACGCCCTGGGGGGCGGTGTCGTCGGTCTGTTGGGCGACAACCTGCTGCACATCGCCGACACCGAATACGACTTCCGGGACGGCATGATGCGCCTGGTGAGGCCGGTGCACTGCGGCGAGCAGCCCCTCATCTTCTGGGCCAAAAAAGGCCAACCCGTCGCGGTCGTCGCACTGCGGTTCTTCACCGCCGAGAACTCGCACATCATCGGCCACGGCTCCGTGAACGGTCATCGCATCAGCATCCTGTTCGACACCGGCTCGCCCCGATCGTACTTGTCGCTCGCCGCCGCCAGACGCGCGGGCATCACGCCGCACAGTCCCGGCGTGGTGCCGGCGGGCAAGGCATGGGGGATTGCAGGCTATGGCGCGGTCAAGACCTGGATCGCGCCCGTCGCCGATCTCAAGATCGGCACCGAGAACATCGAGCACACGCACCTGCTCATCGCGGACTTTGGGGAATCGGACCTCAGCGTGCGCCAGGGCAGAACGGACATGGTGGCGGGAGAGGACTTCTTCCTGTCCCATCGCATCTTCGTGGCCTATGACCAGAGAAAGCTCTACTTCGCCTACAGCGGCGGACCGGTTTTCGACCTTGGCCTGCCCTCCTCCGACTGGCGGCACGCGCGGGCCGCGGCGCAAGCCCGTCCGCATGCTTCGGTCAAGGCCGCCGCAGACGCGGCGACGGCATCCGTCACGGGCAGTGCGGCCGTCGCGCCTGAAGCGGCGCCGGCCGCTCCCGGGAACGCAGCCGAGCTGACGGGCCGCGGCCTCGCCTACGCGGCGCAGCACGAGTTCCGCCACGCCCTGGCCGATCTCGGGCGCGCCTGCCGGCTCGAGCCGAGGAATGCGAAATGCCTGTACCGGCTCGGTACGGTGTACTGGCAGGACAAGCAGCCCGCCGAGGCGCTGAGGGATTTTTCCGCGGCGATCCACCTGAACCCCAACGACCTCAAAGCGCGCCTGGCGCGCGCGCAGCTGCAAGTGGCCCGGAAAGACTGGCCGAATCCGGCCGCGAAGGCGGCCGCCTTCACCGAAGTCAAAGCCGATCTGGATGCCGTCAAGCGCCTGCTCCCGCCCGAGTCGGATTTGCGGCTGACGCTGAGCGGGCTGTATGACGACATCGGACAGTACACGGCGGCCATCGGCCAGATCAGGGTCTGGACGCGATACCACGAGCACGACATCGAAATGGCCGCCGCGAGAGAGGAGCTTGGGCTGGCGTGGAACAACCTCTGCTGGCGCAGAGCCAGGCATGATCAGGACCTCGGGGGTGCGCTGCGCGACTGCGACCGGGCGCTGCGTTACGAGCCAAAGGCCGCGGCGATCCTCGACAGCACCGGCCTGGTGAACCTCAGGCTCGGCAGGCTCGACGGGGCCATCGAGGATTACGATGCCGCCTTGAGGCGCAACGCCCGCATGCCCACCTCTCTTTACGGCCGCGGGCTTGCCGAGCTGCGCAAGGGCGAGAGGGCCAAGGGGCAGGCCGACCTCACCGCCGCCCGCAAGCTCGACGCGGGCATCGTCGAGCGCTTTGCGCGAATGGGACTCGCACCCTGACACCGGCTCTCCGACAGGGCGCGCCCCGAGCGCCATCATCCTGACGGGCGCCCCCGGCCAGTCTCAATCACGCAGGCGGGGGCTGGCGAGATCCTCGGGCGCGGATGACCGTCAGGTCGCCCGAATCACCAGCGCGGTCGGCAGCATCTCCGAGTGCACGGTCTCCCCGCGCAGCAGGCCGAGCACCTTGCGCGCGAGCAGCACGCCGCCCTCCTGCCAGTTCTGGCGCACCGTCGAGAGCGGCGGCAGGAATGTCGCCCCCTGCGGGGTGTCGTCGTAGCCGATCACGGATACGTCCTGCGGCACCGACTGTCCGATCTCGGTGAGCGCCCGGATCGCCCCCATCGCCACCAGATCGCTGCACGCGAAAATCGCGTCGAACTGCACCTTGCGGTTATTGAGCGAGCGCACGGCCTGCACGCCGGCCTCGAGCGTGAAGTCCGCCCGCCGCATCAGCAGCGGCTTGATGTTGTGACGCGCCAGCTCATCGACGAACCCGTACTGGCGCTGGGCCATCTCCGGGTGATCGGGATTGCCGATGAACACCGGATGGCGGCGGCCGATCGAGACGAATCGCTCGGCGACGCTCATGCCGCCATGGCGATTGTCGCTGCCGACCACGATATGCCGGTCGCCACCGACGCCCGCAGCGCCCCAGACCACCATCGGCAGGCCCACCTTGTCGTAGATGTGCACGGCGTCCTGATGCGCCCCCTGGCCGAGCAGGATGAGGCCGTCGGCCGCCTGCACGGCCATGTCGACCTGCCCCTGGCGGGTGGTGAGCAGCACGTTGTATCCGGCCGAGGTGAGCTCCTGCGAGATTCCGCCGAGCAGCGCCAGAGGATAGGGATCGGCCATCGTGCGCTCGGGCGAGGGGGTCATCTCCACGATCACGGCCACGGCGTGGCTGCGGCGCAAGCGCAGGTTGCGCGCGCTGACGTTCAGCTTGTACCCGTGCTTGCGAGCAAGCCCCTGGACCTTCTCCCGGGTGCTGGGATTGACGAGCGGACTGTCGGCGAGCGCCCTCGACACGGTGATGGTGGAGACCCCGGCGAGCTCGGCCAGATCCGCCATGGTGAGGTGGGCGTGGCCGGCGGGCGGCTTCTTTTTCTTATCCGACACGATGGTTCGACGCAGGCGCTCGCGCAGGTGAGGATATCGATATCATCTCCCGGCGCACCGCCCCCGTAAAGCCGTCCCGCAACCGAGGTTGCCTTGAGCCGCCACCGCATGATCGCCGCCCTGGCGCTGAGCTTCATGATCTTCGCCATTCTGCTGAACAGCGTCGGCACCGTGATCCTTCAGTCCATTCACACCTTCGGGGTCGGCAAGCCGCAGGCGAGCTTGCTCGAGCTGTTCAAGGACCTGCCGATCGTCATCACCTCCTTCGCGGTGGCCTCATTCCTGCCCGCGCTCGGCTACCGGCGCGCGATGCTGATCGCGCTCGGCATCGTGGCGGTGGCCTGCGCCCTGATGCCGCTGTTCCCGAGCTTTCGCACCACCGAGCTGCTGTTCGTCTGCCTCGGCATCTCCTTCGCGCTCACCAAGATGTCGGTGTACGCCTCGATCGGGCTGCTCACCTCGACCCGGGCCGAGCACGGGCGTCTCACCAATACCCTGGAGGGGCTGTTCATGGTCGGGGTGGTGATCTCGGGGTGGCTGTTCAGCGCCTTCATCCGTTCCGGCGAAGCCGGCGACACCCGCTGGCTCAGGGTGTACTGGGTGCTGGTGGGCGCCTGCGCGCTCGCGATGGGGCTGCTCGCGAGCTCGCGGCTCGATGAGTCGGCGGCCCGCGGGGAGCGGGCCCGGCGCCCGCGCGGCTCGCTGAGGGAGACGATACGCCTGATCGGTCGCCCGATGGTCTACGTGTTCCTGGCCTCCACCTTCCTCTACGTGCTCATCGAGCAGAGCTTCGGCACGTGGCTGCCGACTTTCAACAACGAGGTGCTGAAGCTTCCCGATGCGCTCAGCGTGCAGATGGCAAGCATCCTCGCCGCCTCCATCGCCCTCGGGCGCGTCATCGCCGGACAGCTGCTGCGGCGCGTGGCGTGGTATCCGCTGCTCAACGTGTGCGTGATCGGGATGGGGCTGCTGATGGTGCTGGTGCTGCCGCATGCCCGGGGCGTCACCGCGGCGCATTTCAGCTGGTTCCATGCTCCGATCGCGGCCTACCTGATCCCGTTGATCGGGCTGCTGATGGCGCCGATCTATCCGGTCATCAACTCCGTGGTGCTCACCGCGCTGCCGAAGCCGGCCCACGCCACCATGATGGGGCTGATCCTGGTGTTCTCGGCTCTCGGAGGCACCCTCGGCTCGCGCATCACCGCCATCGTGTTCGCGCGGTTCGGCGGGATTCACGCATTCTATTTCTCGCTGGTCCCGATGACGCTGCTGCTGGTGACGCTGCACCTGTTCAAGCGCCAGACGGGCCGGACGGCGGGCGATGAGCCCGCCGCAGGCCTCGCAATCGATCAATGAAATCCGACGCTCATGCCGCAAGCGCATGCCGAGCGAGCGATGCTTCGGCGCCGCAGGCACGCCCGGCAGGCGCCGCGGTGCGCACACTTGCGTGGATCGGGCCGACGCACGCCGATGAGTTGCCGGCATCGCTGCGGACCCTGCCTCCTTCGGAATGGACGTCGCCGGCAGCCGTGTGGACGGCGCAACCGGGCTCGATGCCCACACTCATGGCCCATTTGCCCCAACCTCTCTTTCTCGGCAATACTGCGCCCCCGATCACCTGTCGAGGCCGCTCAAAAAGCTCTTGGAAAACAAAAGCGTAGACCATACCCCGGTGATGCAGCAGTACCTGCGCATCAAGAGCCGCCACCCCGATGTACTGCTCTTTTACCGGATGGGGGATTTCTACGAGCTGTTCTTCGAGGACGCGCGTCGCGCCGCGGCGCTGCTCGACATCACCCTCACCTCGCGCGGCCAGTCCGCCGGCCAGCCCATTCCCATGGCGGGCGTGCCGGTGCACAGCGTCGAGAGCTATCTGGCGCGTCTGGTGCGCAAGGGCGAGAGCGTCGCCATCTGCGAGCAGCTCGGCGACCCAGCCAAATCCAAGGGCCCGGTGGAGCGCGAGGTCGTGCGCATCATCACGCCGGGAACCGTGACCGATGCGGCGCTGCTCGATGAGCGCCAGGACACCCTGGTCGCTGCGATGGCGAGCGACGGCGAGCGCTTCGGCCTCGCCTGGCTCGATCTTGCGGCAGGCCGCTTCACCGTGCTCGAGGAGCGCGGCCGCGTCACGCTCGCCGCCGAGCTCGAGCGGCTGAAGCCGGCGGAGCTGCTGATTCCCGAAGGCAGCGCCCTGGAGGATCCGCGCCGGGGCACGGTGCTGCGCACGCGCCCGCCCTGGCATTTCGAGCTGGCGAGCGCCTCGCGCCTGCTGACCGATCAGCTCGGCACGCTCGACCTCAAGGGGTTCGGCGCCGATGAGCTGCCGCTCGCGATCAGCGCCGCCGGTGCGCTGCTGCAGTACGTGCGCGACACCCAGAAGACCGCGCTGCCGCACATCCGGGGGCTCACCGTCGAGGAGCGCTCCGACGCGCTCGTCATCGACGCCGCCACCCGACGCAACCTCGAGCTCGATGCGAGCCTCGGCGGCCGCGAGGATGCAACGCTCTTCGCCCTCCTCGACCAGTGCGTGACGGCGATGGGCTCGCGGGCGCTGCGCCGCTGGCTCAACCGCCCGCTGACCGACCAGGAGGCGCTGCGCCGGCGCTACCAGGCGCTCACGGCCCTGATCGAGGCGCGCCGCTTCGAGCCGCTGCGCGAGCAACTGAGCGGCGTCGGCGACATCGAGCGCATTCTCTCGCGCGTGGCACTGCGCTCGGCACGGCCTCGCGACCTGACCCAGCTGCGTGCGTCGCTCACGGGGGTGCCCGCCCTGAAGGCGGTGCTCAGGCAGCTCGACTCACCGTTGATCGGCACCCTCGGCGAGCGGATCGGTGAGCACCGAGACGTCGTGGACCTGCTGCAGCGCGCCATCGCCGAAGAGCCCGCCACGTTCCTGCGCGACGGCAACGTCATCGCGCCGGGCTATGACCCGGACCTCGATGAGCTGCGCCAGATCGCGACCCACACCGACGAGTTCCTGCTCGACCTGGAGCGGCGTGAGCGCGAGCGAACCGGCATCGCGGGCCTCAAGCTCGGGTACAACCGCGTCCAGGGCTTTTTCATCGAGATCTCGCGCAAGGACGCCGAGCGGGTGCCGAAGGATTACGTGCGCCGCCAGACGGTCAAGTCCGCCGAGCGCTTCATCACGACGGAGCTCAAGGGCTTCGAGGACCGGGTGCTCGGGGCGCGGGAGCGCTCGCTCGCGCGGGAGAGGGAGCTCTACGAGCAGATCCTGACGCAGCTGACCGACCGCCTCGGCCCCCTGCAGGCGAGCGCCGAGGCGCTCTCGCAGCTCGATGCGCTCGGCGCGCTGGCCGAGCGCGCCTGCACGCTTCAATGGATGGAGCCGCAGCTGCTCACCGATCCGGTGCTCGACATCACCGGCGGCCGACACCCGGTGGTCGAGCGCTTCGCCGCGCAAGCCTTCGTGCCCAACGATCTGAAGCTCGACGCCGGGCGGCGCATGCTCGTCATCACCGGTCCCAACATGGGCGGCAAATCGACCTACATGCGTCAGACCGCCCTCATCGTCATCCTGGCGCACATGGGCAGCTTCGTCCCCGCCGAGCGGACCCTCATCGGCCCCATCGACCGCATTTTCACGCGCATCGGCGCCGCCGACGACCTGGCGGGCGGGCGCTCCACCTTCATGGTGGAGATGACCGAGGCGGCCAACATCCTCAACAATGCGACGGCCCGCAGCCTCATCCTGATGGACGAGATCGGCCGGGGCACCAGCACCTTCGACGGCCTGTCGCTCGCCTGGGCCATGGCGCAGCACATCGCGGCCCGCCTCAAGTCCTTCACCCTCTTCGCCACACACTACTTCGAGCTGACCACCCTGGCGGCGGAGGTCGAGGGCTGCGCCAACGTGCACCTGGACGCCACTGAGCATGCCGACGGCATCGTATTCCTGCACGCCGTGAAGGAAGGGCCGGCCAGCCGCAGCTACGGGCTGCAGGTGGCTCAGCTCGCGGGCGTGCCGCGCGAGGTCATCGGACAGGCCCGCCAATACCTCGAGGCGCTGGAATCCCAGCGCGACCAGCGGGAGAGGGCCGATGGCGCCGCACACGAGCAGGCCCAGAAGGAGCTGCCGCTGTTCGCCGCGCCCGCCGCGCCGGCTCCCGCGCCCGATCCGATTCGCGAGACGCTCGCCTCCCTGGACCCCGACGAGCTCACCCCCAAGGCGGCGCTCGAAGCGCTCTATCGCCTGAGGCGGCTGCTCGATTGACCGCAATGTCGCTCGCAGGAGCGGCGTAGGGAAACTCGCCGTATCCGAGGCGCATGAGCGTGCCCATGTTAAAATGCGCGCATGGCAGGTCCCTCCGACAGACGCTCTCGCGCAGCGCTACGGCGCAAGACGGCTGTGCTCAACCTCGCCCCGTTCGGCGGGATCGAGCGCGATCCGGCGCCCTTGTCCGGAGCGCAGGCGCTGTCGCTCGTGCAGAGGTTGACTCGGGAGAGCTGGACCGCCGCCGGCAGGAGCTATCCGCGTTATCCCCGGCGCCAGATCCCGGTACATTTCGTGCCCGGACATCCCAAGTGATAGACCTGCCGGAAGACTTCCGCGACCTGCTGCTGGAGTTGGCCGACGCGGGCGCTGAATTCGTGCTGGTTGGCGGACACGCGGTCGCTTTTCATGGTCACCCCCGCGCGACCAAGGACATGGACGTGCTGATCCGAGCCAACACCGGCAACGCCGAACGGGTTTACCAGGCGCTTGCCGCATTCGGCGCCCGCGATTGACACGGCAAGAGAGGGAACCGACTCCTTGACCCCGCTGTTGCGAAACGCCACGGCCGCGGACATGCAGGCCATCGGTGACCTGCTCGAAAGCAACGGCCTGCCGACGAGCGACCTGGCCTCCTCGGGCGCGCGCTTCACGGTGGCTTGCGAGGGCGATCGGATCATCGGCGCCGGCGCGCTGCAGCGCTTCGGCAAGGCCGCGCTGCTGCGCTCGGTGGCGGTGGATCCAGCCCAAAGAGGCAAGGGCCTGGGCCGGCACATCGTCAAGGCGCTGGAGAACCAGGCCCGCGCTTCGGGCGTGACCCAACTGGTGTTGCTCACCCAGAGCGCCCGGCAATTCTTCGAGCATCAGGACTACCATCAGGTCGATCGCGCGCAGGTCCCGAAGGCCCTCCAGGCGAGCGCGGAGTTTCGCAGTCTCTGCCCGGCCTCGGCCGAGTGCATGACGAAACTATTGCGTTGAGACCGCCGGGCTCGCCAGCGCGTTGGAGCGGCACAAATGCTCCTCAGCCCGGCGAAAACCGCCCTTCCCTGAGGAACCACGCCGTCTCGCGCGCCACGCGCGCGGACACCAGCATGCCCATGTGGCTGACGGGGATCACGATGTGGCCGCTCGCTCCGGGCAGGCGCGTCTCGCTGACCGCCACCGTGCCGTCGCTGTCCTCCTCGAACCCCGCCAGGAATTGTGCGAAGCCGAACGAGTAGGAGCCGGCGATGATCCCGAGCGGCCGGTCGAAGCGCCAGCGCCGCTCGCGCGGCCTCAGCAACTCCTCGGCCACCGGGCGGCCCATGAGGGCGGTCATGAACCGGGAATGGCCCGCCTGCACCGCCGCCTTGCTCGCCACGCAGGGCGAGCCGAGGAACACCACCCGGCCCGGGGGCTGGTGCGGATAGCGCTCGAAGAAGCGGTAGATGACCAGGCCGCCGAGGCTGTGCCCGACGAGGTGCACCGTCGAGGGGTCGAGCCCGAGCACGAAGTCCTTGAGCTGCGCCGCGATCTGCTCCATCCCGTGCGCCACGGCGTTGTAGGAAAACGCGTGCACCGCGCAGCCGAGCTCGCGCGAGAGCCGGTGACGCAGCAGCAGGCCCTCACCGCCCGACATCCAGAGACCGTGGACGTAGATGACGTGCTCTCCACCGCTCATGAGCTATACCCTGAACCCGGAGCCATGGCCGCAGGGGTCTGCCCGGTGCGCTGAAAAACAGGACGCCTTCCCGCTCTCTGAGACCCGCCGTTGCCGGTGCGGACATCCCGGGATGCCCCAGGGAAGGGTTCACGGCGTCCCCGGGGAACCCCTCCCGCCAAGGCTCCGGGCCGTCGAGACATCAAGCCTGCGGCGGCGTGCGGACCCGGATGTGCAGCTCGCGCAGCTGCGCCTCGCCGACCTCGGTCGGCGCGTCCGTGAGCGGATCGGCCGCGGTCTGGGTCTTGGGGAAGGCGATGACCTCGCGGATGCTGTCAGCGCCGGCCATGAGCATGGCGAGCCGATCGAGCCCGAAGGCGATGCCCCCGTGGGGCGGCGCGCCGAACTTCAGCGCATCGAGCAGGAAGCCGAACTTCCTGCGCGCCTCCTCGGCCTCGATGCCGAGCAGGCCGAACACCGTCGACTGCATCTCCTCGCGATGGATACGCACGGAGCCGCCGCCGATCTCCGAGCCGTTGAGCACCATGTCATAGGCCTTGGCGAGGGCGTCGGCCGGGTCGGCGCGCAGCACCGCCGGATCGTCCTCCTGGGGCGAGGTGAAGGGGTGGTGCATGGCGACCCAGCGCCGCTCCTCGGCATCCCATTCGAACATCGGAAAATCGACCACCCACAGCGGCCGCCAGCCGGTCTGAACGATTCCGAGGTCCTGTCCGAGCTTCAGGCGCAGCGCACCCAAGGCATCGCACACCACCTTGGACGAGTCGGCTCCGAAGAAGATGAGGTCGTTGTCCTCAGCCCCGGTGCGCTCGAGAAGCCCGGCCACCGCCTGATCGCTCAGGAACTTGACGATGGGCGACTGCAGGCCCTCACGCCCCCGGGCGCGCTCGTTGACCTTGATGTAGGCGAGGCCTTTGGCCCCGAAGCGCGCCACGTATTCGGTGTAGCCATCGATCTGCGACCGTGTCATGTCGCCTGCGCCCGGCACGCGCAGCGCCGCCACGCGGCCCTTGGGGTCCTTCGCCGGCGCCGAAAACACCTTGAAGTCGCAATCGCGCACCAGGTCGGCGATATCAGTGAGCTCCAGCGCAATACGCAGATCCGGCTTGTCCGAGCCGTAGCGGCGCATCGCCTCGGCGAAGCTCATGCGCGGGAAGGGATCGGGCAGCTCCTCGCCCAACACCTCCCGGAAGATATGCCGCGCCAGCCCCTCCATGAGCGTCATGATCTGCTCCTGCGTGAGGAAGGAGGTCTCGATGTCGAGCTGCGTGAACTCCGGCTGCCGGTCGGCGCGCAGGTCCTCGTCGCGGAAGCAGCGCACGATCTGGTAGTAGCGATCGAAGCCGGCCACCATCAGCAGCTGTTTGAAGATCTGCGGGGACTGCGGCAACGCGAAGAACTTGCCCGGATGGGTGCGGCTCGGCACCAGGTAATCGCGCGCCCCCTCCGGGGTCGCCTTGGTGAGCATCGGCGTCTCGAGGTCGATGAAGCCGTGCTCGTCGAGATAGGTGCGCATGGCGCGGGTGATGCGGTGCCGCTGGCGCAGCCGCCGGCTCATCACCTCGCGGCGCAGGTCGAGGTAACGGTAGCGCAGGCGCACCTCCTCCCCGACCGTCTCATCGAGCTGGAACGGCAGGGGCTCGCAGCGGTTGAGCAGCTCGAGCTCGCCCGCCAGCAGCTCCACGCGGCCGGAAGCGAGGTGGGTATTCACGGTACCCTCGGGGCGCGCGCGGACACGACCCTTGATGCGCACGACGAACTCGTTGCGCAGCCGCTCGGCGTCCTTGAAGAGCGCCGGGGCGTCCGGATCGAAGACGATCTGCAGCAGACCCTCCCGGTCGCGCAGGTCGATGAAGATGATGCCGCCGTGGTCACGGCGCCGGTGCACCCAGCCGGCCACCTCGACCGTCTGTCCGATGAGCCGCTCGTCGACCTGTCCGCAGTAATGTGAGCGCATAAGGGTCGCGATGGTACGAAGCCCGCCTGCGCCCCGCAACTTTGTCTATGGGCGAAAATCGTCGAGACGATTCTCGCGAGACCCTGCACAGACACCGCGGGCCTCTGAGACCTGCCGATGCGAGCGTTGGTGCCCCGGGAAACGGACCGGCCCGCCGCCCGCTGCGCCGCGCCGCGTGGGCGGAAATCACCGAGACGATCCGGACTTTGCGCAGCCGGACTCAGCCGATCTGCAGCACCGCCGCGCCCTGCACCGTCCCCCGGCGCAAGCTCTCGAGGGCCGCATCGGCCTCCTCCAGCGGAAAGCTCTGGGCGGTGGCTCGCAGCCCCAGCCGGGCGGCGAGGTGCATGAACGCCTCCCCGTCCGCGCGGGTGAGGTTGGCCACCGACTGCACCGAGCGCTCGCCCCAGAGCCGCGCGTAAGGGAAGGCGGGAATATCGCTCATGTGGATTCCGGCGCAGACCACCCGTCCGCCCCGGCGCACGGCCGAGAGCGCGGCAGGCACCAGCGCGCCGACCGGCGCGAACAGGATCGCCGCATCCAGAGGCTCCGGCGGCGCCTCATCGGAGGCGCCCGCCCACCGAACACCGAGCTGCCGGGCGAACCCCTGGCTCTCCTCATCCCCCGGCCGGGTGAACGCGAACACCGCACGGCCCTCGGCCTGCGCCACCTGCGCGAGCAGGTGGGCGGCGGCGCCGAAGCCGTACAACCCCAGGTTCACCGCCTGCCCCGCCATGCGGTACGCCCGATAGCCGATGAGGCCGGCACACAGGAGCGGAGCGAGCTCGGCGGCGGGCGCCCCGGCCGGCAGCGCCAGACAGTAGCGCTCATCGGCGAGCAGCTGCTCGGCGTAGCCGCCATCGAGGGTGTAGCCGGTGAAGCGGGCGTGCTCGCACAGGTTCTCCCGCCCCTCCAGGCAATAGCGACAGGCGCCGCAGGTCTGCCCCAGCCAGGGCACGCCCACTCGATCGCCGACCCGAAACCGCGTTGCGCCGGAACCTGTCTCGGCGACGGTGCCGACGACCTCGTGACCGGGAGTGATGGGATAAGGGATGGCGGGCAGCTCGCCGTCGAGCAGGTGCAGGTCGGTCCGGCACACCCCGCAGGCCTCCACGGCGATGCGCACTTGATGAGCACCCGGGGGCGCAAGGGCCGCCTCCGTCCGCTCGAGCGGCCGGCCGGCCGCCAGGAGTCGCATGGCTTTCATTGACCCGGCGCTCCGTGAATTCAGTCCTCGGAAAGGCTCTTGGGCGGGCGGCCCGGCCCGAGCTCAGGTCCCCGCGGCCCGCTCGGGGAGCTTTCCGTGCTCCTTGGGCTCGGGCACGTGAGGGACCACCACACCGCAGGTGATGATCATCTTCAGGGCCGCATCGACGCTCATGTCGAGCTCGACGATCTGCCGCCGCGGCACGATGGCCAACCATCCGGCCGTGGCATTCAAGGCCGCGGAGATATAGACCACCGCGTGCGGCTCACCGGTCCTCGCCGAGACCTCCGGCACGTCCTCGGCCGTCAGAAAACCCAGGCTCCACACTCCGGGGCGGGGATATTCGATCATCACCACCTTGCGAAAGGAGTTCGACTGGGAGAAGACGCTCTCGGCGAAGCTCTTCACCCCGCCGTACACCGCGCCCACGATCGGGATGTGGTGCAGCAGCTCCTCGCCCCACACCAGCAGCCGCCGCCCGATGAGGTTGGTGACCAGGATGCCGGTGAGAAACAGCACGGCCACCGTCAGCAGCAGGCCGAGCGCCGGCATCAGCAGCAGAATCCACCCCTGCGGGTGATATCCCGGCGGCAGCGGCAGCAGCACCAGGCTCTTGTCCAACAGGTGCACCAGGAACGTCACCACCCACACGGTGACGCCGATCGGCAGCCACACGAGGATGCCCGCCACCATGATGCGCCGCATCAGGGAGCCCTTTTTCTTCGGGCTCTTCGGGCCGGTCGGTACCGGCCGGGCGGTGACCGGGACACTCAAGTGCTCACCGCTTCGTGCGGCGCTTGGCCGCCCCTTTTTTCGCCGGGGCCGGCTTGCCGCGGGCGCGGGGGCTCGGGCGCGTGCCGGCCGCGGCCGCGCCGCGGCGCGTCGAGGGCGCGGGGCGGCGCTTGCTCTCGCTGCTCACCTGCGCGGGCGGGGCCTTCGCCTCCGGCTTTGTCTCGGGGGCCGCCTTGGCCGGGCTCGCCGGCTCGGTCTTGGCCGCCTCGGCGGGCTTGGCCTCTTCGCGCTCCGCGCCGGCGAGATTGCGCTTGTCCTCCTTGTCGGACTTGAAGTCCGTCTCGTACCACCCGCTGCCCTTCAGCCGGAACACCGGCGCGGAGATCAGCTTGGTCAGGGTCTGCCTGCCGCAGGACGGGCATTTCCTCAACGGCGCGTCGGTGATCTTCTGCAGCACCTCAGCGTAGTACTTGCAGCTCTGGCACTCGTATTCGTAGAACGGCATAGCGTGAAAATATGGTTTCGGGACCTGAATACTGATTATACGCAAGGGCCGTCATGGACTGGCTGCAACCCGCTCCCGGCGGTTGCCGCGGCCAGCCCATCGGCCATCTCATGCAGCCGGGCGTGCGCGGGGCATGTGCCGGCTTTCCCTCGCTGTCACACCATCGTCAGACCGAATCAGGCGCTCTGGCTCTGCAGCCGCTCGGCCTTCGCAAACCGGATTTCCCCGCCCTTGCCCGTGACCTCGATGCGGTCGCCGGGACTGAACTCCCCCTTGAGGATGCGCTGGGCGAGCGGATTCTCGATCTGCTGCTGCAGGGTGCGCTTGAGCGGCCGGGCGCCGTAGACCGGATCGAAGCCCGCCTCGCCCAGCCGGTCGCGCGCCGCATCGTCGAGCGTGAGATCCATGTTGCGCTCCTGCAGGCGCTTGCGCAGGTAAAGGAGCTGGATGTCCACGATGGCGCGGATCTGCTCGGTGCCGAGCGGATGGAACACCACGATGTCGTCGATGCGGTTGATGAACTCCGGCCGGAAGCTCTGCTGCACGATCTCCATGACCGCGCTTTTCATGCGCGCATAGTTGCCCTCCCCGGTGTACTCCTGGATCACCTGGGAGCCCAGGTTCGAGGTCATGATGACCACCGTGTTGCGGAAGTCCACGGTGCGGCCCTGCCCGTCGGTCAGCCGGCCGTCATCGAGCACCTGGAGCAGCACGTTGAACACATCGGGATGAGCCTTCTCGACCTCATCGAGCAGGATCACCGAATAGGGCCGGCGGCGCACCGCCTCGGTGAGATAGCCGCCCTCCTCGTAGCCGACGTAACCGGGGGGCGCGCCGATCAGGCGCGCCACGGAGTGCTTCTCCATGAACTCCGACATGTCGATGCGGATGAGGGATTCCTCGGTGTCGAACAGGAACTGCGCGAGCGCCTTGCACAGCTCGGTCTTGCCGACACCGGTGGGGCCGAGGAACAGGAACGAGCCGTTCGGGCGGCGCGGATCGGCGAGGCCGGCCCGCGAGCGGCGGATGGCGTTCGAGACGATCTTGAGCGCCTCGTCCTGGCCGACGACGCGCCGGCCGAGGGCTTCCTCCATCCGCAGGAGCTTCTCCTTCTCGCCCTCGAGCATCTTCGAGACCGGGATGCCGGTCCACTTGGAGACCACCTCTGCGATCTCCTCCTCGGTCACCTTGTTGCGCACCAGGCGCGTGGCGTGGCTCTCGCCGGCCTCTGCCGCGGCGAGGCGCTTCTCGAGCTCGGGAATGCGCCCGTACTGCAGCTCCGCCATGCGCCCGAGATCACCGGCGCGGCGGGCCGCATCGAGCTCGAGCCGCGTGCGGTCGAGCTCTTCGCGGACCTGGGCGGCGCCCTGCAGCTGCGCCTTCTCGGACTTCCACACCTCCTCGAGGTCGGCATATTCGCGCTCGAGCCCCTTCAGGGTCTCCTGCAACGTCGCGAGGCGCTTGCGCGAGGCCTCGTCCTGCTCCTTCTTCAACGCCTCCTGCTCGATCTTCAGCTGGATGATGCGCCGCTCCAGGCGATCGAGCGCCTCGGGCTTGGAATCGATCTCCATGCGGATGCGGGCTGCGGCCTCGTCGATGAGGTCGATCGCCTTGTCCGGCAGCTGCCGGTCGGTGATGTACCGGTGCGAGAGCGTCGCGGCGGCGACGATCGCCGGATCCGTGATGTCGACGCCGTGATGGACCTCGTAGCGCTCCTGCAGGCCGCGCAGGATCGCGATCGTGTCCTCCACCGACGGCTCATCCACCAGCACCTTCTGGAAGCGCCGCTCCAGGGCGGCGTCCTTCTCGATGTATTTGCGGTACTCATCGAGCGTGGTGGCGCCCACGCAATGCAGCTCGCCTCGGGCGAGCGCGGGCTTCAGCATGTTGCCGGCGTCCATGGCCCCTTCGGCCTTGCCGGCGCCGACCATGGTGTGCAGCTCGTCGATGAACAGGATCACCTGCCCTTCCTGGCGGGCGAGGTCGTTGAGCACCGCCTTCAGACGCTCCTCGAACTCGCCGCGGAACTTCGCGCCGGCGATGAGCGCGCCCATGTCGAGCGCCAGGATCCGCTTGTCCTTCAGGCCCTCGGGCACTTCCCCGTTGATGATGCGCTGCGCCAGCCCCTCGACGATGGCGGTCTTGCCCACACCGGGCTCGCCGATCAGCACGGGGTTGTTCTTGGTGCGCCGCTGCAGCACCTGGATGGTGCGGCGAATCTCATCATCGCGGCCGATCACCGGGTCGAGCTTGCCCGATGAGGCGCGCGCGGTGAGGTCGATGGTGTACTTCTCCAGCGCCCGGCGGCTTTCCTCGGCGTTCGGGTCCGCCACCTTCTCTCCGCCGCGCACCTCCTCGATGGCCTTCTCCAGAGCGCCGCGCACCAGAGCGCAGTCCCGGAAAAGCTGCGCGAGCGCGCGGTCTTCGAAAGCCGCGAGCACGTACAGCTCGCTGGAGATGAACTGGTCGCCGCGCTGCTGGGCGAGCTTGTCGGTGACATTGAGCACGCGGTTGAGGTCGTTCGAGACGTGCACCTCCCCGGGCGCGCCCTCCACCTTCGGCATGCGGTCGAGGAGCGCGCCGAGCTCCGAGCGCAGCTTGTTGACATCGGCGCCGGCCTTCAGCAGCAGCGGACGCACCGTGCCGCCCTGGCTGTCGATGAGTGCGAGCAGCACGTGCGCCGGCTCGAGGAACTGGTGGTCGCGCCCAACGGCGAGCGACTGCGCGTCGGCGAGCGCCTGCTGGAACCGACTGGTCAATTTGTCCATTCGCATGAGGGTCAATCCGGGCTCATATCGCGGTTATCAGGGCAATGGGGGCGCGGCTCGGCCGGTTCAAGACCAGAGCCTTGGCCGATTCCGCCGCCCCCAGGGCCTGCCTGCGCGAGCCCCGCCGCCGCAGGGCGGGGGGCGGGTTTCCCAGCGCATCCCGGAGCGAGCAGTATAATTTCGCGGCCCCGATCGGCCCTCCGGAGACCTCAAGAATGACTGAAGATCTGCAAACCGAGCTCGAGCGGCTGCGAGCCGAGAACGAGCGCCTGAAGAAAGCCGGGCGAGGCAAGCTCGCCATGAAGGTGAGCGAAAAGGGCGCGCTCTCGGTCTACGGGATGGGGCGGTTCCCGGTCACGCTCTACAAGGAGCAGTGGCTGCGCCTCATCTCCATGGCCGATGAGATCAAGGCCTTCATCGAGGCGAACGAGGCGAGCCTGAAGTCCAAGGAATGACGGTGCGGACCCTCACCGCGGCGCACTCCCGCGGCTCATCCAGATGAGCGCCGCCATCCGCCCGCAGCGCCCGTCCCGCCGATAGGAAAAGAACCGCGCCGGGTCGGCATACGTACACCAGCCCCCGCCGAAGACTCGGGTGACCCCCAGTGCCTCGAGCCGGCGCCTCGCCAGGGCGTACAGATCGCATTGCCACCGTCCCCGCGCGTTCTTCACGAACGCCGACGCCGCGCCGGGATCGCCGGTGGTGAAAGCGGCATGGACGTCCTCGCCGACCTCGAAGTGCCCCTGCCCAATCGCCGGCCCCAGCCAGGCGAGCAGCTCCGCGGGCGGCGTGCGAAGCGCGCTCACCGTGGCTTCCAAAACTCCGCCGGCCAATCCCCGCCAGCCGCAGTGGGCCGCCCCGACCGCCGGGCCGCCTGCCGCGGCGCACAGCAGCACCGGCAGGCAGTCGGCCACCTGGATCGCGCAAACGCGTCCCGCGGCGTGCGTCACCGCCGCATCGGCCGGCCGCTCGCAGCCCGACCCGGCATCGACATCGAGGTCCGCCACCCGGCAGCCGTGCACCTGCTCGAGCCACGCCGGCTCCGAGGGCAACTGCAGCCGCCGCCGCAGGCGCGCGCGGTTCTCGGCCACGGCGCCCGGCTCATCGCCCACGTGCGAGGCGGGATTGAGCGCATCGAACGGCGGCGCGCTCACCCCGCCCGGGCGCAGCGTGAATGCCGCATGGACGAGGGCCGGGGCCGGCCAGTCGGGCACGATCAGCTCAGGCGCTGTCATGGTGGTCGGCCCGCAGGGCCGCGATGAGACCCCTCATGTCCTCGGGAAGCGGGGATTCCCATTCGCACGCACGGCCGGTCACCGGATGCGCGAGCGCGAGGCGTGCCGCGTGCAATGCCTGGCGCGCAAAGGCGGTGAGCTCGGCAGCCAGCCCGGCGCCGCACCCTGCGGGCAGCCGGCGCCTTCCTCCGTACACCGGGTCGCCCACGACGGGATAGCCGGCGTGCGCCAGATGCACTCGGATCTGATGGGTCCGGCCCGTCTCCAGTTGCACGCGTACCAGCGTGTGGGCGCGGAAGCGCTCGACGATGCGGTAGTGCGTGATCGCTTCCCGCCCATCATCGCGTACCGCCATGCGCGTACGTTGGGTGCGATGTCTGCCGATGGGCGCATCGACGGTCCCACCGCCTGTCATGACGCCGGTGCAGACCGCCATGTAGATGCGCTCGATCTCACGGGCCGCCAGCATCGACACCAGTCTCGTGTGAGCCTCGAGCGTTCGGGCCACCACGAGCAGCCCGCTGGTGTCCTTGTCGAGGCGGTGCACCAGTCCGGCCCGCGGCACCATGGCCAGCTTGGGATCCAGCGCGAGCAGCGCGTTCTGCAGAGTGTGACGCGCATTGCCCGCGCCGGGGTGCACCACCAGGCCGGCGGGCTTGTCGATGACGATGAGCGCCTCATCCCGGTACACGACCGACAGAGGCAGGGGCTCCGGCGTGATCCGATCGTCCGCCTCGAAGCGCGCCGTGAGGTGGACCTGCTCTCCTCCCAGCACCTTGTCCTTGGCCCGAAGATTGTGCCCGTCGACCTGCACCAGGCCCTCCTCAATCCACTGCTGCAATCGCGCGCGCGAGTACTGCGGCAGTGCGCGGGCGAGCGCCTGATCGAGCCTGAGCCCTGCGGCCTCGGCCGGCAGCTGCAGCCGGTGCGCGCGGAACTCCCCCGGAGCCTGCCGGTCGGAACCCGAAGCATCCGCCGCGGTTTCGCTATACTCTTTGCCCATGCTCTCCAATCGGTTCTCTCGTGGCCGCGCACGCGGCATCGTCGTGGTCGCGCTGTGCGTGGCCGCGGTCACCCTGGCCGGCTGCACGCACCGCAAGCTCAAGCAGTCGGGGCCGGTCGCCTTGTTCAATGCCGCCAAGCGCCAGCTGGCCGATTACGACTACAACGCGGCGATCAAGAACTTCCAGCGGGTGACGGCCATCTATCCGTTCACCCCCCAGGCGCACCAGGCGCAGATCGACCTGATCTACGCATATTACCGCGCGGGCCAGAGCGATTCCGCCACGGATGCGATCAAGACCTTCATCCGGCAGAACCCGACCAGCCCCCGGGTGGCGTATGCCTACTACATGCAAGGCATGGTCTACTTCCCCAGGCGGGCCAACCCCATCGAGCGGCTCTTCGGCGCCCACCTTTCCGCGCGCCCGCCGCACAATGTCAGGAAGTCCTTCGCGGCCTTCCGAACCGTGGTCAGCCAATACCCGAACAGCCCGTATGCGCACGAAGCGTACCAGCGGATGATCTTCCTGCGTGACCGGCTGGCCTCCTACAACGTGGACGTTGCCCGGTACTACCTGGAGCGGGGCGCCTACGTCGCCTCGGCACGCCGTGCCAAGATCGTCGTCGACGAATACCAGGGCGCGCCTGCGGTCAAGGAGGCGCTTGCCATCATGATCCTCTCCTACGAGCGGCTGGGGCTGAAGACACCGGCCGCCCAGGCCCGCCGGGTTTACAAGGCGAACTTCAAGGGCCATGTCGCCCATGTCGCCGCCGCCACCCAGCCGGCCTGGTGGCACTTCTGGTAGAGCGCTAGCGGCGATAGCCGTTCGTGATGGGATAGCGCCAGTCGCGCCCGAAAGCGCGGCGGCTCACCCGTACCCCGGGCGGCGCCTGGCGACGCTTGTATTCGTTGCGTTTCACCAGGTCGAGCACCCGTCCGACCGTGGCCCGGTCGAATCCCCGTGCCGCGAGCTCATCGACCGACAGGTCCTCCTCGATGAAGGCCTCCAGGATGGGGTCGAGCACCTCGTAGGGCGGCAGCGAATCGGAATCCTTCTGCCCCGCGCGCAGCTCCGCGGACGGCGCCCGGTCGATCACCCGCTGCGGAATGACCCGGCCCAAGCCGTTGCGATAGGCCGCGAGTCGGTACACCAGCAGCTTGCTGCAGTCCTTGATGGGCGCAAAGCCGCCCGCCATGTCCCCGTAGAGCGTCGCGTAGCCGACCGCCATCTCGCTCTTGTTGCCGGTGGTGAGCAGCATCCGGCCGGTCTTGTTGGACAGCCCCATCAGCAGCAGCATGCGGCAGCGCGACTGGATGTTCTCCTCGGTCGCATCCGCCGGCCGCCCCGCGAACTCTGCGGCGAGCGTGGCGAGCGTGGCCTCGAACATGCTCTCGATGGACAGCACGCTGTAGCGCACACCGAGCGATCGCGCCTCCTCGGCCGCATCCTCAATGCTCATCGGCGAGGTGTAGCGCGAGGGCATCATCACCGCGTGCACCCGCTCGGCCCCGAGGGCGTCCACCGCGATTGCGAGCGTCAAGGCGGAGTCGACCCCGCCCGACAGCCCCATCACCACGCCCGGGAATCCGTGCTTGTTGACGTAGTCGCGTACGCCGAGGACCAACGCGCTGTACACGCTGGCCTCCTCGCTCAGCTCGGGCGCCACCTCGCCCGGTACGGGGCTCACCTTGCCGTTCTCCCGGCGGAAATCGATGCAGTACACCCCCTCCTCAAACGGCGGTGCACGCATGACCACCTGCCCGTCGGCGTCCATCACGAAGGAGTTGCCGTCAAAGATCAGCTCGTCCTGGCCGCCGACCATGTTGACGTATGCCAACGGCAGGCCCACATCGGCGATGCGGGCGCGCACGACCGCTTCGCGCTCGCGCTGGCGGTGGCGCTCGTAGGGCGAGGCGTTGATGACGAGCAGCAGCTCGGCTCCCTCGGCGAGGGCGAGCTGCGCGGGCTGGGGCTCCCAGATGTCCTCGCAGATCAGCAGTCCGAGGCGAAACCCCTTGCACTGCACGACGGTCGGCTGCGAGCCGGCGTGAAAGTAGCGCTTCTCATCGAACACCTTGTAGTTGGGCAGCTCCGCCTTGCGGTGCAGGGCGCTCACCAGGCCCTCCGAGATCAATGCCGCGGAGTTGTAGATGCCGAAGCGGGTGTACTCGGGATACCCGACCACCAGGCAGCCCGAGGGCACCTCGCGGCGCACCTGCTCGAGAGCGGTCTCGATCTGGTGTCGGAAGCCGCGATGGAACAACAGGTCCTCGGGCGGATAGCCCGACAGGGTGAGCTCGGGAAAGAGGGTGAGATCCGCCCGGTGCGACTGCCGCGCCGTCCGGGCGGTCTCGACCACGCGAGAGAGATTGCCCTGCACGTCGCCGACCAACAGGTCGAGCTGTGCCAGGGCAATGCGCAGAGACTCGCTCATGCTGCTCGTTCCGGGCCGCGTCCGGCCCGCTGTGAGGGGAATCCCCTCCCTCAGGGAAGGGGATTATCGCACCTCTGGGATGGCCGCCTCAGCGCCGGCCGCGCCCGCGGGCCGGGCTCTTGCGGGCGCTTTTGCCGCCCGAGGCGGCCCGCCCCTTGACTGCCTTGGCGGCGGCGCGGCGGGTCTTGGCCGGTGCGGACCTGCCGGCATTCCCGGCGGTGCGCTTGGCGCCCTTGCCCACGACGCGCTTGCCGCGCGTGTCCATGACGCGCTTGCCGCGCGAGACCGGCCGGTCGGTCCTGGCCGCCGCGGCACGCTTCGCAGGTGCCGTCGCTGTGCGCGGCGGCGCCTTGACGGCCGGCTTGGCGGCCTTGGCCGACTTCGCGGCCGCACGGGCGCGCCGGCGGCGCAGCAGATCACTCATGGCGGAGCCGAGCTCGGCGGGCGATTTGACGGTGCGCACGCCCGCCGCTTCGAACGCCGCGTACTTGTCGGCCGCCGTACCCTTGCCCCCGGCGACGATGGCCCCCGCGTGCCCCATGCGCTTGCCCGGGGGCGCGGTAACGCCGGCGATGTAGGCCACGACCGGCTTGCTGACGAAGTTGTGGATGTAGCGGGCGGCGGCCTCCTCATCGCTGCCGCCGATCTCCCCGACCAGGATGATGCCCTCGGTGCCCGGGTCGCGCTCGAACAGCTCCAGCACGTCGATGAAGTTCAGTCCCCGCACCGGGT
>JAJZLX010000520.1 GCA_021850555.1 Pseudomonadota bacterium | reverse complement strand
CGTGCGCGGCTGAACTGCATGATGCTGTTCTGGCATTTCCTCGACATCATCTGGGTGGGGGTGTTCTCCCTGGTCTATCTGTCCGGAGTGGTGCACTGATGAACGTCGCGAACGAAGCGGTCGGCGGGCACGGACCGCACGGCGCACATGGCGGTCATGCCGGCCACGGGGGCCACGGTCCGACCTACAAGCAGTACATCACCGGCTTCGTGCTGGCGGTGATCCTGACGGCGATTCCCTTCGCGCTGGTGATCGGCCACGTGGTGAAGGATGTCCTGCTCGTGATCGCGGTCTGCGCCACCGCGCAGATCATCGTGCACGTGGTGTATTTCCTGCACCTGGATCGCTCGGACGAGCAGCGCTGGAACCGGATGGCGCTGCTGTACGTGGTGATCATGGTCGGTATCGTGCTCGGCGGCTCGCTGTGGATCATGTACAACCTCAACCACAACATGATGCCGGGTGTGATGCACTCGAAGGTCTGGAAGTAGCCCCGACGCGGGATGGCGTTCGCACGGAGCGCCCGGCCGGTCTGCCAGGACTGCCCCGGGCGTTTGCGTTTCCGGGCTGCGCGCCTTATCCCGGTCGGGTCGCGGCGAATGATTCCCGCGCGGCGAGCGCGCCGAGCCAGCTCGAGAGCCGGGGGCGGCTCTGGCGCCAGGGCTCCTGGGAAAAGCGCAGGTCGAGATACCCGAGCGCGCAGGCGATCGAGATCGCCCCGATGTCGAGCGCGCCGTCGAGCGTGTCGCGCTCCAGCGCATCGAGCGCCGTGCGGATCTTGAGCCACTGTCCGTCGAGCCATTCGCGCCATTGCAGCGGTACGGGACGCGCCGCGGTCTCGTAACGCACCAGCACGGCCGCATCGGCGATCCCGTCGCCCAGCGCCTGGCGGCGCAGGGCGCTCCAGCGTGCCGGGCCGTGGGTGGGGAAGAGCCGCCCGCCGCCGGCCAGCACATCGAGGTACTCGCAGATCACGGGCGAGTCATACAGCGTCTCGCCTTCATCGGTGATCAAGGCCGGAATCTTGCCGAGCGGGTTGCGCTCGCGCAGACCGCTGTGCGGATCGACCGGTGAGGAGGTGACCTCCAGGCTCTCGAGCCGATCGGCAAGCCCGAGCTCGAGCGCACTGATCCTGACTTTGCGGGCGAATGGCGAGTTGGAATTGGTGTAAAGCTGCATCGGGGCGGGTCTCCTGGATCCTTGAGCGGTTGTATCGGTCGTGAGGCCTGCGGCGTTCGCGTGCCGTGGGCGGCCGGCAGGATCAGACGGGGAGCGCCGAGGGCGCCAAGGTCTGCGGGAACGGCGCGGGACACGGGCGGGAAGCTTGGCTATTATAGCAGCGTGATCGGCGCGTTCGGCGTGGTACGCCGGGTAGCCCACGGGCTCCACGGCGCCCTGCCGGGACGTGTACGGCGCGCTCGGCTCGGTGCTGGGCCATCCCGCGTATATCGAATCCGCACGGTCAGCATGACCGATGCCGACACGCTGGCGGGAATCACGCCTTGGACCGGCACCGGTTGGGGGCGGGTGTGCCAACTGACGGTGCACCTGCGATACAGACTCGAGCTCGCCGGGCGGTTCTTTAGTCCTGCCCTGACCCGTCTTCGCGCCGTTCCTGACAGCGCTTGCCGTGTCTCGGTCCTTGCGGGCCGTGCGGCCTGCGCGGACCTTTGAGCCGATTCGCGGTTCATCGTGGGGCGGCGCTGAGGCGGGTGAACGGTTGCCCGTTCTGCCGCCTCCGCCGCGCTAACCATTCCCCGCGCGTCACTTCCCGCCCTCTCGGCGGTAGCGGGCGAGAGATCAGCGAGCATGCGCAGTCCCTCGGCCCGCAGATTCTTCGCCGCGTTCACATCGCGGTCATGGTGCGCGCCGCACGCGGGGCACACCCAGTGCTTTTCCCACTTCAGTGCCGTGTTCACCGCGGCGCAGTTCGAGCAGGTCTTGCTGCTGGGGTAGAAGGGATCGACCGCCACGACTTGACGACCCGCCCAGGCGCCTTGTAGATGATCTGGCGGCGCAGCTCCCCGAGCCAGGCCGTCTCCCGGGCCGCTTTGAGCGCGGTGAACTCCCGTGAGAGCGACACTCAGTTGAGTTTGATCTTGTCGGTCTGGTAAGCCTGCGAGCGCCGCGCCAGCGCCCAGTTCCACACGTAGCGCGAGGCGCCAAACACCCGTCCCAACACGCGCTGTTGCCGGCGGGTCGGGTAGACCCGCAGACGGTAGGCGCGCTCGGTCGTGCGACATTCACTCAGGCTGTAAGTATAAACAGATCAGCGAACCGGCTCAACGGACAGGATAAATCTCACACATGCCGCCGGGCACCCTGCTTCACTGCGCACCGCCACCGTGACTGGCATGCGCGGATGTTGCGTAATGGCTCAAACCGGCGGGGTTACTCGCCTCCGTGCTCGTTCCAATGTGGTGGGCCTGCAGGGAACCAAGGTCGTGCGAGGCGCGGCCGCGCTGGCGGTTCGGCCGGGGAGGTAGCCGCGTATTCCGGCCGCCGCCGGCGGCATTTGCCCCGTGCCTGCGCGTATTGCGCTCGGGCGGATCGTGCGTAAGATGGCGAGTGTGGAACGCGGCGAATGTCGGGTCATGGAGCGGGACCGACGCTGCGCTGCGCGCGCGGTGTGGGGGCTCGCCCGGGAGCCGAGTTCAGGACGTTCTCCGCCACGCGAAGGTCAAGCCAGGGCCGGGCGCTGATCGCAAGGTGGTTCGGCCGGCGGGCTTGGCATTTCCCGTGGCGTTCGGGTCAGGGTGTGCCTGAGGTGCCTGAAGGAGACACCGATGAAACGATCAGTACCGCTGAAAGTCATGGGGATTCTGGCCGCAACCGCGCTGCTCGCCTCCTGCTCGGCTACGCACGGGCTGGTGCGTGGGGATGCCGCCGAGCATGCTCGCTTCAACGCCTATGCCGGCAAGCCGATCAGCGAATTCATGTGGGTGACGCCCCGCCACGCCCGCTCCGCCATCTGGTCGAATCAGCTCATCGCCTGGGCCAACATCAATACGGTTTATCTCATCACGGTCGCGCAGCCGTGTCCCGACCTGATGACCTCCCCCACGATCGGCATCAGCTCGACGGTGGGTTGGGTGCGCGCGCACACCAGCTATGTGTACTCGCATGGACAACCGTGCAGGATCCAGAGCATCCAGCCCGTCCATTATCTGCGCATGCAACGCGACGAGCGGATGCATGATCGGGGGAAGTCTGGGCGGACGGGTTAGGGGAGCTGCAGCGCCGCTCTAGCGGCAGATGCTCGCGCGGGAGCGGGGCGGGCTCCCGCTGAGCATCTGTATTGCGCCGATCCGATCGGATCGCGAGTGTGAAGCCGCGCCGGGTCAGCTCGGCAGCCCCTTGGAGCGGATGTAGAGATGCAGGTACTTGCGCCGGACGTAATTGGATTCCACGAGCGCGAACACCAGGCCGCGCCAGCCGTCCAGCATTCCCAGCCGCAGGATGTAGCCGCGGAAGAAGCGCCACTGTGGATTGATCAGGACCTTGCCGAGGCCGCAGCGTTTGCCGTTGGCATACAGCTCGCGCGCCATGAGGTCGGCGTAGCGCTGCATGCGCAGATGATG
>JAJZLX010000201.1 GCA_021850555.1 Pseudomonadota bacterium | reverse complement strand
CCACAGAGCTAGAATGCGCATATCGCGATCCCGTTTGGTGTAGGGGTGGGTCGCAGCCCTTTCGTAGAGTTTCCGTCCTGTCGCGAAGTCGCCAGCACGAAACGCCAGAAGCCCGGTCGTCGCATATAGTGCTGGTTGAATGAACTGTGGGCTCGCGTCGATCACGACTTTGGCGAGAATCGTTATCGCCTCCGAAACTCGACCGAGATAGGCGAGTCCAACCGCTTTGTTATTTAGTAAACACGGATTGTGTGGTTCCGCATTCAGACCGCGTTCGCTGAAATTGAGTACGGTGGCACCATCCCCGTACACCACGCTTGCGACATAGGACCCCATCATTAAGGGTCGACTTGAAGTCGGCTCGAAGTCCGCCCACTCCCAGCTGCTCGAAATCGCAGCCTCCCATCGGCCGTCGAGGCGAGCACGCAGCGCCCGAGCCTCATACGTGTTCGGCTGATTGAGCAATAGTGCAGGCACGACGAGACCGGTGGTGCGTTGACTGGCCCACTGAGCTTGGGCAATCGCGTTCTCGGTCGGATCCTCGAGGCTGCGTCGAAAGAATTGCCGCGCCTTCTGCGTCGCACCCTCCTCAAGAAGCAAAGTCCCAAGGGCACCCGCCAGTTCGGAACTGCTCCGGGGAGCCCACAGGGAATGGTCAAGGCCGCGCTGCCCGATGGATGCCGTCAGGCTGCGCCGATTGGCGACCTGCGATACCGAGATTTCCGCCGCGATGAGCCAGGGATCGACCCGTGTTGCGCGCGCGCCGTTCAGGAGCCGTTGTGCAGCCGGCGGATCCTCGACGTGCACGAAGTACCGAACGGCCGATCGCAATACGAACCGATCCTCCGGTGCGAGGCGGATGGCGATGCGGATCGCCCGATCGGCGCTCGACGTCTGGCCCAAGATGGTGTAGAGCCGCGCGAGGTCGACCCATGCGTAGGCATCGCGCGGGTGCAGATGCACGTGTCGACGCAATGCACTGATTCGGCTGTAAATGGCTGTCGGATCGAGGCGTCTGGGAGGAAGTCTCGGTGACTCCGTTGGCCCCGTTGGGCGCTCACCAAGCGCACGCCGAGCGACCGCCCGGATGCTCGGGGTGGCATCGGACGCATTGTCCGCTAGCATCCGGACCGCAGGCTCGACTTCATTGAGTCGACCGAGCACGATGCCTGAGGCAACCAGCTCGGCAGCAACCTCGATGGAATGCTCGTGTTCCCATTCGAGCTTACGCTCCTCGAAGTGCGCATCTGGCTCGGCGTCCTTCTGTACGGTAGAGCTACTCGCGAGCTCGCCTGCCGAGATCGTCGCTCCTGACGGCCGCCATCGTGGTAGAAGGCGCCTGTTGGCGTCTGGCTGACTGATGCTCATTGACTGGCCTTGCGTCGCTCGTAGATCTTGGCCTCGTACGACAGCCGATCGAAGATTGAAACGTAGCGCTCGAGATCATAGACGTTCCCGACGCCAGCAAGCATTGCCCGAGTGAGCGGGTGGCCCCGCAGAGCAGGGTCTGGATCGCAGAGCTGTCGGATGCACACCAGCAGATCGTCTCGATACGGTGCATCAGCCGGAATCTCGTTCGCCACACGGTCGATCGCTCGCGCGTAGGCCGCTCGAACCTGACCGAGAGCACCAGCATAGGAACCGGTCCATGTCGTCGGCCGTGCCGCCGGATCGAGCTCATCGATGATCATCGCCGTCATCGGCAAGCCGGTGATCAGAAAACCGGCGAGGCTCCCCAGTAGATAGGCATCGCAGCCTAACCGACGCACGACGAAATCCGGATCCACCTGGCCGTATAGCAGCTCCGGTGGAGCGTAAGTGCGCTCGCCTGCAACATGCAAGCCATCATGCGGCGCCGCCCGACCCTTCATCGACGCGCGTCCGACATCGCAGACTTTGAATAACCCGTCGGGAAAGCGCAGCGCGTTCGAGGGTTTCATGTCCTGATGGGCGACCTGTGCACCATGCAGCTGTCGCAGCCCGTTGGCAATGTTGTGGAGGGCCGAAAGCGCCTGCGACATCGGCAGCCGCTTCGAGACCGTGACCATGTGCCGCAGACTTTCGTGCGCGAGCTCAAAAATGAGGTACTGAACGGTCTGCGGTGGACCGGCCGGCGGTGTGCCGGGGATGGATACGTTCTCGGTGCCGTCTTCGATTACCGTGACGACATGGCTCATGCGCTTGCTCTTGCTCAGGTTCAGAATGTCGCGCTCGAGGTTGAATGCCTCGGTCAAAGCCTGAAGGGCCCGGGCCGGGTCTGGGGCCCGCATGGCCACTTCGAAATCGATCGCCTTCAGAAAATGTTGCTTCCCCGAAGGAGACTGCACGAGATAGCCGGTGGAGAAGTGACCGCCGGTCTCACCGGCCGCGTGCGTGACCCTCTGCGTGACTTTCCAGCCATTGGTGAGCGTTCGTCCTGCAAGTAACTCTTTCGCGGTCGGCATGCGTCCTCCCCTGTCTCCGGTCGCGGAACCTTGGGAATTCGAATACTACTCGGTCTTGTTCTTCCGCTTGCGTGCCGAGGGGGCACGGCGGGACGGGCTAGACTTCCGGCGCGGGATGCTGGACATCTGCGAACGATCGGCGAAGGCCTTGATACGCTCACGCAGCTCCTCGTTCACCGCGTGCGCGGTTTTCAGTTCGTGAACAGCATCGAGTGCTTCGCGCCTCGCGCGCTGCAGCTCATCTTGCAGTCGAGCACGATCCGCGGCGTCTGCACGAGCTTGCTTTTCATGAGTCTTGAGTCGCTCGCGCGCCTGGTCGACCTCGGTGAGCCAGCGCCGCTCGGCGGCATCATAGCGCTCATCAAATTTGGCACGCTCCGCCAGGCGGGCCGTCTGCTCGGCTTCAAGTCGCTCGGCAAGCGTCGTGGTCTGCGCCTCGAGCGGCTCGAGCCGCCGCTGGAGGCTCGCGATCGACTCATCCCGTTCGCGCAGGGCCTGCTCGAGGGCGCCGGCGCGCTGATTGGATTCAGCAAGCTGCGTGCGGGCGAATGCGAGGCTCTCCTCGAGCGCTGAGCCACGGGCCGCCAGGGCCTGTCGCTCCTCCTCCAGTTGTCGCTCGCGATCCCCCAGCGACGCTTCCCGCTGCCGAAGCGTTTCATCGCGTGTCGTTACGGCCTCATGCAACGCCTCGTGCGCGCCTTTCAGGGCTTCATTCCAGAGCAGCTGCAACGTGTGCGCCACGCGCTCGGGCAGCTGCGGGAATTCCTGTCCGGGGAGGTCCCGGATCCGGGCGCCGAGCTGTCGCCACCAGGTGTCGAGGTGCTCGTTGATGGTGTTGGGCGAGCCACGCCCCAGACGGACCCGGACCCGATCGATGGTGGGCCGGTGGCCTTCGACGAGCAGCGCATCGGCGGCGGCGAAGACATCGGGTGCCGAGAGGCGCCGCGCCCGCGGTGCCCCGGCTGCGAGGCGCTCCGGCGAGTTCTCCTCGTTCTCCGACGGCGGCTCCGCGACCGATGAACGGCGCGCCGGAGGCAGCGGGGATTCATAGGGGGCGTCGGAGCGGTGCCGGGCCGCCGGCTTACCCTCGGGGTGAGATTCTGTGGTCACTCGCTGCCCTGCCCTGTCGTCTAATGACTC
>JAJZLX010000342.1 GCA_021850555.1 Pseudomonadota bacterium | reverse complement strand
CTGCATCGCGTACTCGCGCTGAAGATCGCGGGCGCGCTCCACTTGCACGAGAGCACTCTCGGTTGCGAACTCGACTTCTTCCTGCTTTATTCCTCGGCGACCACCTTTTTCGGTAACCCCGGCCAGGGAGCGTACGTTGCGGCCAACATGGCTCTCGAGGCCCTGGCGACCGAGCGCCGCGCCAGCGGTTTGCCCGCAACCTGCGTGGCGTGGGGTCCCATTGCCGATGCAGGCTATCTTGCCCGTCACGAGCGCGTGCGCGACGCGCTCGTCGGTCGCATCGGGGGACGCGCACTCGAGGCAGACGAGGCGCTTCGGGCGCTCGACGTGGTGCTTGCGGCCGAGACTTCCCAGGTGGGATATCTCGAGTTGGACTGGAGCGTGCTCGGACGCTTCCTGCCCGGCGCTCGCGCGCCGAAATTCTCGGAACTCGCGCGCCTTGCGAGCCGCGACTCCGCGGCAGGAGACTCGGCGCCCGATCTGCGCCGTTGGCTGAGGGGGCTGCCGGAAAGCGAGGCCCTCCCTGCCCTGACAGAGCACCTGCGCCGGCAGGTCGCGCAGGTGCTGCGCATCGCGCCGGAGCGGATCGAGCCCGGGGTTTCTCTCATCGAGCTCGGGATGGATTCCTTGATGGCAGTGGAGCTTGCCGCCTCCATTGAGGATCGACTGGGGCTGCACCTGTCGGCATTGTCGCTGAACGATTCGCCGACCGTGGAGCGAATTGCCGCACGCCTCGCGCAACAGTTGCACCCGGGCGGCGAGACGGATGAGACGCACGCGGCGCCCGATGAGCTCGCGGAGCATGTGCGTGCGATTGCTGCGCAGCATGCGAGCGAAATCAGCGAGACAGAGGCGGCATTCGTCAGCGCAGCGCTTAAGCAGACCGCGACGGCAGCGCTGAGCGCTGGACAGACCTCTTGAGTGATGTGCGCAAGCCTCTGCAGGGACTGACTGCGGCGCTCAAGGACCGCCTGATCCAGGAGTCCCTGCAGCGCCGGTTGCGCAAAGCCGGTCAGGAGCCAGCGGGGCGGCTGGCCGCACCGGGCGATGGCGTCTCCGGGGAAGCCGACATTCCGGAAAGCTGGTGCCGCTTCGATGGGCATCCGGGCTACCGGCAGCTGCGCATCCTGAGCGAGGGTGCCTCACGCCTCGGCATCGCCAACCCGTATTTCGGCGCGCACGAGGGCGTGGCAGGCGCAACGACCGTGATGGGCGGGGAGATCTGCCTCAACTACGCGAGCTACAACTATCTCGCCCTCGCGGGCCATCCGGCCGTGAGTGCAGCGGCCAAGGCGGCCATCGACCGTTACGGGACCTCCGCCTCGGCGAGCCGGCTGGTCTCGGGCGAGCGCCCGATTCATCGGGAGCTCGAACGCGCGCTGGCGGAGCTTCACGGCGTCGACGATGCGCTGGTGTTCGTCAGCGGCCATGCAACCAATGTCTCGACGATCGCCACACTGTTCGGGCCCAAGGATCTGGTGGTTCATGACGCGCTGATCCACAACAGCGCGGTGACCGGCATCCAGCTTTCGGGCGCAACGCGCATGCCCTTCGCGCATAACGATTGGGACTCGCTCGATCGGCTTCTCCGAGAGCGCCGGCGGCAGCATGAGCGAGCGCTCGTCGTCCTGGAGGGGCTCTACAGCATGGACGGCGATTTCCCGGACCTGCCACGATTCATTGAGGTTAAGCGTCGCCACCGCGCCTTCCTCATGGTCGACGAGGCGCATTCGCTGGGGGTACTTGGCGAAGGCGGTCTCGGGATCCAGGAGCATTTCGGGTTGGATTGAAGTGGTCCCCCGTTGACGGACCTCTAATGGATGGATTAAACCAACCGGTTGGAGGTCACTATGGAACGTCAGGTTCGTGCTCAATATACCGCCGATTACAAGGCGCAGGCAGTGTCATTGGCGGAGACGCTCGGGGCGACAAAGGCTGCCCGTAAGCTCGGCATTTCGGTCAAGACGCTGGCCAATTGGATCCGCATATCCCGTGATGGATCGGGATTCGTCAAAGATGGAAAGCGCCGCCCTGTGAACGATCTGGAAGCTGAAGTTGCACGGCTGCGAGCCGAGAATAATCAGCTGCGCATGGAGCGCGATTTTATAAAAAAAGCCGCTGCGTACTTCGCGAAGGAGTCCAAGTGAAGTACGCCTACATCGCCTCGCAGCGGACTCACTACCCGATCGGGTTCATGTGCCGGGTGCTCGAAGTATCGACTTCGGGATTCTTCGCGTGGCAGGCCCGAGCACATGCGCCGCGCAGCGATGCGGACGCGCCGTTGCGACAGGCGATCGTACAGATCCACCAGAGCAGCCGGCGACGCTACGGTCGCCGGCGCCTCACCCACGCGCTGCGCGCTCGGGGCTGGTGCGTGAACCCCAAGCGCGTCCGGCGAGTGATGCGCGAAGAAGGCCTGCGAGGCGTGCGTAAAAGGCGCTTCGTGCCGCGCACGACCGACAGCGCCCATTACCGCGCCATCGCCCCGAACGTCCTGCAGAGGCGCTTTGGCGTCGATACAGCCGTACACGCCTGGGCAAGCGATATCACCTACATTGCCACTCGCGAAGGCTGGTTATACCTGGCGGTGATCATCGCCTTGCAGACCCGTCAGGTGCTCGGCTATAGCCTCTCGGATCGCATGCCTGATGAGCTGGTGCTCAATGCGCTGCGCAATGCCTGCCATCTCGAAGCACCGCCACACGGCACACTGTTTCACTCAGATCGCGGCAGCCAGTACGCAAGCGATGATTTTCGCGATGCTCTCGGCGCACTCGGCATGGTCGCCAGCATGAGTCGCAAGGGAAATTGCTGGGATAACGCGGTCTCGGAGAGCTTCTTCGCAACACTGAAGACCGAAGAAGCGACCGAGCCATATGCGACCAAACAGGAAGCACACAGAGCGATCGCAGAGTACATCCACGGATTTTACAATCCAGTCCGCCTACACTCGTCACTCGGATACTTGTCGCCGAACGAGTATGCGTGCAGAATGCAACACGTCGATCAAGACCCATCTAAGAGGTCCGTCGCGTAGGGACCATTTCATTCGCCGGCCCGGCCGTGCTCGAGCGGCCGGAACGTGGGGAAGGCCAGATACGCACCCAGAACCATGAACCCGAGCCGAACGACGAACAGGATTTGGGGCGGTGATTCTTCCCCCTGCCGTTCCGGGGTAAATGCGGGCAGCCGACCCGCCGCTGCCGGTCGATCATGAGAGGCCCAGGTATCCGGCTATTTGGCTCATCAAACTCATGTGGTCGCAACCATCCTCGAGGAGATCGGGTTAGAGACAAGACAAGGTTTGCGTGAGGTAACTCTGAGGGCCGCAAGACCGGACAGTTGCAGTGCGATGTCAGCGGACGTAGGATATCCGCGCGTCGACCGGCTAGAGCGAGGCGATGAAAACGCTTCAGCTGTGATGGCATCGGAGGTGGAGCATCTATGTCTGCACGGAACCTTATGTTCATCGCGTATGCTGTGAGTACTCTCATGATACTTACAGCTTGCACGACTCTCTTGAAGTCCCCGCCGATGGTGAGCCAAATGCAAGGGATAAGTGCGGGTCGCACTGGGTGTCTGCCCGAGAGTAT
>JAJZLX010000767.1 GCA_021850555.1 Pseudomonadota bacterium | reverse complement strand
CTCCCCCTACGCGGCGCTGCTCACGGGCGGCACGACCGTGGCGAACCTGTTCGGACACATGTCTGGGCGGCAGAAGGGCATGGTGCAGATCTGGGACGTCGTCGGGTTCGATGAAGTCGCGGACCTGCAGAAGATGCCGAAGGAGGTCGTCACGACGATGAAGACCTTCTGCGAATCGGGCACCTACCAGCGCGGCCAGGAAGCCGTCTCCGGGGATGCCAGCATCGCGATGTTCGGCAACACGAATCAGCCCGTCGATGTCATGGTACAGACGGGACATCTGTTCGCGCCGATGCCGGACATCATTCGCGACGACATGGCCTTCATCGACCGTCTGCACTGCTATCTCCCGGGCTGGGAGATGCCGAAGATGCGCAATGAGCTGTTCACGGAACACTACGGCTTCGTGGTCGACTATCTCGCCGAGGCGCTGCGCGAGATGCGCAGGCACAATTTCACGGAGATCATCGACCGGCACTTTTCGCTCGGCGCCCACCTCAATGCGCGCGACCGCAAGGCCGTACGCAAGACCGTCTCCGGGCTCATGAAGATCCTCTTCCCGCACGGGGAAGTCTCGCAGGATGACTTGGCGGAGATCCTGGAACTGGCGATCGAGAGCCGCCGGCGCGTCAAGGAGCAGCTGAAGAAGATGGGCTCCTTCGAGTACTACCATACCTCCTTCAGCTACGTTCAGAACGACAGCGGCGAGGAGAAGTTCGTCGGAGTGCCCGAGCAGGGTGGCCGCGATCTCATCTCACAAGACCCGATCGCACCGGGAACGGTTTACACGGCAGGGGTGACCGCAGATGGCACGGTGGGCCTCTACCGCCTCGAGGTCTCCATTTCGGAGGGCACGGGGAAGCTCAAGATCGCCGGCGGAATCACGGGCGGGGCGAAAGAATCCGTACAGCGGGCATTCGGCTTCCTGCATGCCAAGAAGGCGGAACTCGGTATCGGCCGCGACCTCGACACGTCCGATCTGCACGTCGAGCTCATCGATCTGCTGGCGAACCGCGTCGAAGCGGAAATCGGTGTGGCGCTCTTCGTGGCCGCATATTCCGCTCTGCGCAAATCCCCTGTGAGCCCGGCTTTGCTGATCCTGGGCGACATGAGCGTCCAGGGCAATATCAAGCCGCTGCGATCCCTCACGGAACCCTTGCAGGTCGCCAAGGACAACGGCGCGAAGCGCGCGCTGATCCCGATCGAGAACAAACGCAATTTCCTCGACGTGAGCGCTGACATCATGGAACAGGTGGACCCGATCTTTTACGGCGATCCGAAGACGGCGGCAATGAAGGTGCTGGGAGGTCCCTGATTGCCCGCTTGTTTATGTAATTGGCGGGTCCTCACGGCAGTCGGCGGTCACCGCGCCAACGTCGCGCGGGCTGATTCCGGCAGCCACAACCGAGGCAGTGGCGCTGCTTGCAGACTGGCTGCGGCGTCAATACTGAAAACCACGGGCAGACCGGCTTGGGCATCGACGATCAGCAGAAAAGATGCGCCGGAGAGGTCGTCGAGCCGGGGAAAGACCGTGCCAAGCCCTGCACTGTGGTCCGCGGGCGGGTGGGGAAAGCTGCGGTTAATTGCGAATTCCGAATCCTGCGCGGGAGGACCGTTCGGCCCGCCTATCACGAGTTCGACTGGCAGCAAGTGAGGAGGATGGAAATGAGCTTCATTGACGTGAAAAACAAGAGGGGTACATCCGACAAGGCTCCGCCGTCCGGCTATAGTAGCTGGTTGGACTTCTGGGAGAAAAAGAAGGGCAAAAAGGCAGCCAAGTGCGAAGTCATGTTGTGCAAGGGACCGCCTGATTTGGGCGGACATGTGATCACGGCTGGAGAGGGAGGCAAAGAATACATCTTGCCAATGTGCTCTTCATGCAACAATAAGTCCGAAAGCGACGTCTTCAAGGCGTGGGATACAGATCTGGTTCCCGTGCAGTAAGAAGTTGAACAGGCCGCTCCAGCCCATTGGTGAAACACATGGAGGCAGCGTCGACCGCAGCGGGGGAACAAGGGCTTGGCGGGCTCTGCGCAAGCGCGATCGCGGGAAATAGTACCGCGTCAAGCGCGGCGCGGAGGGGAGCGGGTCTGTGACGATGAAGCATACCTATCTCCGGGGATGTGGGTGCGTGATCGCTTGCAGCGATCGAGGCGCATGGATTCGCGCCGCGCGGCATCGCAGCGCTCGATGGTGATGGGATCGACGGTATCGAGCGCGAACCGTCGCACACATGGTGGCAGTGCCATGAGGGCGCGATACGCCTCGGGTCCGTCGATCCGACCGTGCTCTGTGAGCACGGAGTAGAGCGCGTCCATAACCATCACTCGTTGATGGCCGAGAACACCTCGCGGCAGTCGGTCTGCGCGGACTGCGCCGCGTCGCGGCCCCCCAGCAATGCCGGCATATCGGCGAGCGGGGCTGAACGGATCTCGGCGTCAGGGATGGACGCGACGGCCTCAAGTGACCCGCGCTCGCGGACGAGGGGGTGCGCGGGATCGAACAGTGACGATTCGTGGAGCGCGGGAGCGCAAAGCCGTCCGCTGCTGTGCCGGATCACTGCGCGGGCTGCGCGGACGATATCTCCATCCCGCAGGGACGATTCCTCCCCTGGGCGCACCCGATTCCAGATCGCGCGCACGGCGGGGCGCAGCCGCTCAGGCATCTGTGCGAGCAGCCATCGTAGTCCGGCGACGGATTTGCCGTCGGTGAGCAGCGGCACGACGATCCTCAGCCGCTGCGGCAGACTCGGGTCCTGCCGGGCGACAAGCGTGAGTGCGACAAGCGCGTCGACGGTATCGCCGACGCCGATATCCAGCACGAGACCGCCTTCGGGGGGTGCGAAGAGCCGAGCGGCGAGGCCGTCACGATCAATGGCGTCGCGTTCGTCGCCGCTCGCCGAGTGGGTCTCGAGGGTGCAAACAGAGCCTCCAGTTGCGGAGGTCAGGACGTGATGGGCCACGGTGGTCTTACCGACATTACCGACGGCGCTTAGGGTCATGTAGATCGAATGAGTCATTCGGGGGTCCTCGTGGTAGGTGGAACGAAGCCGGAGGCGTCGAGAGCGAGCAGGGCAGCGGCGTCGCGGACCTCACCGGCCCGCTTGAGCCATCTCCAGAGACACGGCCGGCTGACGCCGAGGTCTAGACGGTCGATCACCTGGCGGAGCGAGTACCCCTGCGCGATGAGCCGGCAGATCTCAGGCTCGCGATCCCATAGCGGCGATCGCCGATGCCAGGGCCGGTCGGCGCTTGGCGTGGGTGTTGCTGCGGTATTGCTCATGCACCTACTCCCCGTGCCGGGACCTCGGTTGCCCTACTGTTGCCTTCGACTCAGCTCTCGCCGATGAACTTGCGGCGTGTGGCGCGCTGCGATTCCGGCGACCCCTGGATGCGCTTGCGGCGCGCGTAATTCTCCAGAGTTTCGCCGTTTCGCACGTCCGAGCCGTCTGCCCACTGCGGGATCTGGTATTGGGCGCGCTGCTCGGCGGTGAACGCTCTTGTCGAATGCAGTCCCGCTGGCACCCCTTCCGTGGGCGTATTGGGGCTGCTCGTGATGGGCGGCACTGGAGTGTTCGTGGATGCCGGGGTGGAC
>JAJZLX010000090.1 GCA_021850555.1 Pseudomonadota bacterium | reverse complement strand
GGATGAGAACGAAGTGCAGGCGGTGCTCGGTCACGAGATGACGCATGTCGCGAACGGCGACATGGTCACGCTCGCGCTGCTGCAGGGTGTGCTCAATACCTTCGTGATCTTTCTCGCGCGCATCGTCGGCACGCTCATCGACAGCCTGGTGAGCGGCGGGCGCGAGCGGCGCGAGGGCGGGGGGCTCTTTTACTTCGCCACCGTGATTGTGCTGCAGATCGTCTTCGGCGTGCTGGCGACGCTGATCGTCATGGCCTACTCGCGGCGCCGGGAATATCGCGCGGACGCCGGCGGAGCGCAGCTTGCGGGGCGGGGAAACATGATCGATGCCCTTCGTGCGCTGCAACGCGCCGAAGGCGAGCCGCTGCCGGGTCAGTTCCAGGCCTTCGGCATTCATGATGGCGCCTCCCCAGGCCTGCTGCGGCGCCTGTTCATGAGTCATCCGCCTCTCGATGAGCGCATCGCTGCGCTCGAGGCGCCCGGTCCGCGGCCTTGAGCCTGAGTGTGCCGCAGGCCGGCAAATCCCGCCGCCGCTTACTCGAGTGCGCAGCTCCCGGCCTCCACGGCGTACGACTTTGAATACACGTCTTCCTTGCGGAAGAAGGAAAAAAGCTCGCACAGCAGCGAGATGCCGACCAGCCTCACCATGACCGTGTGGAAACCGCTCATGAAGGCCGCTTTGCTGGAAAAGGCAAGCGCTTCCCCAGCCCCCCGGGGCTCGCGGCGCGAGCGCTGCCGACAGCAACGAACATCCAGCCCGAGATGTCGACACCGAGGATCACCCCCAAAGAGCGCATCATGTTGAGCAGGCCCCCGTCAGGCGCGAGCTTCTCGCGCGGCTTGGCCGCCATGGTGGCGCAGTTGTTGGCGGGGGTGAAGAATTTTGAACGAATGACCGACAAAGTGTGCGCGAAAGCGTTTTTTACGGAGAATCGACAATGAAAATTGTAAGCGCAGCCTCAGACGTGATCAGCCGAACCGCTTACGGCGCAGTCAGTGTATCTTTAATTATTATTAGTTTCATTATGATATGTACTGCCCTTGGGAATCTCTGGACTGCGATGATGGGACATCACCAACTTATTCACGGGCTTCTTAATGCAATCAGCCTTATAGTGATCGCGATGGCCGTGTTCGACGTATCGAAATTCTTGATTGATGAGGAACTGCTTGGAAATGGCGGGAAAGAGTCACCATTGGAGGAAAGAACTCGATTGATGAGATTTCTTGTTATTATAACGATTGCGATCAGCCTTGAGGCTCTAGTGTTTATTTTCAATGCCGCCAGACAGAATATGCGCTCGCTGATATACCCGACTTTTCTGTTGGTATCGGATATTTTGTTGATTA
Source organism: Pseudomonadota bacterium (assembly GCA_021850555.1). The sequence continues at coordinate 2,244 of JAJZLX010000090.1, read as the reverse complement.
TCGGCCTGGGCGTATATTATAAGCTGACGTGCGACGTGGCACCAAAGAGTGACGAATGAGCCACGTGTGCGCGTCGCCATCCACCGTCCAAGCCCGGGTCCCGACCGGCGCCGCCGCTCATGCAGGGGTACAGGATTTTCAAATGCCGCAACCGGGGATTTTGGGTGGCCGTCAAGGCTCGAACCTCACGAGGGTCGATCCGAGTCGCATTCCCGTGGAGTTGCCAAAGCCGCGCAGACGCCGCTTTGGCATGCAACCTAGCTTGCCGCCCTTGATGTTCTGGCGTACACAGGTGATTGTGGTGCTTGGAACGGGGCTCGTAGGGAGCCGCAGTCGGCGGCACAAGCACGTTCGGACACGGATGAGGAGTTCTGCGCGCCGGCGGCCCTTTCTGACGTGGCGTTCCCATGGTCGGCTAGTCGCGGTATGAGATTGACGGTGTATTTCGGCGGGATCCGATTGAACCTCGCGAGCGCTGGCGGAACGCTGAACGGCGACTTCGCTGGCCGCATGGCCAATTCAGCCGCAACGGAGGAACAGTGATGGTCGAGCAGCCGTCCGATGCATTCGTCTTTTTCGGCGCGACTGGAGATCTGGCCTTCAAGCAGATTTTCCCTGCGCTGCGGGGCTTGGTCCGCGACGAAAAATTTAACGTTCCGATCATCGGCGTGGCCAAGGCCGGCTGGCATCTCGAGCAATTCAGGGCACGTGCGAGGGACAGTCTCGATCACCACGGCGGGGCTGATCCTGATACGTTGCGTAAAATGCTGGAGCTGCTACGCTATGTCGACGGGGACTATGCCGATTCGGCGACTTTTGGGCGTCTGCGCCAAGAGCTGGGTACGACGCGGCGGCCGTTGCACTACCTGGCCATTCCGCCCAACCTGTTTGCGACGGTGGTCGAGGGGCTCGCCGCGAGCGGCTGCGCCGCCAACGGACGAGTGGTGGTGGAAAAGCCCTTCGGTCGTGACTTCGCCTCGGCCGTCGAACTGAACCGGATCCTGCATCGGTGCTTCCCGGAAGATGCCATCTTTCGCATCGATCACTACCTCGGCAAGGAACCCGTCCAGAACATTCTCTATACCCGCTTCAGCAATCCCATGTTCGAGCCGATTTGGAATCGCACCTACGTGCGTAGCATCCAGATCACCATGGCCGAGGGCATCGGAGTGCGGGACCGCGGCCGGTTCTACGATGCAACCGGCGCCGTGCGTGACGTAGTTCAAAACCACCTGCTCCAGGTTCTCGCGGTACTCACCATGGATCCGCCGACGGGCGAGCAATCCGAGGCGGTGCGAGATGAGAAGGTCCGGCTGCTGAAGGCGGTTCGTCCCATTGCGGCCGGGGACGTCGTGCGCGGTCAGTACGCCGGCTATCGCTCGGTGCCGGGCGTGGGCCCCGACTCGGCGACCGAGACCTTCGTCGCCGCCAGGCTGTATATCGACACCTGGCGGTGGGCCGATGTGCCGATCTACCTTCGTGCCGGCAAGAAGATGCCGGTCACCGCCACCGAGGTGTGGGTCGAGTTCGGCAGGCCACCGCGCGAGACCTTCGCAGAGAACGTGCGCTCGGTTTCCAGCCACATGCGCATGCGCATCAGTCCGGACATCGAAATCGGCCTCGGCTTGCGCGTGAAGCAAGCGGGCGAGCGCATGGTGGGAAAGGATGTCGAACTCATTCTCACCCGTAGCGGCATAGCTAATCTGCCCCCGTATCAACGTTTGCTGGGCGACGCGCTGCGCGGTATCGGCCAGCTGTTTGCGCGCGAGGATTTCGTCGAGGCGCAGTGGCGAGTGGTCGCGCCGATTCTCGGAGACGTGACGCCGCTGTATTCGTACGAATCGGGCACGTGGGGACCGCAGCAGGCTGCCCGGCTCTTGGGTCCCGACGATGTTTGGCTGAATCCGGCGGCCCCGGCTCCAGCGCCGACTCACGACGCAGCGAACGTCCAGTAACCGCGCTTGGGGTGATCAGCGTACCCGCTTTACCAAAACCCGTCTCACCTGTCGGGCGCCCGGGAGGGGCTGGTAAATACTGTCGCCGTCCTATCAGTGCACGATGCCGTATGACGCCATTCTCTATCCCTCATGTCTCCTGTGAAATCGTCAGACGGTTCGCCGCATCGATCTTCGTAAACACGCCGCCGACGGATACACTATTAGAGACGTTCGGTCGATGACTCATCAGCCTCGCCCGTTGGGCGTCAAAGTCGCTGCCGAAACGGGGCGGGATGTGCAATTCGTA
>JAJZLX010000114.1 GCA_021850555.1 Pseudomonadota bacterium | reverse complement strand
CGTCGGGACCTGCGGCAAGGAAGGCCAGAGCGTCCCGGTCGGCGTCGGCCAGCCTACGCTGAAGATCGAAGGGCTCACGGTCGGGGGCACCGCCTAGACCGCTTCAGGGCACGCTCCGATCGCGATCCCATGGGAGCCCAAGCGCCATGAACACCGACGAGTTTCGCCGTCTCGGCCACCAGCTGATCGATTGGATTGCCGATTACCGTCGCGATGCGGCGGCCGGGGCTTACCCTGTCATGGCGCGCGTGGCGCCGGGCGAGGTGCGCGGGCGGCTCTCCTCCGTGCCGCCGGCCGAGCCCGAGCCGCTCGAGGAGGCGCTCGCCGATCTCACTCGCGTCATTCTGCCCGCCTGTACCCACTGGCAGGATCCGCGCTTTTTCGCCTTCTTCCCGTCCAACAGCTCCCTCGCCGCGGTGCTTGGCGATCTCGCCAGCACCGGTCTGGCGCAGCTCGGACTCAACTGGCAGGCCGCCCCCGCCTTGACCGAGCTCGAGGAGCTGACCACCGACTGGCTGCGCCAGATGATGGGCCTGTCGGCGGCCTGGAGCGGCGTCATCCAGGACACCGCTTCCACCTCGACCCTGGTGGCGCTGCTGTGCGCCCGAGAGGGCGCCACGGGCTATGGCGCCGAGACCGGCGGCCTGCAGGCCGCGCCAAAGCCGCTCGTCGTGTACGCTTCGAGCCAGAGCCACAGCTCCGTGGACAAGGCCGCACTGCTTGCCGGCTTCGGCCGGGACAACCTGCGTGTCGTGCCCGTGGACGAACGATACCGGATGCGGCCCGAGGCGTTGCGCGAGGCGGTCGTCGCCGACCGGGAAAGGGGGCTGTTACCCTGCGCCGTCGTGGCAACGGTGGGCTCGACAGCGACCACTGCCATCGATCCGGTCGCCGATATTGCGCAGGTCGCCCGCGACCAAGGTCTGTGGCTGCACGTCGATGCCGCCATGGCCGGCTCGGCCATGATCCTGCCGGAGTGCCGTCCTTTGTGGCAGGGGATCGAGCGGGCCGATTCCCTGGTCGTCAATCCTCACAAATGGCTTGGCGCATCCTTTGACTGCTCGACCTACTACGTGCGGGATCCGCAGCACCTGGTTCGAGTGATGTCCACAAGTCCGAGCTACCTGCGCACGGCAGCCGATGAGCAGGTGAAGAATCTGCGCGACTGGGGGATTCCCCTCGGGCGGCGCTTCCGGGCGCTGAAGCTCTGGTTCCTGATCCGAGAGCAGGGAGTGAGCGGACTGCAGGCGCGCCTGCGCCGGGATCTGTCCCACGCCCGTTGGCTCGCCGAGCGGGTGGATGAGGCAGGCGGTTGGAGGCGTCTGGCGCCGGCGCACCTGCAGACAGTCTGCGTGCGGCACGAGCCGGACGGCCTCGAAGGCGATGCGCTCGATACGCATACGCTTGCCTGGGTGCGCCGCATCAACGAGTCCGGCAAGGCCTACCTCACGCCGGCGATGCTCGAGGGGCGCTGGATGGTCAGGGTGTCGTTCGGCGTGGAAACGACGGAGCGGGAGCATGTCGAGGCGCTCTGGGCGCAGATGCAGGAGGCGGTGCGGGCATAGTGCGAGCCTTCGGATCCGCCATCGGGGCGAATCCCGTATGGCGCACCGGGCCAAACCCTGATTTTCAGCGTGAGCGAGAACCCATTCTGCGATCGCGTCCGGGCCAGGGGCGATCGGCGGCGACTACGCGTTTAAGTCGGGGATGAGCTCGCTTTCCAGGCGGGTGATCTGATCCTTCAGGGCCAGCTTGCGCTTCTTCAGGCGCTTGAGCTGCAGCTCATCGACGTGCATGTCGAGCGACAGGCGGGTAATGATCTCATCGAGGTCGCGGTGCTCGATCCGCAGCTGACGCAACTTCTCCATGTTGCGGAATAGCTCACGATCGACGTTGCCTTCGTTTTCAGTATCCGTCATGGTGCAGCGCGGCTGCCGGACCCACCCCAGGGCGCCCATCATATCCCTCCCGGGCCGCGGCGGTGCAAAGAGCCCCTGGCTCCCCGGAGGCGTGTGGTCCAGGGAGCCCCCGATTTGAGGCTCCTAGCCCGGCCGATGGGGCTTGCCGCGCGCCCGATGCCCCGAGCCCGGCCGTCCCGCGCGATCCGGCCGCCGGCCGCCACCGCGGCGCGGGGGCCTGCCGGGCCTGTGTGTCGCCTCGGGTGTCGCGAGCCCGGTGGCGAGCATTTCCGGAGCGATGGGGGCGGAGGGAATCTTGTGCCCGATGTAGTGTTCGATGTCCGGCAGCGATACGGCGAATTCCTCGCAGGCGAAGCTGATCGCATCTCCCTCGGCTCCGGCGCGCGCCGTGCGCCCAATCCGATGGACGTAGTCGGCCGCATCCTGCGGCAGGTCGAAGTTGAACACGTGGCTGACGTCCGGGATGTGCAGGCCGCGGGAGGCCACGTCGGTGGCGATCAGCACCGCCAGGTCCCCGTTGTGGAACTCGCGCAGGAAGCGCAGCCGCTTGGCCTGGGGCACATCGCCCGAGAGCGCCTGGGCGTGGAAGCCGTTGGCCCTCAGCACCGCCTCGAGCCGCTCGGCCATGCGCTTGGTATTGACGAAAATCATGGTGCGGCGCGCCTCGCTCTGGCGCAGCAGGCCCACCAGCAGCGGGATCTTTTCCTCCATCGAGGGGTAGTACATGATCTGGCGGACCCGGTCGACGGTCTTCTTGTCCGGCTCGATGCGCACCAGCTCCGGATTGTTCATGTGCTCGTAGGCGAGCTCGAGCACCCGGTACGAGAGCGTCGCGGAAAACAACATCGACTGGCGCCGCTGCGGCGGCGGGAGCCGGCGCAGCAGGAAGCGGATATCGGCGATGAACCCGAGGTCGAACATCCGGTCGGCCTCATCGAGCACCAGGGTCTGCGCGTGCTTCATGTCGAACACGTGCTGTTTGTAATAATCGATCAGGCGGCCCGGCGTGCCGATCAGCACGTCGATGCCTTCCTCGAGGGTGCGCCGTTGCTTTTCGTAATCGATGCCCCCATATACCACTGCGTGCTTGAGGCCGGTATGGCGACCGAGGGCCTCGGCATCGTGGTGGATCTGCACCGCCAGCTCGCGGGTCGGTGCCACGATGAGTGCGCGGATCGAGGTCGGTACGCGCCCCGCCGGGGCGGGATGGGTGAGCAGGGCGTGATACAGGGCCACCAGGAATGCGGCCGTCTTGCCGGTGCCGGTCTGCGCCTGCCCAGCCACATCCCGGCCCGAGAGCGCGATCGGCAGCGTTTGCGCCTGGATCGGAGTGCAGTGTGTGAAACCGGCGTCGCGGATCCCCGCCAGGACGGGTGCGGCGAGGCCGAGGCTCTCGAACGTCGAAGCTTGCAAATGTGGCTCGTTCATCGGTCCAGGCTTATCGTGTGCATTAAGGATACTCGTGTTGAAGGAAAGGTCGCGCGGGCCTTGCAAAAACGGCGAAAAAGCGCTAAAAAGTCCCCAGTGGGCGGACTATCCGGTCCGCGCCTGCCAGCCCCGGGGGCTTTCCCAGCAGGCACCATCCTATTGGATCAAGCTCGATACTCATCAATTTCACGAGTTTAGTGTAACCGTTTGACGGGTGTTTCCGGCAGGGGCGTTCTCGACCTGCCACT
>JAJZLX010000555.1 GCA_021850555.1 Pseudomonadota bacterium | reverse complement strand
CCTCGCCGCCAACAACCGCAATCCCAAGCCCTTCGTGTGGACCAAGACCGCGGACCAAATCCTCGACAGCATCCAGCGATTCTGCATGCGAACTTCTAACTCAGGACACTAGGGATACCTAACCCGAGGCCACGGCGCCGGCACGCCCTCGGGACGCACGCCCTCAGGGCGCCCGTTTCTTTCCCTCCGGTCCGCAGCCCCGGGTCCAGGTGACATCGCGGATGATATCCGCCGCGTCCGTGTGCACCGTGACGCTGCACCCGGCGTAGTTGTATTGGTTGAACTCCCACTTGGCCACGCGTCCGCTGCTGCTCTGGCTCGAGTCCAACGGCGTGCTCCAGCGCATCTCCAGATCGAACAGCCGCTTGCCCACGTAGGTCTGCGCCGTCTGCGAGGGATAGTGCGGCGGCGCCGTGGCGCACCCGGCCAGGGTCAGGATCAACGCCAGGGACGCGAGCCGTCCTGACCACAGCCGCGCCGCGGAGCCGGGCGGCGTGCGCGGCCGGGTCGCTCCTCGAGCGCCGAAGGGGTGAAAGGGGGCGGAGTTGGCGGTCACCGAGTCGTTCCTGAGGGTCGAGTGATCGAAGTGTGCGCCTAATCGGCGGCGGCAAAAAGGGACTGCTCTACAATGCCGCCATGGACGCTCTCACCAGGACACGCCCGTCCGGCGCCCCTCTCCATGACCGGAGTCGGTAGTGCCGACGCATCGGCTGCGGCGCGCCTCGGTGGCCGCTCCGCGCTGCCGGGACGAGCCGGATGGAGCCTGATCGCGCTCGCGGCGGCCGCACTCGGGTTGGGAGGCTGTGCCTCGACGCCACGACAGGCCGCGCCGCCCCGCAACGGTTATTGCGTGCCGGGCTACGGCTGCTACAGAGTCCTGCCCTCCGCCGCCGGCTTTCACGCCCGCGGCGTCGCCTCCTGGTACGGGGTGCACGCTGCCGGGCGGCCGACAGCGAGCGGGGCTCCCTTCGATCCGAACGCGATGCGCATCGCCAACAAGACTCTGCCGTTCGGCACCTGGGTGAAGATCCGCAACCTGCGCAACGGCCGCGAGGCTGTCGCGATGGTCGATGACCGCGGACCCTTCGTCGATGGGCGCATCCTCGATGCCACGCCCGCCGTGGCGCGCCAGCTGGGCTACTACATCGACGGTACGGCCCCGGTCAGCGTGAGCGCCGTGCCGGTCGCCGATCTGAGCGCGGCTCAACGCCAGGCCGCCCGCGATGACGAGCAGATGGCGGTCGATTACGCACGCCGCCATCCCCATGAGATCCTCGCGGAGGCCGGGCATGTGGCCATCCGTGGAGTGATCGACATCACCTCGACGGGCGTCAAGATCGGTGTGGGAATCGTTCGAATCGGGCTCGAGGTGACCTACCACATCCTCAAGTTCCTGCTTTGACCGGTTGGGCATGCCGCGCCCCGCTCGCCATCGACACCGGCGGCCCTCTCCAGCCCGGCGCGGACGTCCCGCTGAGAGCCGACAATGCGAACAGGAGCGCCCGTCAGATATTCAATTGCACCGGCGAGCGATTCAATCGCCGGTGCCGGAAGGGCTGCCTGCCGCGCGCCGGGGGAAGCCCCTCTGTCACCGTCCAACCGTATCGAGCAGCTCGCCGAGCTCGCGCCGGATGCGCTCGGCGGTGAAGCCGAAATGCGCCATCAACTCCGGGCCCTTGCCGCTCGCCCCGAACCGGTCCAGCCCGATCACCCGGCCCTCGCTGCCGACGTATTTCCACCACGATAGCGTAGCGCCGGCCTCGATGGCCAGCCGCGCTCGCACCGCACGCGGCAGCACGCTCTCCCGATACGCACTGTCCTGGGCGTCAAAAACATCCGTGCAGGGCATCGACACCAGACGCACCCGCCGCCCCGCTCCATTCAGCGCTCGCACCGCCTCGGCGGCAATCCCCACCTCCGAGCCCGTGGCAATCACCACGCACTCCGGCTCCCCCTCGCTCTCGATCAGCACGTACCCTCCGCGCCGCACCGCCTGCTGCTGCGCAGCGCTGCGCGGCTGCTGGATGAGCCCCTGGCGCGTCAGCACCAGCGCCGTCGGACCCCCGTGCTCGAGCGCCGCCGTCCAGCCGATCGCCGTCTCAAACGCATCGCACGGCCTCCACAGCGACAGCCCCGGAACCGCCCTGAGGCTCGTCAGGTGCTCCACAGGCTGGTGCGTCGGCCCATCCTCCCCCAGCCCGACCGAATCGTGCGTGTACACCAGCACCACGGGCGTGCTCATCAGCGCCGCCAGGCGGATCGCGTTGCGCGCGTAGTCCGAGAACACCAAAAACGTGCCCCCGTAGGGCACAAAGCCCCCGTGCAGCGCCACCCCGTTCAAAATCCCCGTCATCCCAAACTCGCGCACCCCGTAGTGCACGTAGTTGCCCCCCTCGGCACCGAGCTCCTTCGCACCCTTGAACTTCGTATTGTTCGAGGGCGTCAGGTCCGCCGAGCCTCCAAAGAGCTCCGGCAAAGACGGCCCCAGCACATCCAGCACCGCCTGCGAGGACTGGCGCGTCGCCTGCGGCCCGCTCTGCGCAAGCGCCCCGGCCAGCACCCGCTCGAGCACCTCGCTCCACCCCTGCGGCCGCCGCCCGCTCATGCGCCGCTCAAGCTCCGCGGCCAGCTCAGGGTACTCGCTCCGGTAGCGCTCAAAGCCCTCCCGCCACTGCCCCTCCGCCTGCGCACCCTGCCTGCGATGATCCCACCTCGAGCGCAGCTCCTCGGGAATCTCAAACGCCCCGTACGGCCAGCCCAGCGCCTCCCGCGTCGCCGCCACCTCCTGCGCTCCCAGCGCCTCCCCGTGTGCGTGCGCCGTGCCCTGCTTGTGCGGCGCCCCCCACCCGATCACCGTCTTGCAGCAGATCAGCGTCGGGCGCTCCCGGTCCCCCTGCGCCTCGCGGATCGCCTCCGCCACCGCCTCCCCGTCCTGACCGTCCACTCCCCTCAACACCTGCCACCCGTACGCCTCAAAGCGCTTCGCCGTGTCGTCCCGGAACCATCCCTGCACCCCCCCGTCGATCGAGATCCCGTTGTCGTCGTAAAACCCGATCAGCTTGCCAAGCCCCCACGTGCCCGCCAGCGAGCACGCCTCGTGCGAGATCCCCTCCATCAGGCACCCGTCCCCGCAGAACACATACGTGTAGTGGTCGATCACCCGGTGCCCGGGCCGATTGAACTCCTGCCCGAGCAGCCGCTCGGCCAGCGCCATCCCCACCGCGTTCGACAACCCCTGCCCCAAAGGCCCAGTCGTCGTCTCTATCCCAAGCTGCACCTCCCGCTCCGGGTGCCCGGGGGTGCGGCTGCCCAGCTGCCGAAACTCCTTCAGGTCCTCAATCCCCAGCCCGTAACCCGTCAGGTGCAGCAGCGAATACAGCAGCATCGAGCCGTGCCCGTTCGAGAGCACGAACCGGTCCCGGTCCCACCACTTCGGGTTGCCCGGGTTGTGCTTCAGAAAATCCCCCCATAGCGCCTGGGCGATGTCCGCCATCCCCAGCGGCATCCCGGGGTGACCCGAATTCGCCCTCTGCACCGCGTCCATCGACAGCGCCCGCAGACAATTGGCCAGCTCTCGGCGTGTGATCATCGAAATGGTCCTTTCAGCAAGGAGTCTTCCTTGAGGCCACGTTCCCGCACCGCTTCCGGCGGCCGTATTTCTGCCCGGAGACGGATGTACCGCCGCCGCGCCACATTAAAGGGAAGGGAGGACGCATTGTCCCTTAGCGGCGCGCAATGCTCAATCGCGGTTTCCGCCCTCCCCCCCAGACCGCGGGACGGCCGCGGAGCGCCGGGCAACCGGTTTCGCACCGTGCCGTTTGACATTAGTCCCCGGCGGCGCCCGAAGCGGGGCAGTCCTGCTCGCCATTTCACAAACAACGTGCTTGCGGCGCGATCCAGTTCATTGTCGCGCCATATTGCAACTCTGTTACGCTGAATCCCATGAGCACTGTGCGCCTGACCCACCTCACGGACCTGCACCTGTACGCGGAGGAGAGCGGCCGGCTGCGTGGCGTGTCCACGCTGGCCTCGCTCTCGGCAGTGCTCGAGCATGCCCGGAGAGGGCAATGGCCTCCCGATGCGCTGCTGCTCACCGGGGACTTGGTACAGGACGACTCCGCCGCCTATGTGCATGTGCGGCGGATGTTCGGCTCGCTCCGAGTGCCGGTGCTGTGTCTGCCCGGCAACCACGACCGGCCGGAAGCGATGCATCGGGAGCTGGCCCGCAGCCCGTTCGTGACCCGCGGTCATGTCGATCTGGGAGGCTGGCGCATCGTCCTGCTCGACAGCGTCGTCCCCGGCCGTGCCGGCGGCGCCTTGTCCGAGGCGAGCCTCTCGGCGCTCGACGAGGCGCTCACCAGCGCCGGCAAGCGCCATGCGCTGGTGTGCCTGCATCATCATCCAGTGCCCACGATGAGCCGGTGGCTGGACCAGGTCGGGCTCGCGAACGCCCAGGATTTCTTCTCGGTCATCGACCGTCACGTCAACGTGCGCGGCATCCTCTGGGGGCACGTGCATCAGAGTTTCGATGCGCTGCGCAACGACGTGCGGCTGCTCGCCACGCCCTCCACCTGCGCGCAGTTCCGGCCTCGCGCCGAACAATTCGCGCTCGATGAGAGTCCGCCGGCCTATCGGACGCTCGAGCTGAAACCCGACGGCTGCATCGCGACCGAGGTGTTTTGGACCGACATGCCCGCCCAGGACTCCGTTTCCGCCGCCTGAGAAGCCCCCGGCCGGCCGATCAACTCCCCAACACCTCCCGCCAGCGCTGCGCCACGGCGGACAGCCGGAAGCGCGGATCGGGACCGGTCACCGGACGCTGCCCTGAGCGCCAGGCGCGGATCCGCTCGAGGTAGTCGTCAAACAGGCCCAGTCGGGCCGCCAGACGGGCCGGCACCGCGCGGCAGCGCGACGAGCACGAGCCGAGCAACCCCTCATAGACGCGTTTGGCCGCGGTGACCGGCAGAATCTGCCGCTCATCCGCAATGACCTCCCGCGCAGCGCCGCAATCGTGTGTGAGCACGGGCGTGCCGAGGGCGTTGGACTCGGCGAACACCAGGCCGAAGGTCTCGGGTATGACGAAGTTGGGGAAGAAGGTGCACAGCGCCGTGCGAACCTCGGCATGCATGCGCTGCTGCGGCTGCGGTCCGAGGAACTCGACGCCGCGGGCGCGGCCGCCCTCCCCCTCCTTGTACCCCGGGTTGCCGACGACGAGCCGCAGGTCCGGCATCCGCCGCCGCAGCGCATCGAAGGCGTCCAGCGTGAACTTCAGACCCTTGTTTGGCGAGGAGAGAAACACCAGCTTGCGCTCGTCGACGGGCGTACCGTCCGGCCGCAGCCCGTCGTCTATCGGGTTGTAGATCGTGCAGGTGGTGACTTGCTCACCCGCCCTCATCCAGCGCAACGTCGCCTCCACCGCCTGACGCTGGGTATCAGACACGCATACGATGCGCACGTCGAGATCGCGCAGGAGAGCGGCAGTGGAAGCCAGCCAGCGGGCGCGCCGCGAGCCGGGTCGCATTCTGTCGTGCAGCCACAGAAATACACGTGCGTTGGGATACAGCGCGCGCACCGCCGGCAAGGCGCGGGAATCGCGGTTGACGATGACCCAGCCGACATCGGGATCGCGGGCGGGAGGAAGATAGCGGCCGGCGGCGGCCGTGCGGTTGTGCTGGACGACGAGCGCGCCCAGCGCATCGGCCACGCGAACCACGGTCGCCTCCGTACCGCCCATGGCCTGCCGCCGAAGCGTGTCGGTATCGTAGGGATGAGCGCACAGTGGATCGTAGAACAGGATGGAGGTCATGGATGTCGGTGAAAGCGCATGGGAGCCGGAAGCGCAAGCCGCTCGTCGGTATCGCGGCCGCGGTGTCCTCCTGTCACATTACCGCGCCTCGCGGCCGGCCTAACCCCTGGCGGCATTCCTTCCGATCAGATAAAAGTTGTTCCGAAACACGGGACATTCGAAATGCCGCCAGTGAAATTGCGGCAGGCGTTTCTCGAGCCCCCCAAACCAGGCGACGTTGTCGGTTTCGCCGAAATTTCTCTGGTAGGCGAGCAGAACATGGCCGAAGCCTTCGAGAGCCGGCGCGATCTGCTCTCGAACCGCCGTCGGCGTCTCGCTGAGCGACCAGGTCGCAACGAAAAGAGACGGCTCGCGCTCGGCGGCATTGCGCGCCACGACATCCCGCGCACCGGGATCTCCCGACGTCAACCACTCGATATTCGGCGGCGCCGCGCCGTCCGCCGCCGTCGGAAACACGTTGCGCAGATAGAAACGCTGCAGCGCGCACATGACGGGCAGATCCCAGATCAGGTACTTCTCGCGGTAGCCGAGATTGCGCAGCAGTCGGCAGAAGCCGCCGTAGCCGCCGCCAAAATCCACGACGAGCCGCAGCGTCGCGAGATCGATCTGCGTCGCCTCGAGCAGCCGGATCAGATGATAGCCGTGCTGGATGAGCAGGGGACTGCTCAACGGATAATGTGGATTGACCAGCGGCTTGCCGACCGGCGATTCGGTCAACGCCCGCTGAAATTCCGCCGAGAATCGGTCAGACCCCAGCACATGGCGCAGGTAGTCCCTGGAGCGGCCGCGTATGCGCGGGTGCATCGTCTTGGCTATGGGGGGCAGGCGCAGAAACTGATCCACGCCGCCCCCTCTCAGGGCGCCCGCGATTTCGGCGGCGAACCGATTCCACTCACCAGCCGCCACATCGCGCGCAGTCGCGCGCTCGAGATCCGCCAACAGCTCCTCGGCGTGGTCCAGGCGCGGCGGCGCGTAATCGCCCAGAATCCTCGCCGCGATCCGCCGCACCAGGGTATCCGCCTCGATTCGCAACGACTCAGCCATCTTTAAGATCTTCCCGCATTGCATTCGCGCATCGCATTCTCACATTCCGCGCAACTCTTTTGCGAGAGTCGCCTCCGCGCTGTCGCCGGGAAACCGCCTATCCGGGGCGGCGTCGGGGCTTCTTGCGCGCGAGTATAGCCCGGCGCCTGCCCGCTGGACGGCGCGCGGACCTGACGCGTGGGGAGTCGGAGACGCCCGAGAATCCGCCGCGCGTCACGCGCTGGTCGGCACTGAGAAGCCCGAGCCTCTCGAGGCGAGCTTCGATGGCGCGCAGCGTGCGCCGGTGTCTGCGGGCGATCGCCTCCGGGGTCTCCCCCGCCCTGAACGCCGCGACCAGGTTGTCTTCCTCCTCGCCGGTCCAGGCGCGCCCGACATTGGCCGGCAACAGCGAGCGCCGCTGCGCGCGGGCGGCCGAGCGCTCGAGCGCCGCGACCGCGGCGAGCAACGCCCGCAGCACCTCGGCCCGCTGCAGCACCGAGTCGCTGGGCAGCGCCTCCCCGGTGCGCGGATCGAGCCCCTGGATGAGCGCTTTGAGTGTCTCCCCGGCCCTGAAGTCTTTGTCAGCTTGGTTGTCTTGCATGCATGCTTCCCCCGGCAATGTCCCCTCGGCCATGACCCATCGGGCCGGAGCGCATTGTCGGCAGGCTCGGGGCCGGATCTCCAGGCCCGAAACCGACGCGTTCGTGTAGATTTGCGCAGATCCGCGCCTCACCCTTAGAGTGCGCGCCTCGGTGCGCGCCGGACCTGAGTCCGGCAGACACCCAAAGCCCAAGGATGCATTCACGATGCGCGCCTTTGCGTGGTTCCTGCTGCTGATCGCCTTCAGTCTCGGTTGCATGGCCGTATTCAGCTATCCGGCCTGGCTGCTGCTGCATCCGCATTTCAATTTCCCCTTCCCTCGCATCGGCGAGCGCATCGGCATGCTCGGATTCCTGGTGGGCTTCCTGCTGCTTGCGCGCCGACTGCGGCTCGGGGACCGGGCGAGCCTGGGGTTCGGCGCCCCGCGGCCCATCTACCTGCGCGAGCTTTCCCTCGGGCTCGTGATCGGGGTGCTCACCATGGCGCTCGTCGTGGCGAGCATGAGCCTCCTTGGACTGCTCGACTGGCAGCGGGCGGCGCGCCTGGGGGACGCGGCGCTCGCCGCGCTCATCGCCAAGCGGCTGCTGAGCGGCCTCGCCGTCGGGCTCATCGAGGAGACCGCGCTGCGGGGAGCGATGTTCGCCGGCATTCAACGAGAGTCCGGCACGCTCCTCGCCATCGCGCTCACCTCGGTGGTGTATTCATGGACCCACTTCCTCGGCGTGGCCCACATCCCGCCGGCGGCGGTCAATCCATGGAGCGGCGTGGCGCTGCTCGAGGCCACCCTGCGTGAGTTTGCCCATCCGCTTGGCATCGCAGACGCGTTCCTGTGCCTCACCGCGGTCGGAGTGGTCCTCGCGATCGTCCGCTCGCTCACGGGCAATACCGCCGCCAGCATGGGGCTGCACGCCGGCTGGGTCTGGGTCATGCTGGTGGTGCATGGCCTCTCCGCGCCCGTCCTGCGCTCGCCGCTGCACTTCCTGCTCAGCCGCCACGACGGGTTCACCGGCTGGCTGGTGCTTGCCTGGACCGTGCCGCTCGGATTCGCGCTGCGCTGGTTCTACTCGCGGCGAAGCGCCTCATACCGCTCGAGCGCCGCCTGAGGCGCCGAGCTGCGCCAGCAGCTTGCCGTGCAACCCGCCGAAGCCGCCATTGCTCATGATGAGCACATGGTCGCCCGGCCGCAGTGAGCGGGCGAGGTCCTTCGCCAGCGCGTCCACCTCACCCCTGCCGTGGGCGCGTGCGCCAAGCGCGCCCAGCACCGGCGTCGCATCCCAGCCGAGGTCCGCGGGCAGGTACAGCCAGACCTCATCCGCCCCTGCAAGCGCACCGGCCAGTCTCTCCCGGTGCACCCCCATGCGCATGGTGTTCGAGCGCGGCTCGAACACGGCGATGATCCGCGCCGTGCCGACGCGCCGCCGCAAGCCATCCACGGTCGTGGCGATCGCCGTGGGATGGTGGGCGAAGTCATCGTACACACGAATGCCGTTCACTTCGCCGCGAAGCTGCATGCGGCGCGCAACCCCTTGGAACGTCTCCAGGGACTCGATGGCGCTTTCGACTGTTACGCCGGCGTGGCGCGCGGCCGCGATCGCCCCCAGCGCGTTCTCCATGTTGTGCGCACCCATGAGGCTCCATCGCACCGTTCCGCGCGCACGCCCGCTCTCCAACACTTCGAAGGAGGAATAGTCCGACACGCCTGCGACCGGGCGCGCCGTCCATTGCGCATCCGGCAGCGCTTCGCGTGAAAACCCCTCCCGGGGCGTCCAGCACCCCATTGCCAGCGTCTGTCTCAGGTGCGCGTCTGCGGCATTCCAGACGATGCGGCCGGTCCCCGGAATCGTGCGCACCAGATGATGGAACTGGCGCTGGATCGAGGCGACGTCGGGATAGATGTCCGCGTGGTCGTATTCGAGGTTGTTCAGAACGGCGGTGCGCGGATGGTAGTGGACGAACTTGGCGCGCTTGTCGAAAAAGGCGGTGTCGTACTCGTCCGCCTCGATCACGAAGAACGTTCCGCGGCCGAGCCGTGCGCTCGTGCCGAAATCCTCCGGCACACCGCCGATCAGGAAACCGGGCTCGAGCCCGGCGCGCCCCAGGACCCACGCCAACATGGAAGTCGTCGTGGTCTTGCCGTGCGTGCCCGCCACCGCGAGCACCCAGCGGTCCCGGAGCACTTCGCGGGCCAACCACTCGGGACCGGACGCGTACGGAATGCCGCGATCGAGCAGAGCCTCGATCACCGGTTGTCCGCGGGTCATCACATTGCCCACGACGACCACATCCGGCCGCAGGTCGAGCTGCCCGGGCTCGTAGCCCTCGATCAATTCGATGCCGAGGGACTCGAGCTGCGTGCTCATGGGCGGATAGACGTTACGGTCCGATCCGGTGACGCGGTGACCGGCCTCGCGCGCGATCGCCGCGATGCCGCCCATGAAGGTGCCGCAAACTCCCAGGATGTGTACGTGCATAATTGGCGCCGATTGTACCGACCAGGAACTCCCCTCATTGCACTCAATCGCCACCACTTCCGCCGCCGTCGGCGAGATTGCCTCGCGCCTCGCGAGGCAGCCGGCCATCGGACTCGACACTGAATTCCTGCGTGAGCGCACCTATAGGGCGCAATTGTGCCTGCTGCAGGTGTCCGACACCGGGCGGGCCGCCTGCATCGATCCGATCGCCGTACCGGATCTGTCCGCGCTGGCCCCGGTACTGGGCGATCCGCGCGTGGTCAAGGTGCTGCACGCCTCTCGACAGGACCTCGAGGTGCTGCTGCCCACCGCCGGGCTGGTCCGCCCGGTGTTCGATACGCAGATCGCCGCCGCGCTGGCCGGCGAAGCGGCGCAGATCGGCTATGGCGAGCTGGTGCGCCGCTTGCTCGGGCATGAGCTGCCCAAGGCCCATACCCGCACCGACTGGTCCCGCCGGCCGCTCTCCCCGGAGCAGATCGAGTATGCGCTCGACGATGTGCGGCACCTGCTGCCGCTCAGGGAGACTCTCACGGAGCGGCTCGAGCGGCTCGGCCGGCTCGACTGGCTCGCCGAGGAGCTCTCCACGCTCGATGAGGCGAGCGCCCTCGGTGTGCGGCCGGAAGACGCCTGGCGGCGCCTGAAGGGCCTGGCCGGCCTCGATCCCGGCCGCGAGCGCCTCGCCCGGCTGCTCGGCGCCTGGCGGGAGCGTCGGGCCATGGAAAGAGACCGCCCTCGAGGCTGGATCCTCGAGGACGCGGTGCTGCGCGAGATCGTCCTGCGCGTGCCTCGCACCCCGGAGGCACTGGCCGCCGTCCCGGACATGCCCCCCGGCCTCGTCAAGCACTGCGCGGCGCAGCTGCTCGAATGCGTCGGGGAAGCCGACATTCCCGATCCGCCCCCGCCGCCGCCCACTCGCGCGAGGCCCGATCCGCTCAAGATCGCTCTGGTGAGGAGGCTGGGCGCGCTCAGCCAAGCCGCGGCAACCGATCTCGGCCTGAGTCCGGAGGTGCTGGTCACCCGGCGCGAGCTCGAGCAGCTGGCCGACGAGCGCACGGATGTCCCGGTGCTCCGAGGCTGGCGCCGTGAGGTGATCGGCGAGCGGCTGCTGGCGGCGCTTTGAGGCTCGGCGGCCGTCGCCGCCCGGGTCACCCGGCTCGCCCTGAGCCTCCATTGCGCTGCGCCCTTCCGCGCGGCCGATGCCCTGCTTCGCCCGGCAAGCCCCGGGTTTTGCTATCTGGGGAAAACCCGCCCGGCGCGCACAGCGCCGAGCCCCTGCTGCGCCGCGCAACCATGCTCAGCCGGCGCTCAGCCGGCCGTGGCGCGCTTTACCGCATCAACCGGCGGGAGACGCAGTCGCCAGGGCCGCCTCCAGGCGCCCTGAGACCGCCTCGACGTCGCCCTCGGCGTCGATGCTGCGCAGCAGGCCCTGTTCCCGGTAGTAGTCGACCAGCGGGCGGGTCTGCGCCTCGTAGACCCGCAACCGCTCGGCCACGGTGGCCTCGTTGTCGTCCGGGCGCTGGAAGAAGCGGTGCGGCAGGCCGGTCTTGGGGCACAGCTCCCCTTGCGCGGCCCCTGAGGCGGAGGTCAGCAGATTCACCACACGACCGCAGTCCGAGCAAGTGCGCCGCCCGGCGATGCGGCGCGACAGCTCGGCATAATCGACGTTCATCTGCACCACCGCATCGAGCGGCTGGCCGATCTGGCGCAGCAATCCGTCCAGGGCGCGCGCCTGGGCGAGATTGCGCGGAAAGCCGTCCAGGATGAACCCCTCTGCCGTATCGGGCTGCGCCAGGCGCTCCCGGATCATGCCGAGCACGATCTCGTCCTCGACCAGGCGGCCGGCCGCCATCGCCTCCTTGGCTTTCAGGCCGAGCGGCGTGCCATTGGCCACGGCCGCGCGCAACAGGTCGCCCGTGGAGACCTGCGGGATTGCGTGCTGCTCGACCAGCCGCTGAGACTGCGTGCCCTTCCCCGAACCCGGGGCCCCCAACAGGACGATGCGCATGAGTAGTACTAATCGGATGACGAAAGGCTGAGAACACTACCGGGCACCGGGGGCGGGGTCAAACCCGGAGCGAGGGGCTCTTGAACGCATGCGCACCGGCGGGCCGCTGCGCTATCCTTGGCGCACTCCAAGGCACAGCCACGAACCGCGACCGATTCACATGAAGAAGATCGCCCGGAAGAATGCCTTCTACGCCCAATCCGGCGGCGTCTCGGCAGTGATCAACGCCTCCGCCTGCGGGGTCATCCAGACCGCGCTGAGGCAATCCAAACACATCGGCAAGGTCTACGCCGGCCGCGACGGCATCATCGGCGCGCTGACCGAGGACTTGATCGATGTCGGCCGCGAGAGCCCGGCGGTGATCGGCGGCCTCAGGCACACCCCCGGGGGGGCGTTCGGATCGGCGCGCTTCAAACTGAAGGGCATCGAGCAGAATCGCGCCGAGTACGAGCGGCTCATCGAGGTGTTCCGCGCGCACGACATCGGTTATTTCTTCTACAACGGCGGCAACGACTCGATGGACACCGCGCACAAGGTGTCGCAGATCGGCGAGGCGCTCGGCTACCCCATCATCTGCGTCGGGGTGCCGAAGACCGTCGACAACGATCTGCCGCACACCGACTGCTGCCCGGGATTCGGCTCGGTGGCCAAGTACATCGCCGTCTCGACGCGCGAAGCGGCGATGGATGTCGCCTCCATGGCGCGCACCTCGACCAAGGTGTTCGTGTTCGAAGTCATGGGACGGCACGCCGGCTGGATAGCGGCCGCTGCGGGACTCGCCGGCCGCCGGGCCGGGGAGCCCCCGCATGTCATCCTGTTCCCGGAGATCCCCTTCGACCCGGAGCGATTCCTCGAGCGGGTCAAGCAATGTGTCACCGACTACGGGTACTGCGTGGTTGCCGTCTCGGAGGGCGCCGCCTACGCCGACGGCCGTTTTCTCGCCGAGGCGGGCACCAAGGACGCCTTCGGGCACACCCAGCTCGGCGGCGTCGCGCCGGTCGTGGCGGACATGGTCCGTCAGCGCCACGGATACAAGTACCATTGGGCCGTCGCCGACTACCTGCAGCGCTCGGCTCGCCACATCGCCTCGAAGGTGGACGTCGAGCAGGCCTATGCGGTCGGCAAAGCGGCGGTGGACCTCGCGATCAAAGGCCATAATGCCGTCATGCCGACCATCGTGCGCAAGAGCTCCAGGCCCTACAAATGGACGATCGGCCATGTTGCCCTGAGCGAGGTGGCCAACCGCGAGAAGAAGGTTCCGCGCGAATACATCACGCCCGATGGATTCGGCATTACCGAGGCCTGCCGCCGTTATCTCGAGCCGCTGGTGGCCGGAGAAGCCTATCCGCCGTACCGCAACGGGCTGCCGGATTACGTGCGCATCAAGGGCGCACCGGTGCGCAGGAGGCTGCGCACGGAATTCAAGGTCTGAATTTGCGTAAAAACGGAACACCGGACGGACCTTCGGCGCCGCGCCGCGGGCGCCACCGGCCCGATTTGCTATAGTTTTCGATCTTTACCACTGCACTTTGCGTTATTTTCACGGGGGGAGATGACCTGATGACTGCCAACATGTGGCTCTGGGCTGCGATCGCGGCCGGTCTGCTTGCCGTTCTGTACGGCGTGATCTCGACGGCGGCCATCATGCGCCTGCCCGCGGGCAACGCGCGGATGCAGGAGATCGCCGCCGCCGTGCGCTCCGGCGCCAAGGCCTATCTCAACCGCCAGTACTCCACCATTTTTCTGGTGGGGATCGTGGTTTTCCTCATCCTCGGCTTCTTCCTCGGCTGGGCGACCGCCGGCGGCTTCGCCATCGGGGCCGTGCTCTCGGGAGCGACCGGCTACATCGGCATGAACATCTCGGTGCGGGCGAACGTGCGTACCGCGGAAGCGGCCACCCGGGGGCTGAACGCCGCGCTCGCCGTGGCATTCCGCGGCGGCGCGATCACCGGCATGCTGGTGGCCGGTCTCGGGCTGCTCGGGGTGTCCGGCTACTTCGCGATCCTGCGCGAGGCGATCGGCGAGCAGGCTGCGCTGCACGCGATCGTGGGCGTCGCCTTCGGCGGCTCGCTCATCTCCATCTTCGCGCGCCTGGGCGGCGGCATCTTCACCAAGGGCGCGGATGTCGGCGCCGACCTCGTCGGCAAGGTGGAGGCCGGCATACCCGAAGACGACCCGCGCAATCCCGCGGTCATCGCGGACAATGTCGGTGACAACGTCGGCGACTGCGCCGGCATGGCGGCGGACCTGTTCGAGACTTACGCCGTGACGGTTGTCGCAACCATGCTGCTAGGCGGACTGCTGTTCGGCGCAAAGGGACACGGGGTCGGGCTCAATGCCGTCGTCTATCCGCTCGCCCTCGGCGCCATGTCGATCGTCTCCTCGATCGTCGGCACGTTCTTCGTCTCGACGAAAGAGGGCGGCAAGATCATGAACGCCCTGTACAAGGGCGTCATCGTGGCCGGCCTGGTTTCCGCGGTCGGCTTCTACTTCATCACCCGCGCCCTGATGCCCGAGGGGGGACTCGCGCTGTTCGGCTGCTCCCTGATCGGCCTCGTGCTCACGACGGCGCTGATCATGATCACCGAATACTACACGGCCACGGAATACAGCCCGGTGCGCAAGGTCTCGGCCGCCTCGCAGACCGGACATGCCACCAACATCATCGCGGGCCTCGGCGTGTCGATGAAGGCCACCGCGGCGCCGGTGGTTGCGATCTGCCTCGCCATCTGGGGCTCGTACGAGCTCGGAGCCATGCACGGGGTGGGCTTGTACGGCATCGCGGTCGCTGCGACCGCGATGCTGTCGATGACGGGCATGATCGTGGCACTCGATGCCTACGGCCCGATCACCGACAATGCCGGCGGCATCGCCGAGATGGCGGGCCTGCCCGAGCAGGTGCGCAATATCACCGATCCGCTCGATGCGGTCGGCAACACCACCAAGGCGGTGACCAAGGGCTATGCGATCGGCTCGGCGGCCCTCGCCGCACTGGTGCTCTTCGCCGATTACACGCACAACCTCGAGGCCGTCGGCAAGATGGTCTCCTTCTCTCTGTCCGACCCGGCGGTGATCATCGGGCTGTTCATCGGCGGCCTGATTCCCTATCTGTTCGGCGCGCTGGCGATGGAGGCCGTGGGCCGCGCGGCCGGCTCCGTGGTCAACGAGGTGCGCCGCCAGTTCCGCGAGATCAAGGGCATCATGGAAGGCACCGCCAAGCCCGATTACTCGCGCGCGGTGGACCTGCTGACCCGTGCCGCGATCCGCGAGATGATCATCCCCTCGCTCCTGCCCATCCTGATGCCCATCGTCCTGGTGGTGGTCATGAACCACCTCATGGGCCCGGGTGCCGGCATCAAGGCGCTCGGGGGGCTGCTGATCGGCACCATCGTGACGGGACTTTTCGTTGCGATTTCCATGACCACCGGCGGCGGCGCCTGGGACAACGCCAAGAAGTACATCGAGGAAGGCAACTTCGGCGGCAAGGGCTCGGAAGCCCACAAGGCGGCCGTCACCGGCGATACCGTCGGCGACCCCTACAAGGACACCGCCGGCCCGGCGATCAACCCGCTCATCAAGATCGTCAACATCGTCGCTCTGCTGATGATTCCGCTGCTTTGACCGGTCCCAGGGTCGCCTGCGCCGCTGCAGCCAGGGGAGTCCGTTGACTTGCCCGGACAGCCGGCACGTGCATGCTGCACGTGCCGGCTGTCACCTACCGTTGGCGCCCACACGGGACGCACGGCCCGCGGCAGCGCCCCGTGAGCGGCCGGCGCACGCATCATGCGTGGCTGACGGGTCGAAAGAGCCGGTGGATCGGCCACCGCAAGCGCAGTGAGCGCCGGGAGCGGCCGCGGGAAGAGAAAAATTACGCCCGGCCGACGCGCGACTCGGTGAGCATGGCGCTCACCAGGCGGTTCAGGCGCTCGCAGTACGCGGCCACCGGCGCCTCCGCCTCGGCCTGTTTGCCGATCAACGCGGCCCGGATCTCGGCGAGACGGCGCTCGATGCGCTCGTCGACCATCATCGACCTGCAGAGGACCGCGCTGGCGCACGCGGTGATCTCGGCATCCAGAGCGCGTGCGTCGCTGCCCGCGATCTCGACTCCTGCGAGTTCGCAGGGACAGCCCGCGGCGAGGTGTTCACACCATAAACGGGCAAGCTGCATAGGCTCTTGGCATCCTTGCCGCTCGCTCTCGTAACGAAATGGATGACCTTCATACCATGTCCATGAGCAACTTGCACCGGGGATTTTGGCGGCCCGGCCCCGTTATGAGTTGGTCTGCGTAGACGCCTCGCCACACGAGACTCTGTCCAGATTCATAAGCGATTGATGCGCAAGAGCCTGTTTCCCCACTTGGATCGTTGCTTTTCCGCCTCGGCGATGGCCGGCAAATCCGCCCCTTGGCCCGGCCGCTCGACGAACCGGTAACAGACTGTTACTGTTGAATCCGTGGGCCCTCGCGAAACGGGGTACGCCGTGGAATCCGCAGAGCACTTTTCAGTACACAAGACCGACGGCGAATGGCGGCAAGCGCTCAGCGCCGAGCAATACCGCGTACTGCGCCGGCACGGCACCGAGCGGGCCGGCAGCAGCGGGCTCAACGTCGAGCACCGTGACGGCGTGTTTCATTGCGCGGGCTGCGGCGCCGCACTGTTCGACTCGCAGGCCAAGTTCGACAGCGGCACCGGATGGCCGAGTTTCTTTCAGCCCCGTCCGGGCGCGCTGGGGACCAGGGAGGACCGGAGTCTGTTCATGAAGCGCACGGAAGTGCATTGCGCGCGCTGCGGCGGGCACCTGGGACACGTGTTTGCGGACGGGCCGGAACCGACCGGGCTGCGCTACTGCATCAACGGCGTGGCGTTGAGATTCGATCCGGCATGATCAGGCCGCGAGCGGCAGCGGCTTGGGTCGGGCGATGGCGTAGCCCTGCATGTAGTCAACACCCATGCGCCGCGCCACCTCGAGCGCGGCGCTGTCCTCGACCTGCTCGGCGATCACCTTGAAATTCAGGGTGCGGGCCAGCTTGATCATCGCGGTGACCATCGCCTGGTTCACCGAGTCGCGCGCAAGGTTGCGGATGAACGAGCCGTCGATCTTCAGGTAGTCCATCGGCAGGCTGCGCAGGCTCGAGAACGACCCGACGCCGGAGCCGAAGTCATCGAGCGCGAACCGGCAGCCCATGCCGTGCAGCACGCCGACGAAGCGCCGCGCGTGCTCCAGGTTGTCCATCACGGCCGTTTCGCTGAGCTCGAAGCACACCTGCCCGGGCTGCACTCCGGTGCTGTCGAGACACTCGACCACGAACTCCATGAAGCTCTCATCGCCGAGCGTCTGACTAGAGATGTTGATGGCCACGCAACGCTCGGAAGACATATGCAGCGCCCCGCGGCCGAGCGCCGCCAGCGTCGTCTGCACGACCCAGCGGTCGACCAGGCCCATCAGCCGATAGCGCTCGGCGGCGCGAACGAACTCCGCGGGCGAAATCCCCTCGCCCTCCCCGTCAACCAGACGCACGAACACCTCCATCGCCGGCCCGCCGTCATCGCCGTAGGCCGGAACAATCGGCTGCTGGTAGAGCTGGAAGCGGTTCTCTCTGAGGGAGCTCTGCAGCCTCTGCAGCCACTGGATCTCGCCGCTGTGGCGGGCGAGCGCCTCATCGCGCGCCGAATACACGGCCACGCGGCCGGAGCCCTGCTTCTTCGCGACGTAGCAGGCCGAATCCGCGGCGGCGAGCAGCTCCTCGATCGTGCCGCTCTCGCGCGAGATCTCCACCAGCCCGACGGACACCCCGAGATTGAATATCTTGTCCCGCCAGACGAAGCGATGATCTCCGACCGCGTGGCACACGTCGTCGGCGATCTGCCGCGCCTTCTCCAGCGGGCAGCCGATGAGCAGCATCCCGAACTCATCGCCCCCCACGCGGGCCACGGTGTCGCTGTCGCGCACCGCATCGCGCAGCACCTTGGCCACCTCGCGCAACACGCTGTCCCCGGCCAGGTGCCCGCTGGTGTCGTTGACCACCTTGAAGCGGTCGAGATCGAGACAACACAACACGTGCTGCACGTCGCCGCGATGGCCGGTCTCGGCGGCCTCCTGCAGCCGCCGCTCGAACTCGTGGCGGTTGACGAGGCCGGTGAGGGCGTCGTGGGTCGCCTGGTAGGACATCTGGCGGGCGATGCCCCGCAGCTCCGTCACATCGTGCAGCAGCACGAGCGCCCCGGCGATCTGGCCGGCGGCATCCCGCACCGGGGAAACCGACAGCTCGATCGAGCGCTCCCCGCCGTCGGCGCGAGACACCAGGAGCGCTCGCCGGCCGAGGGTTACGGACGCGCCGCTTGCGAGCGCCTGGCGGACCGGGTCGACGAGCAGCCGCCGGTCCGCCTCATCGACGAGGCGCAT
Source organism: Pseudomonadota bacterium (assembly GCA_021850555.1). The sequence goes on along the minus strand of JAJZLX010000555.1, from coordinate 3,720 downwards.
GATCTCCTCGACCCCCTTGCCGAGCGCCTGCGTGGCGGGAGTCGTCGAGAGCCGCTCGGCCGAGGTGTTGAGGTAGGTGATGGCGCCGGCGGCATCGGTCACGATGACGGCCTCCGCGAGCAGGTCGAGCACCGCGAGATGCTGAGCCTGCGCGCCGCCATTGCGCTCGCCCTGCGATTGCGAGCTCTGCGGCGGGATGATTTCCGAGCCCGTCATCAGCAGGGCCCGGCCGCCCGCGTAGTCGATGAGTCCCGAGGACATCTCCAGCCGGGTCACGCCCTCCTCTGCCGGCACGTCGACCTCGTACCGATCGGCCGCCGGCTCGCCGGCGAGATGGCGCCGGATGGCCTCTCTCACCAGCTCGGCGTACTCCGGCATCACCAGCTCGGCGAAGGGCCGGCCCACCAGAGCTGCCGGATCCTGCCCGACCAGGGCGCCGAATTGACGATTCGCATACAGGATGGCCTCGCGGTGCACGAGCACCACCTGCGGGATCCGCTCCCCGAGCAAGGCGAAAGGATCGGGTGCGGGGCGGGGCGCATCGGCCGGGTGGGTGAGCAGCTGATTGACGGCGCTCACCAGCGCGGTGAGCTCGGGGGGGCCCCCGCCCTCGAGCCGCCCTCCCTGCTGGTCACGGGCGAGGTCATCGATCTGGCGCGAAATGAGCTCGATCGAGCGCAGGTCCCGGCGCCGCAACCGGTAGATCCAAAGCAACAGGAACGCCGCGGCGACGAGCGCCAGCAGGAGGCTTAATGGCCCGATCGACATTCAGCTTCCCTCGAGCGGCCGCATCCGGAGTGCGCCGCGGCCTATTGATTTATTTCCGTACCCCGGAACCCGGACGCTTCGAGCATAGCCCATGGCCCCTCGCCTTCCATCGCGATTTCACCATATCTCATCGCAAATCGTCTTGGCAGGAACCCCGAAAACCCGTAATTTCACCGTTCCCCCATTCTCGGGGGACGCAATAGATCCAATAGGGAGCCCCATCCGATGCAGGCCGACGCCCGCGAGCAGATGATCGAGCATCAGGTGCGCGCCTGGGACGTGCTCAATGAGCGGGTCCTCGACACGCTGCGCAAGGTGCCGCGTGAGCCGTTCGTGCCGCCCCACTTTCGCTTTCTGGCGCATGCCGACATGGAAGTGCCGCTGCCCGGAGAGCAGCACATGCTGCGCCCGAGCGTGGTCGGCCGGCTGCTGCAGGCTCTGCAGCTCGGCGGCACCGAGCGGGTCTTCGAGGTCGGCACCGGCTCGGGGTTCGTGACAGCCTGTCTTCGCGCTGCGGGCGCCGCCGTGCTGTCGATCGAGATCCTCCCGGAGCTCGCCGGCATGGCCCGACGGAACCTCGCCACGCTCGGCATGGGGGACATCGAGGTCCTCACCGGCGATGCCATGCGGTACGAGCCACAGGGACGCTTCGAGGCGATTGCCGTCACGGCCTCCCTGCCGGTCTACGACCCGCGGTTCCAGAATCAGCTCGCCGTCGGCGGCCGGCTGTTCGTGGTGGTCGGCGAGGCGCCCGTCATGGAAGCGCGCCTCATCCGCCGGGTGTCGGAGGATGCCTGGACGACCGAGAGCCTGTTCGAGACCGTGATTGATCCGCTCGTCGATGCGACACGGCCTGTCGAATTCACGTTCTGAGATTCAGACGCTCCGTGCCGGAGCGCTAGGGACCCCGATGACGCGTGCACACTGCCACCCGGTCCGCAACTTTTCGCGCCCCCGCGTGTTCTTGCGGGCAGCCATGCGTTCCATCCCACGTCAATCCATCCGGGCGCTGCTCTGCGGCGCCCTGGCATTCGGTCTTGCGGCCTCTGCCTCGGCCACGAACCTCGTCGGTGTGTACCAGGATGCCCTGGCGCACGATCCGATCTTCCGGCAGGCGCACGCCATCTACATGGCCGCCCGCGAAGCGCGCCCGGAGGCCTTCGCGGCCCTGCTGCCGCAGCTCACCGGCAGCGCCGGCAAAACCTGGGACCACACCGCCGGCTCCCAGGGCTCGATAAGCTCGACATCGACAGGCACTCCGTACGTCTTCCATCTGCCGTATTCGGAAAACTCCAACGGGGAGCAGTGGAGCCTCAACCTCAGCGCGCCGCTTTTTTCCTGGACGGACTGGATGAACCTCAAGGCCGCCGACAGCCAGGTGGCCCAGGCACAGGCGATCTATCAGCAGGCCGCGCAGAGCCTCATCCTGCGCACCGCGACCGCGTACTTCAACGTGCTTTCGGCGGTGGACACCCTGCAGGCGCAGGAATCCTCCCTCAAGGCGTACACGCTGCAGCTGCAACAGGCCCGGGAGCGCTTCAAGGTCGGACTGATCGCCATCACCGACGTCGAGCAGGCGCGCGCCGCGCGTGACACCGCCGCCGCGAACGTGATCATCGCCAAGCAGTCCCTCGCCAACGCCCAGGACCAGCTCGAAGTGATCACCGGCCGGCAGTACTCGATCCTCGATGAGCCCGGGAGCGACATGCCGCTCGTGATGCCGACCCCGGCGAGCCAGGACCAGTGGGTGAGCACCGCGCTCAAGCAGAACCTCACGCTGATCGCCAGCCGTCTGGGGGCGAACGTGGCCCAGTACAACGTGCGCGCCGCCTTCGGCAACAGTCTGCCGACCATCAGCCTGGTGGCCAGCCGCTCCTACAGCAACGACAACAACAACCAGACCGTCTTCGGCCAGGTGTTCCACGGCCTGGGCAGCGACATCAACGACCGTCAGATCGGCATCGAGCTCTCGATGCCCATCTTCAGCGGCGGCGGCGACCTGGCGCTCATTCACCAGGCCCAGTACCAGTCGATCGCGGCCAACGACGCGGTCGACGAGGCCTCCCGCACGACCGTGCAGCAGACGCGCGATGCGTATCTGGGGGTCATCACCGGCATCGCCAACGTCCGGGCGCTGCGCCAGGCGCTGAAATCCAGCGAGACGGCCTACGCGGCCACCTCGGCGGGCTACAAGGTCGGCACCCAGACCGAGGTCGATGTCCTGAACGCCCTGAGCGTGCTGGTCCAGGCGAGAACGAACTATGCCTCCAGCCGCTACAGCTACATCAACAGCGTCATTCAGCTGCAGTACGCGGCCGGCATCCTGAGCTCCGGGGAGGTGCGGGTCATCGACCGCTGGCTGACGAAGCGGGTACCGGTCTCCGCGGGGGAGATCACCCCCGCGGCGATGACCCCGCCGCCCGCCCCGCAGAACTGAGGCGCCTAATCGGAAGTTCTTCCGTCGGCGGAGCAAAATTTCTCTGTAGTTTCAACGACATCGAGTAGAGACGGGTGTTCCGTTTCTGTCTACGCGGCGATCTGGTCGATCAACTCCAGTGCGCGGCGCTGTGTTGCAGTGGGCGTGGTGAGCAGATCAAAGGTGCCCGAGCGTTCGACCGGCCCTGGGGTGCGGCAGGTGTTGCGCACGATGGAGGAGAGATCCTCCAGGAGAGTGCGCAAGCTGTGCGCCGGCGTGCCATCGGGCAGAGTGTGCGTGATGACCTTCTGCAGCGCATCTTCCGAGCGCTCGGCTGGGGCGACGGGATCGCGGTGTGCCTTGGCCGCCTGATCTTCATCGGCGAAGAGCAAGGGACGCCAGGCCTCGATCAGATGCCACTCGACGTAATAGGCGAGCATGCACAGGAAGATGTGCGCCCGGACGCGGTTCTCGAGATGATGGTGGATCGGGCGCACCTTGAGGTCCACGGTCTTCAATGCGCGGAACGCGCGCTC
>JAJZLX010000512.1 GCA_021850555.1 Pseudomonadota bacterium | reverse complement strand
AAGCTCGGCGGCGGGAGAGCCTAGATTTCCCGACCCAAGGCGGCATGCTTGGCGGACTCTCGTGCTCTCAATTCATCCAGCACGTCCTTGAGCGCCCGAGGCCTCTCTACTCCATACCCTTGCGCATACTCAACACCGAGCGTCCGCAACTCCTCGATGATGCGGGCATTCTCGGCATACTCCGCGACCGTGCCGATGCCGAGGTCTCTCGTGAGGCTCACAATAGCGCGGATCATGGCGACCGATTGGCGATTGCTCAGGATATCCTTGACAAAGCTGCCGTCGATCTTCACCCGATCGACCGGTAGAGTCGTCAGGTTCTTCAAGGAGTTCGTGCCCGTGCCAAAGTCATCGAGCGCGAACCGGCACCCCATGGCCCGCAGCTCACGAATGAAGGTGTGCGCCTTCGTCAAGCTGAGCACCGCGATCGTCTCGGTGATCTCGAAGGTGATGAGCGAGGGACCGATGCGCGAAGCGCGGATCAACTGCTTCACTCGCTCGAGGAATGCTGCATCGGTCAGCGACGGTCCGGTGATGTTGATGGACAATGATACGTGTGCAGAAAGGAGCGCTGAGCGGTAGGGAGCGGCCTCGGCGAGTGCGTGCTCGATCACCCACATGTCGAGTGTCGGCGCCAACTGATTGCGATGGGCGGCTGCAAGGAGGTCTGCTGGAGCGTGGTTCTCCTCGGACGTCTGCGGCGAGCGCAGCAGCAGCTCGAACCCCGCCCCATCCTCGAGCCCTTGCAGTGGCATGATGCGCTGTGCGAAAAGCGTGAAGCGGTCCTTGCGCAGCGCCTCGCGCAGGCGATGGACGATGAGAAGATCGGACTTTCGGCGGATCATCGAGTCATCGTTCTCCAGATACAACTCGACGCGCCCGCGTCCGTGGTCCTTGGCGGTCCGGCACGCGATTTGCGCTAGCGCGAGCGCGCCCTGGAAATCGCTCGCCGCAGCGAAGCTTGCGATCCCGCAGCTCAAGGAGATCGGTTCGTCGGCTGCCATCTCGCCGCCGGCGGCCTGCTGAAGAACTCTCGCGACCTCGGCGGCCGAATTTGCGTCGACGCGAGGGAGCGCGATGGCGAACTCATCGCCGGCGATCCGCGCCACCACGGCCCCTGCGGGCAATAGCGGCTCGGCGAGGAGTCGCGCTACTCGGAGGATCTGTGCGTCGCCGGCGTCGAATCCGCTTGTCTCGTTGATCGAGCGCAGCCGATCGATGTCGAGCACAATGACGCTGTGGGTATCGCTCGAGGGTGATGTCGCGAGCGCCCAGGAATCGATTTGGCCCTGTGCGCTCGAGCGTGTATGCAGGCCGGTCAAGACGTCAAAGTCGGTCTCGAGCAGCGTCGAGACGTGGCGGCCGAGGTGCCTGACCAAAGCCAACTGTCCGCGGGTGAATGGGGGGGCATTCTCCGAGCGCAGCAGGACCAGCGCGCCCGCCGGCGCACTCGCGTGCCCGCTAATCGGTACGGCAAGGAGTCGCAAGGGCGACGGAGGCTTCGCACCCTCCCTCCCCTGACTCCACCTCATCGATTGATTGATGACCATGGGTCGGCTCTTGCGCCGAACCCAAGTGAGCACTGGCGGCTCAAGTCGCCCCAGCGCCTCCTCGGCCGCATGACGCGATCCTACCGCCGTGCGAACGATTCGCAGGTGTCTCTCCGGAACGAGCAGCGCGCCGAGGACGCACTGAAGATGCGCGACCGAGGCAGCCATCATTTGCGCCAGTCGCTCGCCGCGATCCGGCGACACCGGAGCCCCTTCTGCGCGCACAGGAGGTGCCGTTACTTCAAAGAGCCATTCAAGGTGCCTTGTTTCCTCTTCCGCCAGGCCTCGCCCGCCACTCGGAGCATGCGCAGCAAGGTGATGTCCAATGCAAGCCAGTGCAGGGTCGAGCGCCGCGCGCAGGCTCTGAAGCGAAGGTGCGGGTCTCCCATCGGGAACATGAATCACCATGAGACAGACCCCGGTGACGGGGGCTGCTCGCCGCGGATCCGGCCTGGCGTCGCTGCCGGCGGTGAGGATGAGCACCGCGGCGCATTCGCGGGCGCTGAGCGGAACGAGCGTCTCCGGCGCATGACCCTCACTGCGTATGGCCGATTTCAGCACCGCGCGAACCTGTGAGGTCTGCAAGAGCGGTACGGGACCTCGTCCCCTCAGCGGTTCGCCTCGGAAGTCGAAGAAACCCACGGCGCGGACGGTGGGCAGCAGCCGCTCGATCAGTTCGGCGTAGCTGTCGAGGAAGGCATATTCGGTCTTTTCGCGCGCGCTGCGTGGCATGAACGCCCCTATGCCCGGCGGATGCTCATCGGAAACGGAGTCATCTGCTTCCCGCAGACTTGCCGGCTGAACTCTGAGTGCGCGCCAAGCCGTGCTTGCGGGCAATGGCGATGAGCTCTTGCCAAGCCGCCTCACGAATGGCGCCATCGGTGCTCAGCCACAGCAGCATGAATCGCGCTCTCGATTCGAGGAGCCGCCGCAGGCAAGCGATATACGACTCACCTTGATCCTGACTCCGAGCGATGGCCGCGATGGCATCGAGCACGAAGTCCTGCAGACATTCCTGAGAAGGCAGCACTTTCGCGCCGCCCGTGATGAGCTGGTCTTTGAGATAGCGCGTGCCGGCTGCGAGCTTTGGCACGCCCGAGTCCGCTGCGCTGCGCGTGAACGCCACGACACGTTTCCCCGGTGACAACCACCGAAATGATTGCATGAGCACGAGGATCGCTCCGGGAGCATCGTCTCATTTTGGAGACAAGTGAGCGCCTTCCGCCCGCGATTCAACATAACCGATCGAGAGCCAGTCCCGGCGCGCCCGCCGCGGTGTGCACCGAGACCACGGTCACAGTTCGGTGCAGGATTCCGAGCAGGCACATCGCCCAAGGGTACGATTTCTGCCGCATCCTGCAGCAGCGCCCCCGGAGCGAATCGCCATGAAATCCTCACTTGTACACACCCGTGTCCGCGGGTCGGCGCGCCTGATCGCCGTGGCGTGCTTGGCCGTTCCGCTGCTGGCCGCGTGCGGCGGGAGCAGCAGCCCATCTTCCTCGACCATGAACCTAGGTGTCACGGACGGCCCGGTCGATTCGGCAAGCTCGGTAGTCATTTCGTTTACGGGCGTCGAACTGCAACCGGCGGGCGGTGGCAGCGCCGTTACAGTCAATTTCTCAAGTCCCAAGACGATCGATCTGATGCAGTATCAGAACGGCAATGCCGCAGCGCTCCTGAGCGGCGTGTCCGTGCCGGCCGGCAATTACTCCTGGATTCGGCTGCTGCTCAACGTCGGCTCGAACAACACGGTGGCGAACTCGTACATCGAGATCAACGGCGCGCAGTATCCCATCATCGTGCCGAGCGGCGCGCAGACCGGTCTGAAGCTGGTCCAGGGCTTCACCATGACCGTCAATCAAGTCGCCAACTTCACGATCGACTTCGTGCTGTCGCAGGCGATCACGGCCCCTCCGGGTCAGCAAGTCGGCGGCACGCAGGCCTACGTCCTGCAGCCGGCTTTACGCCTGATCGACAACGTGCAGGCCGGCACGATCAGCGGCACCGTGGCGCTTTCGACGCTGCAGAGCAATTCGGCCTGCCTGAGCGGA
>JAJZLX010000345.1 GCA_021850555.1 Pseudomonadota bacterium | reverse complement strand
GGGGACGACGCCTCCGGCACTGTTCAGCAGGACCACGCTCACCGGCGCGCCCGGTGGCGTGCGGGGAAATCTCGCCTTGAGGCATCCTTCCTGATACAGATCCGCGAGGACCGACTCCGGCCCGCGTCGCATGATGCAAACCCGCAGCCTGCCCCGGGACCGCTGTAATGGCGTGACGGAATCAGACCGCGAAATCATTGCGGACACTGACCTCGTTGAACTCGCTCGCGCCTGCGGCAACACCACGGAGCTTCGGACCATCATGACCATGCGGTGAGCGACCACCAGGGTGATTGCGCAGTTTCCTCATCGGTAGGATGGCGACGTTCGCCCGCGAGCGCAACAGCGGGATCACGCGCACCACATGCTTCATGCCGCCGAGCCGGCCTGTCACGGGCGGCACGTCAGGCAGTTGCAGGCCGGGATGCACCAAAAACGTGCGAGTCAAGCCGCGCGCGAGCACTGCGGCGGTGCGCAGCGCTGGGGTGGGGCCGAGCTGGGGCCCTACGCATGTTCACATGATCGAGGGTCGCAACGCCTGGTCCGCGCGCTGCGGTGCGTAATCGAATCAGACCGCCGGTTCATCGCTCAGCATCCCGTACATCGGCAGCGTCAAGAATTCGACAAAGACAGGCGCGAGGCATAGTCCCTCCAGGAGTCGCGCGGCATGCGCATACGTGCCGGTCGATGCCCCGGTAGCCCCGATGAGGGACTCGATCCGCTGCAGCTCCTCGGCAATATACCGACGCACGAGCACAGCATCGATCTTGCGCCCGTCATCGAGCACCCCCTTGGAGCTGTGTACCCACTGCCAGACCTGCGAGCGGGCGATTTCGGCGGTGGCCGCATCCTCCATGAGGTTGTGGATCGGCACGCAACCTGTGCCGGCGAGCCAGCTGCCCATGTAGTGAATCGCGACGTTGATGTCATTGCGCAACCCGGCTTCGGTAATCGGTCGCTCGGGCCGGAAATCCAGCAGGTCCGCCGCCGTGCACCGGCCGGGGGGCACCACGCCGCGCTGATGCGGGCGGCTCCCGAGTACTTTGACGAACTCATCGAGGGCCGGCTGCACCAGTCCGGGGTGGGCCACCCAACCTCCGTCGAACCCGTCGCGCGCATCCCGCGCCTTATCGTGCCGAACCCCACGAAGCGCCCGCTCGTTGGCCGCCGGGTCGTTCTTTATCGGGATCAGCGCGCTCATCCCGCCGATCGCAGGGGCGCCGTGACAGTGACAGGTTCTGACCAGCTCGAGGGCATAGGCGCGCATGAACGGCGCCTCCATGGTCAGTTCACTGCGATCAGCCAGGCAAAAATTCTCTTGACCACTGAATTTCTTGATCGCACTGAAGAGGTAATCCCACCGTCCGGCGTTCAGACCCGCGGAATGCTCGCGCAGCTCGTAGAGAATCTCGTGCATCTGGAAGGCCGCGAGCACCGTCTCGATAAGTACGGTGGCCTTGATGGTGCCCACGGGCACATCGAGAGCTTCCTGCGCCAGGATGAACACATCATTCCACAGGCGCGCCTCGTGGCGGCTTTCGAGCTTAGGGAGGTAAAAGTAGGGACCTGCGCCGCGGGCGATCTGTTCCCGGGCGTTATGAAAGAACGCCAATCCGAAGTCGAACAGCGACCCGGAAATACTCTGCCCGTCGACGCTCACGTGTCGCTCCAGCAAATGCCAGCCGCGTGGACGGACGAGCAGCGTTGCAACGGTGTCGTTCAGACGATAATGCTTGCCGCCGGCCTCAAGCGTGATCGTGCCCCTCACCGCGTCCCTCAGATTGATCTGACCCTGCAGCTGGTTGCGCCAGCTTGGCGTGTTCGAATCCTCGAAGTCGGCCATGTATGCGTCGGCACCCGAGTTAAGCGCATTGATCATCATCTTGCGATCGACAGGACCCGTGATTTCAACGCGCCGGCGCTGCAGCGAAGCCGGCAGCGGCGCTATCTGCCATGTGCCGCTGCGGATGACCTGCGTTTCGGGCAGGAAGTCCGGCAGCTCACCGGCTTCGATGCGCCGCTGGCACGCCATGCGGGCCGCGAGCAGCTCGCGCCGCCGCGGCTCGAATGCCCGGTGCAGCTCGCCCAGAAATGCCAGCGCCTCGCGTGTCAGGATCGCGTCGAATCGCGGCTCGGCGGGCGCCAGGATTTCGATGCCAGTAGGAACTGTTGTGCCGACGCTCACACCTTACTCCGCTGTCTGCGGCCATGGGAGCAGAGCCCGTAATCCCGAAACTGCCAAACCATGATTTGCCAAAGCCGAGGCGGCATGATTCCGCCGCGAACGGACTCCCCGGTACCCACCCCGCAGACAGGCGGCGTACCCTGCCGATGTCCAATATGACATGAGCGCGTCGTCACGCTCGCTGCAATTTGCAGGTCCACCAAGCGCGGCGCTCGATCAGGTTCATTACAGCCGAGTACTTGCGGACTGTCCATGCTTTCTTGTGGCGACAGGGCGTTCTAAAACGGCGCACGCCTGTTGATCCGATGCGGTTCGCGCCGCCGCTGAGTGCGCTGATTACGACGGACCATCACGATGCCGGCGCACCCATCCGGGCGCAAGATATTCGACGCATCCGCCAGGAGCAGTTCGCAGAACGCGCCGGATGCGCACCACGATGGTGCTTGTCGTGCGGCGCAGGCCGGCGCATGGGCGGCAGCATCATGAGCCTCCTCGACTACGACCCGGGCGAGCGGTTCTGCGCGATGCGGCCGCAGGGCAATCACTCACTGCGCGGACTGGCCCCCGTTGCGCGCGGTCAGGGCGAGTTCCGCCTCGCCCATGGCCACGGACAGATGCTGCACGAAGGTCGAGGCCGCCGCCGAGAGCGTTCGGCTCGATTGCACCACCACGGCCAGCTCCGAAACCGGGATGCCGGGGTAGGCAAGCGGTATGAACTTCAGCTCGCCGGTCTTCACCTCCGTCAGAACGTCGAGGCCGGTCAGAATGCCCACACCCACGCCCCCCTTCACCATGGACTTCAGCAGCGTGATACTGTTTGTCGCTGCGCTCTCGCGCAGCGGCTCGTCCATGGACATCAGCCACACGCGCTCGAGGATCGGACGGATAGAGATCGTGTCGTCAGGGACCACGAAGCCCCACTCCACGCATTCCCCGAACGTCACCTCCCGGCGCTCCGCGAGCGGATGATCGGGCGTCACGACGGCCCCAATCCGGTAGATGACCTTGCGCTCGATCCGCAGCGCGTTCAACGCCGGAGGATTGAAGGTCACGCCAACGTCATATGCGCCACTCAGGACGGCATCGGTCACGGCGTCGTGCCCTGCAATGTGCAACCGGTAAACGATGCCCGGATATCGTGTGCGGAATTGACGCAAGGTATCGGTCATGAATTCCGTTGCGCCCTCGACCAGGGCAATGGACACTTCGCCGGAACAAAGCCCTTGAAGATCTCTGATTTGAGCCTGAAGCACCTCATATTCGCGCTTCCAGCGCCGTATCGTCTCGAGCAGCAGCTCCCCGGCCGCGGTCATGCGCAGCCCCTTCGGAAGACGCTCGAAGAGCGGCGCGCCAATCCGGGCCTCGAGCTGCAGAATCTGCCGATCCACCGCCGATGGAGCGATGTGCAGCCGCTCGGCAGCCTTG
>JAJZLX010000623.1 GCA_021850555.1 Pseudomonadota bacterium | reverse complement strand
GCAACGGCTCGCGGTTTACGGCTGTCTGGTACGGAGCCACAAGGTTGAGCATCTGGCTCTTCCTCCTACGTCGCGGGAATGGCCCCTTTGAGGGGCCCTGTGACGTGCAAGCGCCCGGCTTTGCCGGAGGAGGGTTACAACCAACACTTTCCGGTTTCTCAAACTTTCACCCGAAGCGAGAGCTGTGAAATCACGGAACGGGGTGTCCTAGGCTGGAATTATCCGCTCCGTCGCACCGACCGTCAAAATTTCACCTACCTGGCGGATATATCCTGGCGCCCGCGCTGTCGTCTCGTTACAGACACAGCTGAGAGATTGACCCGCTCGAGTGGCGAGGAGCTGCGGATGTGCCCCCAACAGGCACCCCATCTCTGGTTCTCTCGCAATGGCCGCGTCTCACCCGCCCAGCGCATTGGAACGTCAAACTCCCGACCTTCCGCATCGAGGTGAAGCCGCCGCGCTGCGCGCGGCTTACACCAGGGGCGCCTCGAATTGATAGCGGCCGGAGCCGACGACGACCAGCGTACGGCCGCCGGCCGGCCGTACCCGCAGGATCCCCGGCGCGCGCTGCAGCGGCCGGCCGCCCTCGCGCACCCGCGCCGGATCGCTGCACGGCACGGCGACCGTCGCCTTGGCGCCGGGCGGAATCTCCACACGCAGGCGCAGGCTCGTCCCATCGGCCGGCTTCTCCCAGGCGCACACGACCTCCCCCTCGATCGCGCGGTAGCGAACCGATGCCGAGGGCACCCCCGCGACGGGTTGCGGGACGATGCGAATGCGCTCGGTCGCCGGCCGTGTCATGTCGATGCGCACGCCGCCCAGTCCGGCGTAGAACCATGTTTCCGCCTGACCGAGCATGAAGTGGTTCTGCGAGTTCTCGGGATTGGCGTTCCAGGTTTCGGTGAGAGCCGTGGCACCGCGCGCCAGCATGCAGCCGTAGCTCGGTGCGCTGGTCTGCATCAGGACATCGAACAGCACATCGGCGCGGCCGTTGCGCATCAGCGCCAGCACCACGTACAGAAAGCCGATGTCTCCGGCCGTTACGTGATTGCCGTGGGCGCGGATGTTGGCGACGAGGTTCGCCAGCACCGCCGCGCGATGGCGCGCCGGCACGAGCCCGATGGCCAGCGGCATGGCATTGGCTGTCTGGCTGGCGCGGTCGTATTGATTGGTGGCCGGGTCGAACAGCTTGCGGTTCAGTGCTCGGCGCACGGCGACGGCGCGGCGGGCGTAGTGGCGCGCATCAGCCCCGTGGCCGAGCAGGCGCGCGATGCGCGACAAGGTGATCAGCAGCCGGCAGTAGGTCGAGGTGGCGGTCAGCTTCTTGCTGGTCAGCTGCGACTCCCCCGGGGGATTGGCTCCCCAGTCGAACCAGTCGCCGAGGCCGTAGTCGAGCAGGTCATTGCGGGCACGGGAGGCCAGATAGGCCGCATACCGCCGCATGGCCGGATAGCCGGTCTCGAGAATGCGCCGCTCGCCGGTGAAGCGGTGGGCCGCCCAGGGCGAGAGCACGATCGCCGAGCCCCATTCCGGCGAGTTGCGGAACGCGGAGTTGCGTCCGTCCGGGTCGAGGAACGCGACGTATTCCGGTGCGATGCTCGGCACCATCCCCGAGGGCAGCTGGCTGTCCATCATGTCGTTGAGCATCTTCTCGTAGAGCGTCACCGCCTGCTCGTTGTAGAAAACCGTATCGGCGTTGAGGTAAGTCTGCTCCAGCCAGCCGAGCTTCTCGCGCTGCGGGCAATCCGTGAGCACGCTGAACGTGTTGCTGAGCAGCGCCTGCAGAATCAGATGATGGATGCGCTGCAGCAGCGGCTCGCCGATCTCGAGCTTGCCGATCCGCGGCAGTGCGGCGTGCAGGAACTCGCCTTCCAGGCTGAGCAGCTCCGGCACGTCGGCGGCGGCGGCGCCGAGCGGCGCGGCCCCTTCGACCTGCACGTAACGGAAGCCGTAATAGCTGAACCGCGGCCGCCAGTGCTGCACACCCTTGCCGGCCAGTGTGTAGGTGAACCAGACCGCATCGCCCGGTCCCGCCGCGGCGCTGCGTTGAGTCACGCAGCCCCGAGCATCGAGCAGCTCGCCCGGGAGCAATCGCACGGTCCGCCCCGCCGCTCCGCGCACGGCGATCACCGGCCAGCCCGCGAAGTTCATGCCGAGGTCATAGACGAACACGCCCGGCTTGGGCTGCGTGATCGCCACCGGCCGGTAGGTGTGCGCCACCTCCACCGATGGCACGTTCTGGGCGCGCAGCCGCCCGCCGGGTCCGTCGACCTTCGTCGCACTATTCCAGCCGTACGAGGTGAAGCCTGGGCGGTTCCAGCCCGTCTGCTCCAGGCGGGCGTCGAAGTCCTCGCCGCCGTACACCGAGGACAACACGATCGGTCCCGGATGCGTTTCCCAGTGCTCGTCGCTCACGAGGTGCTCTTCGGTGCCGTCCCGGAACAGCAGGCGCAATTGCAGGATCAACTTGGGGCGGCCAAAGCTGCCGACGAATTTGGTGTACCGTCCCGGGTATTTCTGCACGTTGAAGAAGCCGTTGCCCAGCATCATCCCGAGCACGTTCTCGCCTTCGGTCAAGAGCGAGGTCACCTCGAAGGTGTCGTACAGAATCGTCTTGCGATAATCCGTCCAGCCCGGATTGAGCACGCTGTGCGTCGGCGGCCGGCCGTTGACCGAGAGCGCGTACTGGCCCAGGCCGCAGACCGACACGATCGCGCGCGCCAAAGGCCTGTCGATCGTGAACGCGCGCCGAAACAGCGGCATCGCGTGCGGCTGGCCGGGGGGGCCGCGGTAAATCGCCGGCGGGGGTAGGGGATTCGGCGGCCAATCCGGGCCGTTCGAGATCCATTGGGCGCGCCATGCGCCCTGGTCCAGGATGCCCGTGCCGAAGCGGGCCGCCGCGCTGAAGGGTCCGGGGCGACCGCGCTGATCCCAGACCCGTACCGCCCACCAGTAGACGGACTGCGAGCTCAGCGGCAGGTCCTGCCTGGGCGCGATACGCAGCTCGCTCCCGGCCTGCACACCGCTGTCCCAGATGGCACCGCGCCCGGCGCGGACCGCTGAGCGGGCGCGATCCACGATCACCTGGCAGGCGCTTTGGCCCAGCACTCGCCGATCCGGATCACGTGCGGTCAACGTCCAGGAAAACCGCGGCCGCGGCACATCAATTCCCGAAGCGGCGGCGCGCCACTCGACGCAAAGATCCCCCGGCGCGACGTCGCACGGCCCGGCCGGCACCCTGGAATCCCCCCGGCCCGCCTCGATCGCGGCGGCCGGGACCCCCAGCGCCAGTATCCGAAGCAGCTCGCGGCGCGAGCTCATGTCGCGTCCGTCCAACAGATTCGGAGGTTCGGAAATGTGGTCACTTGTTTCATATTATGAGATTTCCCTTGCGCTGGGCCGCCCGGCAATGGTATTTATATTTATATACGAAGCTTACGTCCGCCTGTAAACCAAAAAGCAGGGGGCGGCGCCACGGCGCACGTGGCGTTCGACATTCGCGCAACTGATTCGCAACAACCGACTGAGGGGGACTGACCATGAAGCTTACGTCAAGGCTCGTGTCCGGAGCCGTCGCTCTGGCTATGGCGGGCGCTATTCCCGCTTGGGCCA
>JAJZLX010000128.1:8133-22118 GCA_021850555.1 Pseudomonadota bacterium | reverse complement strand
CGATTACGAGAGATCGCCACCTCCAAGAGTCCGCGCCGCAAGAGAAAGACTCGGGATGACAAAAGCATGATCACGAACACCGGTCATCGTGTTCATAAATTTAGCCGCCAAGAACTCTACGATCTCGTCTGGTCGCTGCCAATCGCGACACTCGCCGCAACGTATGGCGTCACGGACGTCGGCCTTGCGAAGGCCTGCCGCCGCGCCCGCATCCCGGTGCCACATCGGGGATATTGGACCAAGCTGTCTGCTGGAGTGGCGGTAGAGAAGCCGCCCCTCAATCGTCTATCTTCTGTTGCGAGAGAAATTGTGATCAAATCGCGCCCAGTTTCGCGCGAGGCTATGACAGCGCGCGATGCGGCTTGATCTATGTCCGTGAGGTCTGGCTCAGACTCGTGCCCCGCCCACAAATCTCGAATGTCTCGTGACGCGCATCCCGGTTTGGCAGTATAGTTCCCATCATAATAATTTCAGCGCGCACGCCGTGAGCTGACTTTAACCCTGGGACATGTCATGGACAGTCTGACAGCAGCACGTATTTTCCACGACTGGGCATACCGCGAGGGAACGATGGATGACCCTTCGGCGCCTGTCGAATCTACAGCTGAGGATTTTGCGCTGATCGACAATGTCACCGAGAAAGGCATCCAGCTATTGAGGGCAAAGCGGGTGCGTGCCGTCGGTTTCAACGATTCATTGAAGTCTGTGATCGTGTTTACAAAGCGGGCAGCCCCCGGCTCTAAGCGGCAACTCGCGATTCTGCCCAAAACCGTAGATGACGTGGAGATTCGCTACCGGCAGGGCGTACCCAATGCGATCGGAGATGACCCGCCCACGGCGCAGGGAACACCAGCATACGTTGTGCGCACCACAGGCACCTCGACGTATTACACCTGCGGCAGTTCAATTTCAGTCGGCAACAACAGAGAGGCTGGAACGCTGGCGTGCCTGGTGTGCAACCCTGCGGGAGAACTGTTTGGGCTCACCAACAATCATGTATCTGGGGGATGCAGCTATGCCGGAGTTGGTCTACCGATTGTCGCCCCTGGCATTTTTGACGTAGCACCAGGCGGCTTAAACCCGTTTACGCTTGGCTTCCATCATCATGCGTTGCCCCTAGTCTCTGGATCGCCGGATAATGTCAATCCCAAGACAAATCTGGATGCCGCGATTTTTAGACTCCTAACTGTTGACACAGTAAGTTCATTTCAGCGGGATATCTACGATACGCCCAGCATCACGGGACCGATCTCACCCGGAATGACGGTGGAGAAAGTCGGACGCACCACTGGCCACACAACTGGCATAGTCGTCAGCCAAGTGTACGGCGCCAATCATGTCGTCTACCAAGCACAGCTATATGGCTTTTCCGGAGCGGTTTTCTTTGACCCTCTTTTCGCTATTGCCGGGAATACAGTGCAGTTCTCTGATTCGGGCGACTCCGGTTCTTTAATCACCACGGTTGATGGCGCAGGGAACCGAAAGGCCATTGGAATCATTGTCGGTAGCATGAACGACGGTACCGCACCCGGTGGCAAGGCTACCCTGGCGCTCCCGATTGAGCCTATACTTGCGGGACTCGGCGTGACTCTTGTCTCAGGACATCACGTATGAGCGTGACCATATTCGAAGCTGCGGCAAAGTTGCAGCGCGAAATACGCGCGCCGGCTGGAGCCGTCAACACAATTGCGCAAACGCGTGCCGCGCGTCCGTTCATTAGAGTAATGGTTGACCCGATTTACTGGCCGTCTGTTGGACAAGTACCCGATAACTATGAAGGCTTCCCTGTGACTATCGAGAAGCGGGAACCGGCAAAGGCAGACATGTTCGTGGCTTCATGACGATGTAGACCACGGATCTCGTGTACCGGCGTCCAGCAGCAATTCTTCGGGACGTAGGTGTCGCAGGTTCAAATCCTGTCACCCCGACCAGTAAATCAAATAGTTACGTCCACAATAGCGCGTCGCCGGATCGCGTCCGGCAGTCGGGGACTCGCGGGGGACTCGGGCCAGCCGCTCAGTTTTCGGACCTTCAGCCCCGGACCGCGATTCAAACCAGCGGGACCAAAGCCGTTCGCACGCTATGCGGCGCTCCGCCGCGCAGCACCGCAGTGCGCGCTAAAGCTACTGAGCGCATTCGAGCTCCAATCAGGGGCGCGGGGCCGCGGAAGGGTCGGACATTGCCCCAGTCAGCCGAAATGCTGAACTCGTACCGATATTCCGGGTTTAATCGGGCTTGATCGCGCGGGCTTTACGGGGAAAGATGCCGCGGAATGCGAGAGCGGTAGTGACTGACGATGGAACTGCTAGGGATTGGCGGTGGTTGAATTCCGTTCTTTACTTCGTACGACGAAAGCGCCTATTTCTTCAGTCGGAACGATCCGCGTAGCTTTTCTTTTCCTTCTTCCAGCAGCCCCCGATGATGCGCCAGATACCCGCATGCTCGGTTCACGTCCCACGGCACCTCATCAAGCCTTTCCGCAATCATCGTGAAGTGCTGCCACTCCGGCGTGCACACCGACAAAGCCCGCTCTCGCAGCCGCGCTTCCTCCTCAACCACGACGTCTCGATCGCCCCACTTGTCATCGCACCACACGATGACGTGGTTCCAGATGATGAAATGACTGCCGCAGCCGGTATCGCGCCATACGGATGGGAAAACCGAGACCTGATTGCGCTTCTTGTAGTAGCGCCATGCCTTATCCGTCCGGGGATCAAGGTTGATGGTGAGCGTCTCGCCACAATCATCCGGACAACGAATGACGAATGACCGCAGGACGCCACGATCCACGAGGACCATGTCGCCGGCCTTCTCAAGGAGCAAGTCCGCTTCGTGACGGCGCTGAACTCTTCCACGATCGCGGATGCGTACCGCCTTAGCCATAAATGCAACTTGACGCCGCGCAGATTTCGGCGATCAGCTCTGCAGCAATTGCGAGCGCCACGACTCGGCGTCCCTTGTCAGCACCGTTGCCCAAGGGCTTGAACTTGCACCAACGCAACATAGCTATGGCCAGCGCAATGGCGTATTCAAGCTGGTTACTCTGATCATATATGCCAAACGCACGCAGGCGCTGAATGCACCCGAACATCCAAGACTCCGGCTCCGGAACAGATTCGCGCACGGGAGTACTCAGGATGGCCTTGAGCTCATAGTAATGCCGGACCTCCTTCTCCCAGCGAGTCTGATAAAAGCCGTTGTCGGCCTTATCTTCTCCCCTTTCGCAGGTGAAAACCAAAGCGATTTCCAGCATCGCAACGTCAAAGCTCAAGGGCGCTCCCAATCCGGGTTCCCCCTTACCTTTAACGCTACCCAGATCAATCAGAATTGCATCATTGCCGCGCACGCGGACATTGTCGCCGTGGAGGTCCGCATGGATGGATGCGGCCCTGTGTGGAAATTGGATTTTTTTGAGCGCGCTCCACAACGCGGAAAAATCGACTCTCTTGGCTTGAATGTCAGGTGATTGTAGATAGTCGTCACATATCTTCTCGGGCGAGACTATCTGGAGCCGCTCAGCAGCATCAGCCAGCGACTCCGTGGACATTCCACACGACCACGCCCGCTCTCGCCAGGTGTGTAGGGTTCGGTTAAACAGATTGGAGATCGCAGTTTCAGCGCGTCCCGCCCTCGCGACGTCGATCAATGGTTCGGATTTATCTACAAAATCGGCGATCAGAATCGATTTTCGAAAACCCGCAATGTGTGCCTCAAGGTTGGGACGCAGTTCGAAGGGGACAAAGGGCGAAACTGCCCGCATGTTCCCCACCTCCTGTTCCATATCTAACCTCAGGCCGATTTTGATCAGTTTCGGTTGTGTCCAGTGAGCGATGGAGCTTTCCAGCCTCTTCTCATGCGCCATGAAGACTCGAGAGCCGGAGAAACCACGCGAGAGTTCACTCACTCGCACTTCCTCGGCTCTAGGAAACGCTCGTCGAATGAGGAGTTCGCCGTCACTGCCGATGGGTTCAAAATTGCCAATCGGCTTGATCAGACAGGGATGCCATCTTGGGACTTGCGGGGCGGCGACGATGTTGTCGAAATTGGTTAGCTTAAGATCGGCTAGAAACAGCACCACGTCGTTCCACGGGAAGCTAGCATCCAGCTGCGCAAGCTGTCCTTTGCGGATGCGGTCGTTGTCATCCATTTCAGGCACCAGGATGATGACGCGGATGCCATGGTTGATGAACGTCGGTAGGTATCGATAACCTGCTAGGACCTGATCGATGGTGTCATTCGTATGGCTCAGGACGACGGCTGTTGTGTTCGCGAGCACCACATCGACGATCTGGTCATCTATGGCGTCCCTTATGAGCTCGAACCCTCGCCTATGGAAGCTATCGAACACGCCAGGCAGTGGAGCGTCGCCGTACCAGAGGATCTTCTTGATAGCCATCGCAAGTTCACTTAAGACAAGAAGCTGAGCGCCTGAGAGTCACCCGCGGCAATGATCCCTGAGATTCCGCACACTGGGCATTCCGGATCGAGCTTCATACCCAAACTGCGCACAGTGCCGGCGATGGCGTCGTAGGACTGCCACCGTGACTTACCCGGTATGCCGACGAAGGCAGCGAGAAACATGGTCACCGCGAGCGACACCACCGTGCTGTTGAGCGAGATGACCGCCGGCTGATTCACGCCGCCGGAATTGAAGTAAGGATCCGCGGCGCGCTGCTCGGGGGTCATCAGCTCTTCCCGGATGGCCCGAGCGTCCAGGGCATTGCCACACAGCAGGCAAGGAAGCCCTGGCGCCAGCATCTGCGTTCTGCCGGTAATGGCAGTTACACGCCCATCAACCGCATTGATCGATGTCCCAACGTCAAACGCCGGAATGAGATACTGGTACGCGACTTCGGAGAGGAAGGCGCGACTGGAGTGCGAATCGGTGCAAATGAAGATGGCCTCCATCGCTCGCAAACGCGGCAGCGCCTGTTGCGATATTACCGACTCGGCCAGGGTCTCAACCTTTATCGCAGGGTCAATATCGCGGATCATGGCAGCAGCAACTTCAGTCTTATTTTTCCCGACCGAGTCCTTACGTGCTCCCACCACGCGGTTGAGGTTAGATTCCTCGAGCGTATCGGCATCAACGAGCAAGACCGTGCCCACGCCCAGGTACGCCAGCTGCTGCGCGGCTACCGATCCGGTACCGCCGACTCCGATGACGGCCACCTTCAGGCCTCTCAGGACCGCCTGGCCCGCCACTCCGAAGGCTCGCACCTGGCGGTCAAAACGCTCGGGGGTCTCCTCGCCATACGCGTAAGGCGCGAAGCGTGTGACTTTGGAGCCCACCACTCGGACAGGTAGCAGATCAGCTCTACCCACCAGGCGTGCCTTGATCGATCCTGCGCACAGCACCATAGAGAACGAATGCATTTGCGGATTGCGCCGGTGCAGGAAATCGGCAAGCCCCGCCTCGGTCTCATCATCGATGGGCGAGAAATTCTCGTACCCCGCAGGATGGGTGTGCAGGATAGCAAGATGCATTTGTATCTGCCGGGCGCGGCGGGTCACTCGCGCCAGAAACTGCGGTGCGAACGTGATATGCGTGGCGCTGGTGGCAATTCGGTCCTCAGGGCCTGCCACTTCAACTTCTCGCACGAGATACCGATCGCCGACGGTGGTCAGGTACAAAGCCGCGCCACGTTCTTCCATGCATTC
Source organism: Pseudomonadota bacterium (assembly GCA_021850555.1). The sequence goes on along the minus strand of JAJZLX010000128.1, from coordinate 16,457 downwards.
GAGGGCAGTGGTGAGGGAGTGGAACTTCGGCTCGTCGATGATGATTTCCATCACGACAAAGCCTCAAATCTTCTACAAATGATCCCGACGTAAGTCCTGAGGTCACTTTTGGCCGCGTTCCACTGGCCGCTTTGGATGTGCCAGGAAAACCACAAGGTATTGGTATCCGGCTGCCCGGCCATCACGCGGCCGACGATGGCATTTTGCGGGAGCTTGCCTCCCGCAAGGCGCAGGGTTGGATCAGTCCAAAAGCAATCCGGCGCCGCATACGGATAGCCGGCCGGTACCACAAAGCGGATATGGGTCTTGGTCTGCGTCCAACCATCTGGAAGCGGAACAGTCGGGATCACGACCAGATGCAACCCCGCGCTTGGCAGGAGAGTTGCACCTGGGAACGCGGCACTGAGGGCCGCGAATTGTTCACCTAATGGTTTCACGACCTACCGAAAGTAGCAGGTGGGACGGCCATGAAGCGCGCCGGGGACTTGCGCCCTTTAAAGACCACCGTCGCCGTAGGCGGGATTACCTCATCCTTCTCTGACCCCTCCCCCTCGAGCACCAGGGAGTTCACAGGGTTCCAGTCCGGGACTCTGGCAATGATCTGCGCGCCGGTGAGGGACTCCTCATGCGTGGTGTACTCGACGTCATCGACAAAGTAGATGTAGTGAGTCGGCACCGGCGGGCGCTCTTTCGTACGTAAATGTTCGACGCCCTTTGGCGCGAAGGAGAACTCCCCATGGTCAGGCAGCACCTCGGGCTTCTCACCGTCCCGCTCCCAAATCAGCTCGTGATCTTCGGGCACGTTCGCAAGCTGTCGGATTCTTTCGACCTTGATCTTCTCCTCGCCCCAGAAAAGCGAGTGCTCGTTGACCGTGAGCTCGAACGCCGTCCCGCTGCCGAAGGCGAAGAACTCCCGATGTCCTTCCTCGATCGCAACGACCTGGTCCGACGCGATGACGCCAGTACCGTGCGCCGTGCGCTGGATCAGGATGAAGTCATCAGCAGGCTCAAAACCGGCATCGGAGAGCAGCTGGGAGCCAATCGGGTTCGGATCGGACGTCGATGCGGTCTGTCCGTTGACGGTGTAAGGGAAGACCTTCTGTGTATCAGTGCTCACGGCTCACTCCTTAAATCTGACCGACCCAGCTCAAGCTGCAAGTGCTGGCACCTGTAATTGGATTTCATGGTAATCAAAATATCTGTTACGGTTCGGTTCATAGGGTTTTATTATCCATCGTGTTTCTTGATGGGTCAAGTAAATTGTCCAATGAGGTAAGTATGGCCGACGAATTGCCCAAGCCACGTTGGGGAGCCGAGCAACGACTTGAATTTATTGACTTTATTTGCTTCTGGGAAGGTGAGATCAATCGCTCCGATATCACCCAGCGCTTCGGTATCTCCGCGCCCCAGGCATCAACCGATCTCACGGCCTACCAACAGGCAGCCCCCGGTAACCTACACTACGACTTGAGCGCGAAGCGGTACCTGGCGACGGCAGAGTTCAAACCCCGGTTCATCAAGCCGAATGCGGATCGGTACCTAGCACAGCTGACGGCACTTGCCACCGACGTCATCAGCCTCGAGGACACCTGGTTGAGTCGCCCTCCAGAGATGAGCGTCATCCCGATCCCGAGGCGCAAGGTTGATCCACTCATTCTGCGTGCGGTACTTCGGGCGATACGCTCACGCCGTTCCATCGAGATCGAGTACCAGTCATTGAATACGGCTACTCCGGAGCCCGTTTGGCGCTGGATCACGCCTCATGCCTTTGCCTCAGATGGCTTCAGATGGCACATACGAGCCTTTTGTCATCGAGATAACGCCTTCAAGGACTTTCTTCTATCGCGCTGCTGTGGGACACGCGCTGAAGGTGAACCAGGCGCCACGCCGGAGGCGGACGGAGAATGGTCGAAGCACTTCGACGTTGAGCTTAAATCGAATCCAAAGCTTTCTCCCAATCAGCGGAAGGCAGTCGAGCTTGACTACGACATGCGAGACGGAGTCGTTACGCTGCCTGTTCGATTGGCGCTTCTATACTACTTTGACAAACGCCTGCGCGCCGACTTGGTCCGGAACCCCGAATTTAACTCAAAATCCGATGCGCGCGAGGTGCCCGTCGTCGTTGGCAACCGAGATGAGTATGAGAAGTGCCTCAAGTCGATGAATAAGAACAGCCGCAATAGGACCGCTTCGGCGATTTCAGTTTCCTGACTCCTCACCTCGCTAAGAAACGGCTTCGAATGCTCACGACGTCGTGCTGCTCGCGCGAGAGGATGTCCCGTAGCTCCTCGCGGTATTGCCAGGACCACGCAGCGCGGTGGCTGGTCATGCGTACCAGGAGCTCATCGAGCTCGGCGCGCGAGATGGCCCCAAGCTTGGTCCGGTCCTTCAGCAGCGCCCAGCGACAGCGCATCCCCTTCAGCCCCGGATCGAGCTTGCGCTCGGCTTGCCGTGTCGCATAGATGGCCTCAGAGGCATGCGCGCGATCAAGTGGAGCTCGTTGAAGGTGATCTGGGCGCGGAGGAAGTGCTCCTGGACACGGTGGTGCCAATGCGCACCGTCAACACACAACATGAAATCTCGCTCACAGTCCCCCAACGCGCCAAGCGGCGGCGAATCGCACAGCCTAAAGGTGGCTTTGAGAGTTATACGCCGCTGAAGCACAAGATCATGCTAATGGCACTGGATTGAGCAGCTCCCGCTCGATCAGCACTTGAAAATGCGAGGCGATGCTCGCCGCCAACGTTCGATCCCGAACCAGAATTCCGAGTTCGATATTTCTGTCAAGTGCGGCTTCGGTAAGATTCGCGGAGGTGACTAATACCGACTCGTCGTCGGCCACCACCGCCTTGGCGTGCAGTACCCCGCCCGGCCCGCCGAGCTCGAGAGCACGCGGATCGAAGTAGACTCGTGGACGGGATCTTCCGGGCCATTCGGCGGTCCAAAAGCGCTCGGCGAATCGTCGGACGAGTTGGTCGGCGCTGCTCGTGTCGCCATGCTTGCGCTGCAAGTTCAGGAGTACCGTCGCGCGCAGCGTCGGCATCGCGTCCATACGGCGAGCCAACGCTTCGAAGGCTTTGGGCCCATCGAAGAATGCGTACGTGCTGATCCAGATTGACCGCTCCGCGGAGCCGATCAATTCCTCGTACACTCGCCGAGTCGATCGGGCATGGACTCCCGGCACCTCGGGTCCAGACCAGACCAGATCCGACCTTGGCGACCGAGCCTCTGCCGTCCCGAGACTACGGATCCACGCCGCGGCTGCCAAGCCCGACAATCCAAACGGCGCGAATCCAGCCAGCGCCGCCGCCGCCCGATCCGTCCACTCCGCGCTTCCGAGCACCGACTGCAGCGCTGTGCCTGACGAGGAGCCGCAAAGTAATCCGGTCTCGAGCGCCACGGCGAGCCGCTCTCGGGCATAGGGCGGCAGATCCAGGAGCGCTTCGATCACTCGATGCCCCGGAAAAAGGCGGCGCCCGGCATCCCGAGCACCGGAACGACGAGGGCACGGTCGAGATAATCGTTGCGCATCTCGCAGGACGTCTCGGCGACGAGCGCGCAGCCGTGACAGGCCGCGCCGTGCAGCCAGCGCCCTTCCATGCTGCTGCCCGGAGCATGCTGGGCGCATACCGGGTCGTTCGAGCAGAGCGCCGCCATGCGCAGCGCATGAGCGAGATGCTCCTCGAAGTGGCGAGACTGCTGGACCAGCCCCCCGAGCGTACCTTCTGCATCGGAACTCGCGGTGTAGAGGAGAATGCCGTAGCGGTGATCCCTGGGATCGACGTAGATGCGCTCTCGCAAGGAGCTCGCCGGATACCCGCAGCGCACGGAAAGGGACTGGATCAGCAGATGGGAGAGTGTATGTAGCAGTACATACGATCCGCCGGGGAACGATCGCTGGCTCTTTCGCTCGGCAGCCCAATGTGCGTGTCCCTTGGTCAGACCCTCCAAACGCTTGCGTACCCCCGGGCGCCCCAGCCACACGGCGATCGCATCCGCTTTGAACTGTACGAAGACGCCCTCGCCGCGATTCTCCGTCGCTGGAAACCACGCCGGCTCGATCGCGATGTCTGCACGTTCGACGTCGGTTTCGTATTCACCGTTGATGTCGGGCATCACCGCCTCGAGCCGCGTGAAGCCAACCAGCGCCAGCACTTCGCGCAGCCGATGCAGCTGCGTCACGGCCTCAATACCTTCGGAGCAGGGTCTTCGACGCCAAATCCTCTCGGGCAGCCGGCGCGCGTGGAAATTCGGATCCACGGGCACATCGTCACCGAAGCCCTCGGGAGCCGCGAGGAGGGCATCGAGCTCGACCAGCTTGACCGGGCGATCCTCCGAGGCACCATGCTTCTTCGCTTGAATCGCCGCCAGAACCTCATCGTCCGCGAAGGCGGCGAGTCCGGCCGTAATCTTCGGCTTTTTCTTGATCAAATTGAGTTCCGCGGCACTCTCGACGATTTGTAGATCGTCCCACAGCTCGGTGATCACGGTCTCGATGGCACTGCCACGATCAGGCAGCGAGAGCGCGCTCACGACCTGAGGGAAATAGGCATTCGATGCCGTGCGTACGAGCAGCCGGCTCGGCTGACTGCAGTCCTCGTTGGTATTGCGCCCAAGCCAGGGACGGGCCCCACTGCAGGTGCCGAGTGGCTTGAGCTCGATCTGTGTCGCCTCGTATAGACTACGGTGTTTGCCGCACTCGCACCGTACGACGAGATCCGCCAGGTCGCCGCTGGTCCCGCGCTCATCAAGCCAGAGCTGACGCAGACAGGGAGTACTCGTGCCGTACGCACCATGGACGAAGAATCGCCAGTCGACATCATCCACGTGCCCCCGCGGGCACGCCCGTACGAACCGCGTGGCGACCACCAGGCAGCCCTCGAAGCGACCTTTTGCATCGAGCGCTTTGCGGTGCACAAGCCGTCGCGAGCGCTGCCGATCCTCGCCACTGTCCCGTTCCTGAACCACAAACCATTCCGGAAACCGCCACGCACCAATGCCGCGTGATGCTTCTCGTGGATCGTTGGACACGGCGGGCGGGGCATAGAGCTTAGGCACCTTGACGCCCGTCATGAGGGTCAGCTTGTGCGCGAGGCGCGTCTCGATAATCTCCTCGAGTTCGTGCGGCTTCGGCCACGTATCGAGCCCGCCCACGATGGCGGAATATTTCGGCAAATCGATGAGCGCGCCCGGACCGTAGGTGGTGATGACCTGTCCGCGCCGCAGCTGACCGTGCGCTTTGCGGCTCATTCGGCATCCTCCACGTCCGCTCCGGCGAGATCTTTGAGGTAGAGATTCACCTCGGGCTCGACATCGCGCAACGAGCGGTTGACCCGGAATTTCTTCTGGATCGGCACATCGAACGCCGTATCCAGCATCTCCCGCAGCAGCGGCTTGGGTTGGGAGAGCTCGTACGGCTGATACTGCAGGTTGACCCCCGCGGCGCGGTAGTCCTCAAGGATGGTCTGCCAAGCATCGAGCAAATCCACGATCCGGTTCTGCACACTGCGCAAACGCTCCTCCCGCTCGCTATCGTCCGTGAGCGGTTGCCCCCGCACCCGCGTGAGAAAGACCTCGAGCAGCCGGCGCTCGAGATCTCCGCGGACAGCGCTGATCTGCTCGGCGCCCCGCGGGGGCGTCAGGGGTGACTCGGCGTGCCGCGCGAATGCCACCAAGGCGCCGGCAAATCCACGGTCCAGCGCGCGTGCTGAAAAAGGCGTCACACTGCCGGCCTCGACGGCACGGTAGAAGGTTTCGTGATAATGGCGAAAGCGCTCGTAGTGGGAGCGGTCGCGCGGCTTGTGGATGTTGAGCAACGTGACAACGAGCCCCGGGCGCCGATCGTCGCGCCCGACCCGGCTCGTCGCCTGAATGTATTCCGCGTGTGTCTTCGGCTGCCCGAGCACCACCATGAGGCCAAGCCGCGGGATATCGAGACCGACCGAGATCATATTGGTCGCGATGGCGCAATCAACGCGCTGGTCGATCTGATGATACGGCACCTCGAGACGACGCCGGGCCTCGGCCACCTTGTCGGTCGAGACACGCGAGGTGAGCTCGAGCACTTCGGAGAACGTCTTGCGATCCTGAAAGAGACCCGCTGTTTCGCCGATGCGCTTGCGCCCGCCATATCCTTTCAGCGTATTCTGGACCTCCTCCTCCAGGATCCGTCGGGCACTACCGAGCTCGCGCAGCGCATTGAAGTAGCCGAGCACGGTCATGTAGGGATCGGCGGGATTGGTCAGGTTCTTGTGCCCGCCCGCATCCCGGTAGCCGCGCTCCGCGGCGCCCATGAGCGCAAGCACCGCGCGGCGCATCACGACCTTCGGGTTTCGCCCCTGAGCGGCGATGCCCAGGTACACGCGCGGGGGTACCTCGGTGGCCGGACGGATCCGCGCGAAGAAGGCATCTCGCCGATCGGGTCCCGGCGGCGGAAAAATCTGCGTGATGGGCCGGGCAAAGAGCGCCTGGATCTGATCCTGGGCGCGGCGCACCGTAGCTGTGGAAGCGACGATCTTCGGTCGAATAGCTCGCCCCTCGAGCGAGCGTACGGCGAGCCCTTCGATCGCGGTCTCATAGAGGCCGGCCATGGTGCCCAATGGACCTGAAATGAGATGCAGCTCGTCCTGGATAACGAGGTCCGGCGGCGACAGGGGCGCCGACAGCCGTCGGCCCTGGCCGGGATCAGCCGCACCGTAAAAGCCGTTCGCATCGTGACGCTCGGCCCCACCGAGCAGTAACCCCGACTCGCCGACCCAGGGAAGAGAAGCAAACTTGTCGACGGTGGCAATGAGGAAAGCCGGTAGTCGCCGATACAGCGGCTCATCCACCGCCACGATGGGCAAGGCTCGATCCCGCGTGAAATCGCACTCGAAGTTCGCGCACACGATCCGTAGATCCCGCGGCTGATCACTATTGGGCTGCAGCGAGAACGAGCTTGCCCCAAAGCGCGTCCCGCACCACGGACAGCTCTCGAGCGGAATCGGCACGGGCTTGCCCTTGGGATCCGCAGCGAACTGGCGCACCTTGGCTCGGGCGCTGTCCGAGCGGCTATCGCCCTTGCGGCCGAGCACGTTCGGCGTTGCGGCCTTGCCCACCCAAAGCCCAATCTCAAACGGCCACGTCCCATAGCGGGCCGGGTACGCCTCGCGCTCGAGCTCAAGGGCGCACACGAGTCCGGCGGCGCGCCCGAGCTGATCGAGGGTGAGGAGCCGAAGCGTATAGCGCATGATCACGCTCACCCCGGCACCGGCGAGGCCCTGCTCGCCCGGGTGCCGCAATCGACGCAGCACCATGGCGAAGGCCGCAAGGCCGAGATAGGCCTCAGTCTTACCACCGCCCGTGGGGAAGAAGAGCAGATCCACCGTGTGTCGATGGGGATCGCTCGGGTCGATGAGCCCTGGGAGATTGAGCAACAGGAAGGCGAGCTGGAAGACGCGCCAGCGGGGCGCCTCGATATCAAGCCTTTTCCGCAGCGCACGCGCGACCGCGCGGTTCGCGACGCGAAAGGCATCGAGCGCATCCGCGTCCGCAGCGAGGGCGGCAATGCCGCGCTCAATCCGTGTCGCGGCGACAGCGGCGAGCCGCAAGAGCTCCTCGGCCGTCTCCCGGCGTTCCTTCGGAAGTGTCTGAACGCGGATCCGCCCTTGTTCGATCCACGCGCGATATCGATCAACCAGGGGCGACAGCGCGGCACTCACCGCCGGTCCATCGGCGATCGCTCCGAGCGCGTCCAATCCCAGCTCGACGCCCGGCACATCGACGGTTTCGGTCTTCTCGACGGCTGCCACAGGAATCCAGGCCGTGCGCAGCAGATGGCAGGTTTCTCCCGAGAGCGACCACTGAGCTGACACGCCATGACCCGTCGCATACTCGGGGCTGTCTGCATAGTGCAGATCCGCGACCCGCTCGTCCCACTCGCTCGCGAGCGCCCCGCGAAGATCCGGCCGCGGAACGAATGGCGGCTCGCTGCGCACCTCGATTTCCGCCTGAAACGCATAAGCGCAATCAGGATTGCTCTCATCCGGCGTGCGGCGATTGACCAGGAAGATCGACACCGAGCGCGCGCCCGCGGGCAGGCGGGAAGCGAGCTCGTCGGCGGTCACCGACCGTTCGACGATCTGCAGCTCGAGTCCGCCCGAGTTCGGAACCCCGTGCACCAGCGCATCCTCGGCCCCGGCGAGGGTCACCGGTACGACCTCCTCGCGCGCCATGCGCTGCCAGACCGGGACGCTCTTGCCGTCTTCCCCTGCGATGTCCGTCGGCAGATAATCGCCCCAGCGCACCGTAACCGCGATCTCACGCACCTCCTTCGCGACAAGAAA
>JAJZLX010000128.1:0-8098 GCA_021850555.1 Pseudomonadota bacterium | reverse complement strand
TTCGCAGCCTTACGCTCCTCATTCGACTCTTCAGGTAACCCCGCCGAATCGGGAACGAGATCAAAGTCCTCGTTCTCATCCGCATCGGAGCTCTTTTCCGATGCGGTACCCGAAGGAATCAAAAATCCGGTCAGATACCAGTTCGACGGCCGCACCCACCCCGGCAAACGCTCTGCGGCGAGTGTATGCGCGTCACGCGGTCCGACGAGATCGAGCTCCAGGGCTTCGACGAGTCGATCGCGGACGTCGACGGAGGTGATCATGAGAAGAGATCCTTCGTGTCAGGTACAACTGCGGTCAATTTGGCCCGCCCCTTGCCCCGCTTTGGGCGGCTCTCACCGGCAAGCGCTTTGCCACGCGCGCGCTCAGCGTTCAATTCGAGGAGGCGCGCGAGCACCTCTTCCCGTACCTCATCGGGCCAGCGATAGCGGCAGGGCTTTTTCTTGTCGCCCCATTCCTCTTCATTGATCTCATAGTCGAGCAGAAACTCACACTCGGTCGGAATATCGGTCCAGCCGTACGCATCGAGGACGGCCCGATCCATCGCGGCGTGCAATTCACGGAGTTTCAAGACGTCCGGGCTGCGCTCTTCAGGATCATGGAAGTGATTGTAGGTCTTAGTCAGACCTTCGTTGTTGCGGATCATGAGACCAGAGCGAAATTCGTAATACACCCTGCCGGCGGCTTCGAGGGCGGGATCCGCTTCCCAGTTCTCTGGAAAAGGGAAGGTCTCGAAGCAATCTGAAGGCGTATAGACCGAATCGTCCTTCATAGTGGACCCAAAGAAGCGGACCCACAGATCGTGGGAACGACTCTGAAGCACGGCAAAAGCACCATAATTCTGGAACCGAAATACTACGAGCTTGTGACTGTAGACCATCCCAGTGGGCAACACGACGAATGCCATCGTGCGACTTGTCTGCGAAATTACCAATACCCGCTCCAGGCCGGAGATGGCGGTGAACAAGGCCGGCGTCGTCTCGCCGAATCGCCACCAGTACTTCTTGCGGACCTCCCGGTTGTCATTCATCCGTTGAGGTCTAACCTTTTGTTCCACTATCGCCATCAGCTCCGGCCAGTGCCGACGGCATTCCTCCTCCGCCCTCTCGCCGAAATTGATGACGTACCGATGATGCGACTGTGTCGGATTCGTATTGACTTCTTCACCGCCGATGTAGGGAAAGATCACTTCCTGATTGCGCGGATTCTCCGCGATAAGCCGGCGCATCTCGGCGATCGGCGTCGCGATACCTTTTGTATCGGTGTCATCGAACGTAAATCCCATCCCGAGAACGATGCTACCCTGAAAGCTCTTCCCCGCATTTGCCGTCAATCTCTTCGGATCGTTGTTCCCGCCGCGATGGAAGAGAAACGCGGTGATTCTTTCGACCTCGCGCCCATCGAGTCGCTTAACGCCCCCGAATTGCCCCTTGATGACATGCACGACGCTCACCACGACGGCTGCCATACCGGGCCACTTGACACGCCGGCTCGCCGCGAAGATCTCACCCCCGTGCTCACAGATCCAGCGCAGGCCGCTGGCACGCGTATCACCCTGCGCAATCGTGTTGGTCGCGATCAGCCCAAAGGTGCCGCGCGTGCGCAAGAGATCGAATGCGCGACGAAAGAAATGCGCCACCAAGTCCGCATTGCCGTGGGTCTCATCGTTCAGTTCCTTCAGCCAATCCTGGTAGCCAGCCACATTGCCGGCAGCAACTGAGTTCTTCCCGGCAAAGGGGGGATTCCCAACGAACGCATCGAACCCTGGCCGCTCCCGCTCGAATACCTCCGGAAACTCGATCTCCCAGTGAAAGGGCGAGAGCGGCCGGTCCGCATGTCGGCGCTCCGCGAGAGTTTTTCCGAAGCCGTCCAGCTCTTGGCGATCGATCGCCGACACATATTCAAGCCGCTTCAGTTCCCGCTCTTTGGGCTTCTCGGCATCGAAGAACGCTGCCGTCGCGAGATCCCCGAAGAGCCGCACGTTCTCGAGCTCCCGCTGCGCCTCGACCCAAAGCGCGCGCCGCCTCTCATCCGGCACCGTCTCATCCGCCTCCCGAATCTGCTTCCGCAGCGCGGCGACCCGCGCCACCTGTTCTCGAATCTTCGCGCGGAAGGGACTTTCGTACGTCCTGCTCGTGTCCCAGTGGAAATTCTCGATCTGCCTGCGAGTGAGTCCGACCAACGAATCCCCATGCCTCAGGGCATGGTCAATGAAGGTGAGCGGATGATCCTTGGCAAGTGTTGCGAGCCAGAGCGACATTTTCGCCAAGTCGACGGCCACCGGATTGCGATCGACGCCGTAGAGACAGCGCTGCGCAATGACACGCTGTGCAAAGATGACTTCGTTCTCATCCGGTGGGATCGCGGGCATCCCGCCGTATACACGCCAGGACGCGAGCAGCGCGTCCCCGAGGTAGCGGCAGGCCTCGACGAGAAAGGCGCCTGAGCCCATCGCCGGATCGCAGACCTTGAGCTCAAGGACCGCCTCGGGGCGCGGCGGCTTGCGGTCGGGACCCCGGAGGTGTTCGATGATCGGATCCAGCGTTGTTTGCACGATCGGCGCCGTCAACTCACGCGGCGTGTAGTGCGAGCCGGAGCGCCGACGCGCCTCGCTCGGCTGCAGTACCAGAGCGCCGTTCGGCACGATGTCGGGCGTTGCCGCCCGATCGATGATCGAGTCCAGCGCCGCGTGAAGCTCCTCGAGCGAGTCCGCTGCGCTGACAGCCTTCTTGACCCGCTCGGTCAGCTTGCGCTCGGTGCGCGCCTCGATGAACTTCGCTCGATCCCGGGGCGCCTCGGCGAGACACGCCTCGAGATCGAGCGTCGTTGGGGCGCCTTCCCTCTTTGGGGATTTGATCGCGACGGACCGGCCACTCGCGGTCTCGAGCCGAAACCCCATCATCGTCTCGTATACCGAGCCGATCTGCTCGACATCGAGCGCGCGATAGGAGATCCGCTCCCCCTCGAGCACACGCAGTTTCTCGAGAACTCGGTATATCGTGCCGTCGGGTACGAGCGGCGGCTCGAACCGCCCCGTCGGCCGCGAGTCTGCCGCTGATCGCCCCTCGAGAAAGAGATAGCGATCCGGGTCGAACAACACCCCATGCCGCGCCGGCAAACGCATGTCGGCTGCTTCGGCACCGTCGTGGACCATCCGAAAGAGCGCAACGAGCTGTGTCCAGGCGCCGTAGCGCTGATCCAGGGTGTCGGGATAGAGCGCCGCATCGTCTTGCAGCCGCTCGTGCAGACCGGCCAGCGAGTAATAGCGCAGGTAGGTCTCCGCGTGCGGGAGCATGTCCCGCTCCTCGGCATAGAGCAGAAAGACAAGGCGAAGAATGACCGCCAGCAGGCCCCGATAAACCTCATCCGGATCTCGGGCGAGCACCTCTCGCAGCAGTTCCCCCTGGGATGCATCGTGAGCGGCCTGAAAGCCCCGCAGCAGCTCGTAGAGCGCGTGCAGCACCTGCTCGGCCAGCTGCTCGGAGACCTCGTTCTGGAACTTGCGACTGTCGGCGAGGAGTGCACTGAGGCGCTGGCCGCGGGGCAGCGACAGCAGGCGATCCTCACGAAGCAGCAGGCGCAGCGCCGCGCAGATTGGCCGGCCCGCAGTCTGGATCATGTCGGCGACCCGGAAGTCGAGCCAACCGGAGGACTCGCGCGGGGGCGCCGAAATGACGCGCAACGCCTCGCCATTCACGAGCAGCCCCGCTGGCACCCCCGTGCGCCGCAACAGCCGCTCCATCCGCGAGTGCGGTGAGAGCTCAAAGCGAGCGCCTCTCTCCCGGTCGAAGTCCTCCCCTGGCTCCATCACCTGCACGAGAAGCTGCCAGGGCGAGTTGCCATTCTGCGGCTCGAGCTCGCGCACGGCATAGTCGGGTCTCAGCGTCGCACCGATCTCGGGAATGGCGATCTCGAGCTCAGGCGGAATAGGGGAATCGGCCGTGCCCGCGTACCCCCTCGGAGTAAACCGCCACTCCAGAACCCGTTCGGCGAAGCGGCGGAAATCCGCAATCTTCGCGTCAGGCTCCGCGTTCTTTGAGGCGTAAGCCACCGACGGCTCCCGCACCGAATTCGCGTCCGTCGCGAGACACTCGCGCAGCAATCGCTGACCCTCGGCATCGCGCTGCTCGAGAATCGCTCCCGCCCGCACGAGCGCAGGTGCGGAGACAACCAGCCCCGTTGGGCGGACGAAGCCGAGCCACTCGAGGTGCGCCAAGATCTGCGGATCGAGTCTCGCCATAGCTCAGTTGCTCTGCGGCCAGAGATACACCAAGCCGACGGGCTCGATGCGCGTTGCCTGCACCGCGTAGAACTGCCGGATCCGCTCGGGTTCGACCGCCAGGTCCCGGTCGAACTGTTCGAGCCGCTGCTGCCAAGCGCGCACGTCCGCCTCGAGTTGCCGTTTCTCCTCCTCGTTGAATCCGAACGTGAGCTGCTCGACGGGGTTACGCTTCGCGTTTTCGAGTTGCTCGCGGACTCGCGCTCTCTGATGCTCGAGCGTGTCGCGCAGGTCACTCGCCTCCCGCTCGCCCCGCTCGCCCAGCTTCTCGATCGCCGCGGCAGCCCACTCCTTCGCCCGCGGCTCGAGACGCGGCAGCAGTTCCTCGATATCGCGCGCCGCCGCGCCGAGCAGCCGCGCACGGATCGTCTCCGCCGGCTCTCGGGCCGCCCTCGCCGCCAGCGCTTGGTCCAGCAGCTCGAGCGTCTTCGCCTCCGCCTCGCGCGCGTAGGGCTCGAGTGTCCCTTTGCGCTGCGAGGGCTCGATCCAGCGGGCGGTGACGGGCACGAGCTCTTCGTGCAGCCGCTCGGCGCCCCGGCCATAGAGCGACAGCCGCCCGAGAAGGATCACCCGCGGAATCGCATCCCGACTGTGTGCGAGACAGGCCCGCGAGAGGTCGTGATAGACGAAGCCCTGGGCACGAAAACGCGCGAGCAGGCGCTGGGCCACACGCTGCTCGAGATGCAAATGCACCGTCTCTTCCGTGAGCACACCGGCATCCTCGAAGACCACCGGCCGGATCGGCGCCTCGCGGCGCCACTCGGCGAGCGACTGATTTGGCTTGCGCGGCGTGCGCAGGCTGTCGAGCGTCGCGGTCCAGCTCGGATCGGCGTGCGCACGCCGATCAAGCGGTGGAAAGGCATAGACCCTCTGGCCGTGCTCGTCGGCTGTCTCCGTCAGCGGCGCGGCGTCCAGCATCTGGAGCGCACAGGAGAGAGCCTCTCGAAAGGGCTCAACCTCGAAGTGGGTCGCATCGCGCGATCGCTTGAGGAGATCGCGACACCGCTCGATCTGCGCTTCGAGCGCATCGCGCCGTTCGCGGGCGGACTCCAGCTCTTCCTCGGTCGCTCGCTTGCGCTCGGCATCAAGATCCGCCACCTCGATCTCGCGGGCGAGCCGCTCGGCCTCCCGATGCCGGATGCCCTGGCCGAGTCGCCGCTCGATGTCGTCGTCGATCACCTTCGAGAGACTGCCGAGTTCGCGCTTGATGGTCTCGGTCTTGCGCACCAGGACATCGAGGACCCGATCCTCCGCGCGCTGCGGCAGCACGAAGTAATGGCAGTGAACCTCCGGTGCCGGCTGCAGCTTGCGGTCGATGCGGCCGTTGCGCTGTTCGATGCGCCCGGGATTCCAGGGCAGATCGAAGTGAAAGAGATCCGCACAATGCGCCTGGAAATTCAGGCCCTCGCGCGCCGCATCGGTAGCAAGCAAAATGCGCAGCGGGTCCTTGGCCGGATCGGTGTTGAAGCGACGCTGGATCTCCTGGCGGCGAGTGCCGCTCGTGAGACCATCGATCACCTCGATGCGCTCATCGGCCCGTGTCGTTCCGCCAATGGCGTACTCCAGGATCTCCTTCAGGTATCGCTTCGTCCCTTCGCGATTCTCGGTGAAGATGAGCACCCTGCGATCGAGCCACTTGGCCGGTGCGTCCGTGGTCTCACCGAAGTGTGGCAAACCGGGGCAGAGGTTCTCCCGAATCCACCCGATGAGATAGCGTACCTTGGCATCCGGGTCGCTTCGATGCTCATCGGCGATGGTATGCATCCGCTCAAGGAGCGCTTGCTCGCGGCGCCAGAGTGCTGCGGACGCTTCATCGCGCGGCGCCTGGCGTTCGACCGTGGCGGTGATGCCTTCGACTTCCGCCACCTCCTCGGCATCCGCCGCCGCCCCAGTGAGATCGGCGCGCTCATCGTCGGCATCGGGAGACTGCGTAAAGAGCGCCTCGGCGTCCGTGATGGAGACCCCTGCAGCGGCACCATCGCTTCTCTCCCACTGCCGCTGTGCTGTCGCGCGGTGAATCTTGAGACTGCGCGCAAAGGCCTCGATCGAGGACAACAGCCGCTGCTGCAGCCCCACGACGAGCAATCCCGCCGCCGTCTGTGCACGCCGTGAGCTTCTCGCAAAACGCTCCTCACGCACAGTGCGGTACTCGTCGAGAAGACGAGACAACAGCAGCTCCGGGGAATCCTCCGGGAGAGCCTCGATCGCAACCCGCACGACGGTCCGTTTGGGGAACCCGCCCTGCACGGCACGAATATCCTCCTTCAAGCGCCGCACCATGATCTCCTCGAGCGCCCTCGGCCGCAGCTTCACCCCGCGGGTGAAGCGATACGGATCGAGCAGTTCAAGAAGCGTCGAGAAGCTGTTCGAATGCCCGTTATGCGGCGTTGCCGAGAGGAACAACCGATGCTCGAAGCGCGGCGCAAGATCGCGAACGACGCGAGTGAATTTCGTCTCGATCCCGTAGCGCCCCCCGCTGGCGGGCGCGGCGTGGTGCGCCTCATCGAGAATAAGCAGACTTCCCGGCAGCAGATCGCCCAGCCACTCCCGCAGCGGGTCGGCGTAGGTCACATCGATCAGCAATTGGTGCGAGATCAGAAACCGGCTGTGCGTTCGCCACGGATTGACGCCAAACCCGCGCTCGCGTCGCACCCGTGTGAGATAGGCGCGATCCAGGATCTCGAACAGCAGTCCGAAGCGCTCCTCGAGTTCCGCTTTCCACTGCTCGAGCACCGAGGGCGGGGTGGCCACCACGATTGCCTTGGCCTTGCGACGCAGGAGCAGCTCGCGCGCGATCAGCCCTGCCTCGATGGTCTTGCCGAGCCCTGTGTCATCGGCAATGAAGAGATTCACCCGCGGAAGCCGCAACGCCTTGCGCAGCGGCTCCATCTGATACGCATCGATCTTGATCCCGGCGCGGAAGGGGGATTGGAAGAGGTTCGGGTCGGTCGCCGTGACGCAGCTCCATCGCAGCGTGTGGAAAAACGCGGCGAAGCTGCGCGGCGCATCGAAGCCGCGCCCGGCAAGATCGGCCCATCCTTCCTCTTCGACGATGAGACGATCCGGCTCATAGTTCCAGTACACCTCGAGGACTTGACCCTGGGCGTCGTCATCCGCGCAGGCAAGCCGCACGAGAGGAGACTCCCCGCGGATCAGGGGTGCGATGACTTCCTCGACCAGCCAGCGGCGCGAACGGACCCGAACCAGTGCACCAACTTCCGGCGTGTCACGGGTGGCTGAATCCGCAATGTGTGGGACTGACACGGCGTCGGTTACCTGTTGAGACCGAACGGAATGTCAGACGCCCTTGCGCGGGAACGGTGGATACCTAGGAAATGCTGCCAGGTCAAAGCCGCCCCCTTGCTCAACGGTCCATCGGTGCACGTCTGGGCTCGCACCCCCGGGGACTGCACGGTCGTCACGCAGGGCTCCCCCAGTCTGGACTCATTCTCTCGCTCACACGCCAGGCACTTCCGTAACCCTACCGAATCTCATCAAAACTCGCAAGTCATTGAAATAAAAAGAATATAAGACCCTCCCAGGATCGGCGGGTTATCGCGAGCTTCTCAAGACCACAGGGTGCGGAAAGCACGAAATGGGCGGACTCAGCTTGCACAGCCCACGCAAGATCGAGGGGCCTTGCGGCCCCTCGAAGTGGCTGAACAGCGCGCCTCAGCGAGAGCGCTCCCGAGCCGCGGGAGTCTTGGTCGCACGCGCCGCGTCGGCGACGGCGCCGTGTGCCTCGGCGGCTTGGGCGGATCTCTCATCCGCCTGCGGCGGCAGGACGACGAGCTTGCCGTCACGCGGGAACGCCTTGAG
>JAJZLX010000417.1 GCA_021850555.1 Pseudomonadota bacterium | reverse complement strand
CATGCCTACCCCAGAAGGTGAGGCCAAACTGTCACGATGTCTCCACGCTTTCGGCGAGATGCTCGATAACCTCCCGAAATAGAGCGATTTTCCTTTCAGACGGCTAAAGTCACACGAAAAAGGAAGTGCAGGCCGATAAGATGCCCGTTGAGCAACTGCAGGAAGCTTCCTCGCATCTTCCGATAACGTTCATAGTCATCGGTCGAGATCACAATGTCGGTTGGATGCTCAACCGTCCCGTGCATCTTGTAGAGCGTCGTATCCGACCATGGGGTGGAAACACTCAGATCGGACTGTAGCGCCTTTACGTTAAGTCCGCGCCGCTGAAGCGCCCAGGCACGTTCGATCAGTGTGTCGTAATTTGTTGTCCAAACGTGCTGTACCGAGAGACGAGCGAGAATCCGATGCGGGTCGGGAACTTCGATTTTATCGGGGAAGCTGTTTCGGATAACTTGACCAATCCGCGTTTTGACCTTCCCGCTTTTGTTGATGTACCACTGCGCCACGCCAGCGAGGTCATGCTCCTGATCGAGATCGATCTGGAGCTCGTCAGCGATGTCCTTCAGAAGTGCTCGCCAGTCTGGATAGCCTGCGGTGCGGGAGAGGCCGGCACCGACGAATAGCGCAGCGGTACCTTGTTGCAGCCAACCCGCGAACTCTGCAATGAACCGCTCCTTCTCCATTTTCAGGCGACCTTGATTCCCATGATGCGTTATCTCGTTCAGCCGTCCGCACTACCAGTGGGCCGCAAAAATCGCGATCCTACGCCAAAAGTGGGGTGGCGTTTTTACGCGAGTCCCATGGATGTGGGGTGGCGATCCTGAGCGAACAACGACCCCATTTGGCGCGCCATGCTTCGCCTTTGGCAGTCCGCGTTCGGCCGGACGCGTGACTGGAGGGGGCAGGGCGGATCGGATCGACGCGTATAATCGACGATAACCGACTTTATCCGACTCTTGCCAGATCCTCCCCGCCAGAATACCCTTGCTCATTCCGTATTGGCGTAGGCTGCGCAATTGGGGGAGGACATTCCATTGGCTGAGCCATGGGCCTCGGTCGAAGAGGTCGCCAAGCACCTCGGGGTCGCCAAGGATTCCGTGTATCGCTGGATCGACCACCGTGGTCTTCCGGCCCATAAGATTGGCCGCCTCTGGAAATTCAAGCTCTCGGAAGTCGATCACTGGGTCCGGGCCGGTGGCGCGGATATTCAGGATGGCGAGAAGGACACCGCGCAATGAGCCCGGCCATTGACCTCGATCGTCTGCTCAAGCTCCGCCTCGTAGTCGGCCGCTTCGGCGAAATGGACCAGGCTGGCTGGTGGAATACGAAGGAACAGCTCGGCGCTCTCGGTGCCGACGTCCTCTCCCGCGGCTTCCCTCGCACGCACCATTTCGCGCAGGCGCGCAGCGTCTTCGCGGTCGCAGCCCACCGCTGTGCGGAGGTCTTCGATCCACCTCAGTGCGTGACACTGTGGCGCCTGCCGGAGGCGATCGAAGAGCAGTTCGATACGCAATGGGAGCACTGGCTGGATCGTGCGGCCGACTGGCGCCCCTTCTTTAAGCGGCTCGAATCTCTCCCTGGAACCGATCTCGCCGCGATTCTCAAGTCTCTGGGGCTAGTTCACGACCGGGACCTCGAATCCCTCTCCCGCCTGCGCCGCTCCGCCGAAGGGCGCGCCGTGCCTCTGCCAGGGGTATTCGCTTCCACGGACTCGGACGTGGCGCTGCTGGCTTTGGGCTTTGCACGGGCCGAGAAAGGCGCGCTCGCGGTTCCGTACGCGCGCAGGGGGGATGCATGAAATCCGCTCCCCGCGCGCACGTTGCTTCGTCCTTCACGATCGTCAAAGGCGCACTGATCAATGAGACCTATGCGGTACTGGCTGCGTGGGATCTCTCTCGGTCGAAGCGCGAGAATCTCGATCGGCTCCGCCAGGAGAATTTCGTCGGTGCACGCACCGCGACCTGGCTGCGGGATCTCGCCAAAGTGCTCAACCGGCGCTTCGAGCCCGAGGGGCGCGACCGGGCGCTGGTGATGCTCGCCCAAAGCGGCTGCGATCTGCTGGAGTGGAAGCCCATTCTTCTCTGGCATATCACCCGCGATGAATTCCTGCTGCGGGATTTCCTGCAAAACTGGCTGTTTCCCGCCTACGACGCGGGAGTCTCACAGGTGAGACCGGCCGAAGTCCGAGAGTATCTGCGCGGCACGACCCAGCGAGGCGGGCTGACCGAGCATGCATGGTCGGACGCGACCCTGGAGCGGGTTGCGGCGGGCCTCTTGAAGATGGCGGTCGAGTTCGGCCTGCTGCGCGGCAAGGCCGTCAAGTCGTTCAATGCCTATTCTCTGCCCGAGCGCAGCTTTCTCTATCTACTGCACGTACTGCGTGAGACACACCCCAACCCGCGCAAGATCATCGAGGCACCCGACTGGCGCATGTACCTAATGCGGCCTGCCGACGTCGAGCATGAGATCCTGCGTCTGCACCAGTTCCGCAAGCTCGACTACCAGGTAGCGGGGAGCCTTGCGCAAATGCAGCTTCCCTGCGCCACCTCGGCCCAATACGCGGAGCGCATGGTGGCATGAGCGACTTCGAGCACCGTCTGACGGATCGCCTGGAGCCTGATCTCTCGATCGCCGATCCCAGAGCGCGGATCAGCACCTATCACGACATGCCGTATGCGCTCTTTCGCTACGACCCAGGCGAGGAGTTCGAGCTGCGGCGACAGGTCTCAATGCTCGAGACGCGCCTCACTGGCAAGGGCAAGCGCATCACACGCATCTCGCTCGCCGAGTGCCTGGATGAGGCCATGCGCTCGCAGCGGCCGCTCGAGGAGTGGTACGCGGCCGAACGCGACCAGGGCGTGGCCACGATCGTCCAGACGCTGCATGCCGTGCTCTCCGAGTACGCCCCGCTCGTCGACCTCGTCGCGGGGCGCATGCCGAGCGATCCCGATCCGCTGCGTGACATCGTGTTCATCCTGAGAGCGGGCGCGCTCTTCCCGGCCTATCGAACCTTCTCCCTGCCGGAGCAGCTCCAGGGACGGGTGTCCGTGCCCACCATCCTCTTCTATCCCGGGGATCTGGAGGGCGCGGCGGGCCTGCGCTTCATGGGCGAGCTGCAGGCCGAGCACAACTACCGCGCGAAGATCTACTGATGAGTCGTACTGCGAGAGCGTGGCACCGATGACAGCGTCAAAGCCGATCGAAACCCTCTTCGCCCACGATATCCGGCGGCGGATCGAGGAGGTCATCAAGGTCGATCAAAACGACGAGGAGGTGATCCGCGCCGAGATCGACGAGTACGTGGTCACGGACTCGATTCAAAAGTTCTATACCGAGGTCCTGGAGTCCTACGGCGAGACACCGAACAAGCCCCACGAAGGCATCGCTGTCTGGGTGTCCGGATTCTTCGGCTCCGGCAAGTCGAGCTTCGCGAAGATGCTGGGGCTCGCGGTCGAGAATCGAACCATCGCCGGAGAGCCCGCGGCGGAACGGTTCGCGGCGCAGGCGCGCGATCAGAGACTGACGGTCCTGCTGAAGACCATCAACGAGAAGATCCCGACCCATGCCGTGATCTTCGATGTCTCCACCGACCGGGGTATCCGCAGCGGCAACCAGACGCTCACCGAG
>JAJZLX010000746.1 GCA_021850555.1 Pseudomonadota bacterium | reverse complement strand
GATGAACCAGGGGCTGCTGATACCGAGAGCCGTCTCGAAGATCTTCTCTGTGACCATCACGACCTTTCCGTCTGCTGCAACTTGAGATCGTACCGCAGCAGAGAGTGCGCAGTGCCACTGCGAGGGGATTTCCCACGTGGGTCCACAGGCGCTCGCTTCGCTCGCCCGGCCGCTTGGCCCGGCTGCTGGAGGCGCCGGGCCGTCGGCCGGCTGCGGCCCTGTGGACTACGTGGGAAACCGTGCTCCCTCTGGCCGCATCACCCACTCAGGATTCAAGAGAGCCTTTGTTTCCTCTCCCACTCCCGACATTCGAAACGCCATCGCGCCATGACCAGCCAACCGACCCACACCGACTGCATTTACTCACGCTGCCGTTGTGATGGAATGTCAACTTTCCGCAATGTGGACAATATGCGCCTCTGCCCTTGGTCACTTGTATTCTCCAGGGAGTTATTGTCGCGAAATTCAATCGAACGCCATGCGGCGTAGGTTACCACTGCTTTCCAAATTGGCCTAAATCGGCCTGCTGACACCCGTTTGTCCACAGAAGGGGAGGGCGTTCTTGCCCTTTCCCATTTTACCCCGCCGTTCTCGCCGTCAAGGCTTCGCGCGGGAGGACCCGCGCTCACGAGCGCCTCCGGAGGACCTCCGGCGGCCTTGACGGCTGCGCTGCGGCGTGGCGTCGGGGTCGCGGGCAATTCCGCCCCAGGTCACAGCGGCGCCGGACAGTGCGGACAACACTGTCCGGCGCCTGACCCAACCCACTATCTGAGGTAGCAGGTCATGGCTCACACGCACTCTACGCCGGCCCACACGCCGGCACAGCCGTCCATTTCTCGCGATTTCGCACCGATATCCACCCAGGATCCCGTGATCCGCCGGCTCACCGTGTCCTACGGGGCGCGCTGCGTGCGGGGCGCCGATGGAAATCCGGCGCTCGCCCCGCTGTTGCGTCTCCAGGGAGCCTGGCTTGCCCGTGCCGGATTCGCCATCGGCGTGCCGGTGACGGTGCACGTGAGCTCCGGGCGGCTCGTCATCGAAGCGGCCGAGCCCGAGCGCGTGCCCCGCGCCGAGGCGCTGACGACGATCGCCAGGCTGGTTGCCGATGACGGACTCACGAAGCGGGATTTCCACCAGCTGACTCGTCTTTTGAAGCGGCGCCGTGGCTGATCCGGCCACGCGAGCGCGGGTCCACATCGCCGGCGGTGCCCAGGCGCCGCCGGCCGTGGAACCCCTACGTATTGCACATGTCTACACAAATGTATAGGCTTCAAAGATGAAAATATCCGGCTTCGACTGGGACCGAGGAAACTGGCCGAAGTGCGGGAAGCATGGCGTGTCCCGGGAGGAGATCGCGGAGATCTTCGCGGGTGCGCCGGCCGTCATGGCCGACCCGCATCCCCGGGAGCCGCGCTTGCGCGCGATCGGGAAAACGCGCGCAGGCCGCCATGTCTTCCTGGTATTCGCGTTGCGCACGGTCCATGGCCGGACGCTCATCCGGCCAATCAGTGCCCGCTACATGCACAAGAAGGAGAGTGACCACTATGAAAACTCGTCGTCTCAAAAAGATGCCGTCCCTCCGGAGTGACGCCGCGGCGGAGCGGTTCGTCGCGACCGCGGACTTGACCGAGTACGATCTGTCGGGATTCAAGCCGATGCGGTTCGAGATCGAGCCGAAGTCCGCCGCCCTGAACATGCGACTGCCGCTCAGCCTGCTCGATGCGGTGAAGGCCGAGGCCCGTTCCCGGGGGATTCCATACACCCGCTATGTGCGTATGCTCCTCGAGAAGGCGATCGACCGAGCGGCGCCGGCGAAGGGCGGAATGGGGCCCCGATACGGGTAACGGCGGATGATGACGCCCTTACAGTCCAAGGGCTCGCGCCGCACCGGGCGTGATCCATACGACGCCCCGGAGATCACCGACAAGTGGTTCGCCGAGGCCAATCTGTATCACGGCAAGAAGCTGGTACGGCGCGGCGGACCGGTGGCGCCTGCTGCGCCATGAGGTGAGAGATCCAGCATAAAACAGGGGGGGAATGGCAATGCGTCTGAGCAAGGTCAGCGTCAAGAACTATCGCTCGATCACCGCGGCGCTCGATGTGCGTATCGAACCGCTTCAGGCCCTCGTTGGGGAGAACAACTGCGGCAAATCGAACATCTTGCGGGCGATCAGATGTTTCCTGTCCGCCGGCGCCGGTGGCGTGGAGGTCGGAGACTTCAAGAACCCTGACGAGAATGTACTCATCGAGTGTGAGTTCTCCGCACTCACGCCGGCGGAGAAAAAGCGCCTTCGTCGGTATCTACTCGGTGAGCGGGTGATCCTGAGGAAGGAACTTCGGATCGTCACCGACGAGAGATCGCAGAAAGTGACGGTCAAACCGGAATACCACGGATATCAGGCCGAGCCGAAAGAGACACGCTATTCGATCAAAAAGATCGAGGAGGCCGCGACACGGCCAAACTGGAAAAAGGTGGCAGAGGAGGCTGGCCTTGCGGAAGCGGCCCTCACCCCAGACGGCAAGATCACCAAGAAGAGTTTCACGGAGGCCCTGGAAAAATACCTATCAGAGAACGACGTTGAATACGACGAGCCAACACTCGGTGAGACCCAGGCACTCGGTATTCCGCAGAACTTGCTCAGCGCCTTGCCTCGATTCTATCTGCTGCCGGCGATCACGGATTACTCGAGCGAGATCGATCGGCGCTCCTCCTCGACCGTCTTCCGCCAGCTGATGGCGGATCTCTCGGAACGGCTTCTGCAAACCGATCCGCGGTACACGGAGATCGAGGAAGCGCTGCAAAAGGTCCGGGCGCTTCTCAATCCGCAGCCAGGCGCCGGGGCGACGCCGCGGCTCGAGGCTCTCGGGAACGTCGAGACGGAGTTGCGAGATCTGGCGAGGCGCCTGATGCCGTCCGTCAACGGGATCAGTCTCGCTGTCGAGATCGATCCGCCGAAGGACATGTTCTCGAAGGGCATCGCGATCAAGATCGACGATGGCGTTCTGACCGATGTCCTGGACAAGGGGCACGGCATGCAGCGGACTTTGGTTTTCGCCCTTCTGCAGATGCTCATGAAGGCGGGCACGAGCGAGGGCATGGAAGGCAAGTCGTCGCCGATCCTCCTGGCGATCGAGGAGCCCGAACTGTACATCCACCCGCACTGCCAGCGGTTGATATACGGCGTGCTCAAGCAGTTCGCGGGCCTGCAGGCGGATGACACCTTCTCGGGAACGGATCAGGTCATCTACACGACCCATTCTCCGGCTTTCGTTGACATCGCCGGCTATGAGCGGATTGGTGTCGTGAGGAAGGCGGATGTCGCGACCGGCACCGTGGTCAAGCAGTGCGCACCGGGAGTTCTCGGCGCCCCCGCCGAGCGCAAGGCATTCAAGTTGCTCACGAGCTTCGATCTGCATCACAACGAAGTGTTCTTCGCCCGCGAGGCCATTTTGACTGAGGGGCCCGAAGACGCCATCGGGCTGATCTCGACCGCGCGCAAGCTCGGCAGAATAAAAGAACTCCCCGAGGAGATCGGTCTGTCGATCGTCGTCACCGACGGGAAAGGAGAGATACCGAAATTCCAGAAGGTATTGAACGCCTTCGGCCTCTCATATGGTGTGCTCCTGGAGCTCGATGGCGAAGCGGAGGACCACAGGCAAAACGCCCCGGTGCTGGAGCACCTGAACGGCAATCGTGTCGCGAAGGTGACCGGGACGCTCGAGCAGCTTCTCGGGCTGACGAAGCACTTCGACGATGTACGGCATGCCAAGGAATTCTTTTCCGATCCGAACAATATTCCGACGGGGATGGAGGAGGTGACCATGGCGCTGCTGCCGCCCGTCTGATGGTGCGGTGTTGCCGAAAGCGGCCGCAACGGGTGCACTCGCTCCGTCCGATAGGCCTCAGCGGGGCGCTGCACATTTCGCAATTGCGAATTTTCAGGGGTACTGGGGTAGCGGGTACCCCCGCGATCGCCGCTCCTGAGGCTTCCTACGCGGCCGAATTTCTCGCGAACGGTCAAAACCGGAGGATTGGGCCCTGTCTGGGCTATCTGCACCGACATCGACCGGTCCAGGGGGACCTGGATGTCCCGGCATACGGAGTGCTGTGTGTCCTGATACCGTGTCATGCGTGGTTACGAGTTCCTGTTTCCCGGGACTCTGGCGTCCTCCCTGCGGTGGACATCCAGGTCCTTCCAGCGTGGACATCCGCGTCCCGTCTCAAAACGTTGCCCGCGGACATTGGAGGTCATAGCATTCCCACCAAAGTCCGGATTCCGAGAGGTTTGAACATGAGCGGCCCGACATCTTCCGCAACGAACGTGGTTCCTCTTCGCCCGACAAAGGCCTTGAAGCGCCGATCGGAGGCGAAGTGGGGCACGAGCGTCATGGCCCAGGGATATTGCATCATTCCGGCACTGTTGTTCCGAGCGCAGCGCCGGCTCGGGCTCTCGGCGACGCAGCTCGCACTGATCCTGCAAATCGCCGAATTCTGGTGGGAGGACGGAAGGCTGCCGTGGCCCAAGAAGGAGACCGTTGCCGATCGCCTCAATATCACCGAGAAGCAGGTCCAGCGTCTGGTGCGGGACCTCGAGATCAGGGGATACCTGAAGCGCGTGACGAGAATGACCAGCCACGGCCAGACCTCCAATGCCTACGACTTTTCCGGATTGGTCGCGAAGCTGCAGGAGCTCGCGCCGGAATTCGCGGAAGCCGCAGCGGCCAAGAGGAAAGTGGAGCGTCGGGGTGATCTCAGGCGCCGGCCGGCATGATCGGGGCGACAGCGGTGTAGCTCAACGGATAGAGCGCCTGGCTTTCGACAGAGCCATGAGTGTCCGTGCTCATGGTGATGGGCCAGGAGGTCGCGGGTTCGAGTCCCGCCACCGCTGCGCCGTTTACCCGATCCCGTAGAACGAATTAGAAGCGAGGAACAGATGACGACGATCGCGAAATTGGAGCCAGTCGATGTGCGGCAATTATGGGCACACGAGGGGCGGGGATTCTCGGTCTGGCTGGCGGACAACATGGACACGCTCGCCGAGCGACTCGGATTAACGCTGCAAAATCAGGTCCGCGAGAAGGAGGTTGGGCGGTTCTCTCTCGATGTGTTGGCGGAGACCGATGGTGGCGTGCAGGTCATCATTGAAAATCAACTCGATGTGACAGATCATGATCACCTCGGGAAGGTGCTGACGTACCTGTCAAATTTGGAAGCTAAGATCGCGATCTGGATTGCCGGGGAGGTACGAGAAGAACACGCCGAGGCGATCCGGTGGCTCAATGAGTTTACGCCGGCGGACATGGCGTTTTACCTGGTCAAGCTCGAAGCATTCCGAATAAACGGGTCGGACCCGGCGCCTCACTTTTCGGTCGTTGCCGGTCCGACGGAGACCGGTCGAGGCGTGGGACAGGAAAAGAAGGAACTCGCGGAGCGGGAAGTGTTGCGCTTGCAGTTCTGGGATCAACTCCTCGAGCGGGCGAAAAAAAATGGAGTCCTGTGGCACGAGCAGCGATCTCCATCGAAGGACTCGTGGCTGAGCGCTGGCGCAGGGATACGTGCTGGCGTCGCCCTGAGCTATCTGATCTGGATCGAGAAGGAATCCGGTGTCGAACTCTACATCGACGCTGGTGACAAGGCCGAAAACAAAAGGATCTTCGACGGACTCCGGGCAAAGCAGCAGTCCATAGAGCACGCATTCGGCGCCTCGCTGAGCTGGGAGCGCCTGGACGAAAAACGCGCTTCACGGCTCCGCTACGTCATGAACGACGGTGGTCTTACGGATGCGAAGGACCGATGGTCGGAGATCCAGGACAAGATGATCGACGCAATGGACCGTCTGGCGAAGGCGGTGAAGAGTCATCTCTGATCGTGGCGAAGCACGACGGCGCGAGTCACTTTAGCGATAAGAGGGTTGAGATTATGACAACTCAGATCATCAGGCAGTTATCGTCTATCCCCGGCCTTCGACTCGAATGCCCGAATTGCGCGGCCGAGATCCCCATAGGCCGGGCGAAGCTCTTCAGCATGTACGCGAAGTACCCGCCGCCCATCCGGAAACTGATCTCGAAGCGGTTCGCGACCGCCGCCCAAATGAAGGAAAGTCTCACGGAGGAAAGAGGACAGCTCAAGCAGGACATCGCAAGGAAACCTGCGCGGATTGGCGTGGCTGCGCAATCGAGTCTCTTTGGGCAGATCAGCGAGCAGATCCTGCCTGCTTTCACCACTTTTCCGTACACGAGAAACGAGTGTCGCATTCTCTTGAGACCGATCGATTACGTCGTGTTTCGAGGACTCTCACGCCGGTCGCGTATCGACAGCATCCAGTTCGTGGATGTGAAAACCCAGGAGGCCCGGCTGACCAAAGGGCAAAGACAGATCCGGGATCGAATCCGTGACGGACACGTCAAGCATCGGGTGATCGGTCGATGAATTCCCTCCTACAGACCGTCGACGGCTTGCAGGAGCTCCTCGCCGTTTGCCCCTGCTGCGGTGAGATATTTCGAGTGGTGGAGGCGAAATTCCTCTTTCCGCAGAAACCACCCAGGAGATGCGAATACGAGGAGTTGGTCGAAACCGAAGAGCGTCTCTCGCGCTCTCAGGAGCGCCTGGACATGGAACGGGAGCGGTTCGACCGCAGACTCGAAGAACGCAGAGCACGCCTAACCGAACGTGGTCGGGCAATGGCCAAGAGGCGATTGAGGAAGATCGATCCAGTCTTCTCCGCGAAGAACATCGATCCACAGGACGTCAAAGCGATCTTCGACCCGATCGAGTACATCATCTTCCACGGCCTGAGTGCGGATGACCTTGAACTCGTGGAGCTCGTGAGTCGCAGCCCGGAAAATCGCGCACAGGAGACGCTGGCAAAGTCCATTGACGACGTCGTGAGAAAAGGTCACGTGGAGTTCGAAACGCTGCGGATGCGCGATGATGGATCGTTTGAGATCCAAAAGTGATGTGGTAGTCGCGATCGCGCGGTTGTAGCCACCGTCAAGAGCCCCAAGCTGACCGAGGCCGAGCTGATCGACCTCAATCACCGGATCGTCGCGCGGCTGCGTTTCCTGCGGCAGCTCGAGACGCACGTCACCATGCTCGAGTTCCGGATCGGGGAGCGCGTGAGGTTCCACCCGGAAGGCCGCCCATCGGTCACCGGCATGGTCACCCGTTACAACAGGAAGACCGTGTGTATTGATAATATATTTTATCGAGATTACCTCCATGGTATCCTTTCTCCCATGAAACCGTCCGAAGCCCTGATGCTGCACCGCGCCGCCCTGCGGGAGCTCCTGCGCCGCTACGGCTTCAAGCATCCGCGCGTCTTCGGCTCGGTGCTCACCCACACGGACACCGAGGAAAGCGACCTCGATCTGCTCGTCGAGCCCCTGCGCGGAACGACGCTCTTCACCCTGGCGAGCCTCGAGGACGACGCCCAACAGCTGACGGGCGTGCGCGTGTCCGTGCTGACGCCGGGGTTCCTGTCGTCCAAGTTCCGGGACAAGGTCCTGCAACACGCCGAGCCGCTATGAGCCACCCCGAGCGGGCTGAGGACTATCTCGAGCACATCGCCGGCGCGATCGAACGGGCGATGCGCTACACCGGGGATCTGCCGAGCCTTGAGGCGCTCGAGCGCGATGAGCGAGCCCAGGACGCCATCGTGCGGACCCTGACGGTGATTGGCGAAGCGGCGGTGAGGATTCAGAAGGAGGCTCCTGAATTCTTGGCCGCCCATCCGCAGATACCGTGGCGCCAAATGCGCGGCATCCGCAACAAAGTCGTCCACGACTACTTTGACGTCGCCTGGGATGTCGTCTGGGACACCGTCAAACAAGACCTCCCGCCGCTGCTCGAGCAGATCAAGTCCCTGCTGAAATCCACCGACAGCGGCGCGGCGCCGAAATGACGGGCTCGGGCACGGCCAAGTCGGTCAGCCTGCCCGCCCAGCATTCGGGACCAACGCCGGCGGCGAGTTCGCGCGCGCTCACCGCCCCAGAGTTCCACCAGCTCGCCCAAGTGCCGCCGGCAACGGAGTGGTTCGCCAACATCGACAACCCGAATACCCGTCGCGCCTACCGCAACGATCTCGGGGAGTTCATGCGGTTCGTCGGGATCTCGGCGCCGCAGGATCTGCGGCTCGTCACCCGCGCGCACGTGCTCGCCTGGCGCAAGGACCTCGAGCATCGCAAGCTCAACGGCAGCACCATCCGCCGCAAGCTCGCCGCCCTCTCCTCCCTGTTCGAGTACCTCTCCGACGCGAACGCCGTAACCCACAACCCAGTGAAAGGCGTCCGCCGACCCAAGGTCGAGAGCTACGAAGGCAAGACGCCAGCCCTCGGCGACGCCCAGGCGCGGCACCTCCTGAGGCTTCCCGCCGGCGACGACCTGAAAGGTAAGCGCGATCGCGCCCTCCTCTCCCTCCTGCTCTACCACGGACTGCGGCGCGAGGAGCTGTCGTCCTTGACCGTCCAGGACATCCACCCCCGCCGTGGCGTGCCCCACCTGCGCGTGCACGGAAAAGGCGGCAAGATGCGGCACATCCCCCTGCACCCCGGCACCCAGGAACTCCTGACCGACTACCTGGAGGCCTTCGGCCGCGGGCACGATAAATCCGGCCCCCTCTTCCGCCCCATCCGCAACAACCGTACCGGCGAGCTCGAGCGGACGCTCTCCGGCGACGGGATCTACAAGCTCGTCCGCGGCTACGCGCAGAAAATCGGGGTCGCCATCGGCGTGCATGCCCTCCGGGCCACCGCCGCGACCAACGCCCTCGAGCACGAGGCCGACATCGCGAAGGTCCAGGAGTGGCTCGGGCACGCGAACATTGCCACCACCCGCCTCTACGACCGGCGCAAGAGCCGGCCAGAGGACTCGCCGACGTTCAAGGTCAGTTATTAGAGCTGGGGTCCGAGCGAGAGTCTCATGTTCGAGGACACCCTCGCGAAAGTGCAGCGCCTGCAGGACGAGCTCGTCAGATTCTCCACGGGCGGTGGTTTCGAAGGTGACGACCAGGCCTATCGCACACTCCGTTCGGAGCTCTTGGCGGTCAATGATGTCCAGGAATCGCTGCCACCGTTCGTCAAGCGCTACCGCGACCTGTCATCGTTCTGGGATTTCATCAAACATAAGTTCGCGCACTACGCAGAGCGGCGACAATTCCTGTGGGACAGCTTCCGCCCCGTGCTCGATCATCTCGAGTCGAGGACCACACATCCCGCCGCCGGCCACATCGAGGCCACCCTCAAGTCACTGGACGAGGACAACGTGCGCGCCGTCTGGCAGAAGGCGCTGGATCGCCGAGCATCGGACCCGGAAGGCGCGATCACCGCCGCGCGGACTCTGATCGAGAGCGCCTGCAAGCATGTTCTGGATGAACTGAATATCCCATATCCGGACGATGCGGATCCCGGGAAGCTCTGGGCGCTATGCGCCGAGCGCCTCAATCTGAGCCCGGCTCAGCACGCAGAGCCGGCCTTCAAGTCCATCCTCGGCAATTGTCAGTCGATCGTGAACAACCTCGCGGCGATTCGGAACAAGGTCAGCGACGCGCACGGCAAGGGGAAGCGCGCGGCGCGGCCCAAGGCCAGGCACGCCGAACTCGCGGTTAATCTCGCCGGCGCGATGGCCGCGTTCCTCGTAGCGACATGGAAGGAACGAACCGATGCCCGGAGAAGTGAAAGCGGCGCAGGTACTTGAACTTGACTGGTACGGTAGTGCGGCTTGGAAATTCGTCCACTTCAAGTCGACTCATCGCCCCCCCTTGACCTCCACAGACACCAACCCGCGCTCGTTTCTCAAAAACTCGGCTATCATGCTCCGACTGTCTGATTCAGAAGCGGAGTTATCCGGCAATTCCTTCGCCACTTTTCGACCTGAGTGGAGAGTATCCCATAACGAGCGTTCCTGGTCTTTGCGTCCGCTCCCTTGCGGGTTGTTGCCAAAACCATCCACGACGACATTCCACAGTGGTCTGAATCTCTCGATCCGAGCGCTTTCGCCAACGCGAATCCACGCGTCATCGACCGGCAGAGCACGGTAATAAAAATCCTCGATCTTCAGGTCGCCTGTCATGTCACCGACGGCCTCGATCGATCGTCTGTGTATCCCGAGGCGCGTGCGGAGACCAGTCTCTTTCCCAGCGCCTTTCTTTGTTTTTGCTTTTCCTTTCCTGCCACCGCCAGGCTCCCCATTTCCGACGTGAATGGGCTCCTCAAACCGGTCTTCCACATTCCGCTCGCGCAATGGGAGGTATGCGGCGAACTCGCCGGTGTAATACAGCGCATACACGCCGCAACCGACCAGCCCTGTGGTGTCCTTCAGCGGCCGCGGCGGCGCGCGAAGCAGGGCCATCGCGATGCTCTCGCCAAGATTTCGCTTGTCCAGCGGATTGTATGGCTCGCGTTCCTGATCGCTCACGCCTCCCCAACCTCCTTCACCTGCGCGATCAGCTCATGCACGATGTGCTCAATGTCCGGGACCGGCTTGTTCTCCTTGAAGTGCTCCCGCACCTCCTCCTCGATGTCTCCCACCGATTTCGAATCCTCGACCATGCTGGCGGCGTATTTCGCGGCGTCCGCCCATTGACGCCCCGCATGCAGCACATCCCACGGCGACCGTCGGTTGCGTCGCGTCTCCGCGCTGTCGCCGTGCTTCCCAAAGCCCAGCAGGATCCTGGTTTCCTTGTTCCAGATGGGCTTGAACAAGCCGATGAGCGCGCTCTCAGCCGCCGTCTGCCATCCGCTCGCCACGACCAGGTAGCGACATTCGAAATCCGTCAGCTCGAGGTTTTCCGCCCTCTCGATGTTCTTGCGATGCTCGTTCAAGCGACCACAGAGCTTCTCGCCCTGCTGCCGCGGCGAGCGCGCGTGCGGCATCTCAGGATCGGCCTTCCCCACATAGATAGGGTGCTCCGTGCCGGAGATCGGTTGGTAGGTTTTGAACCCTCCCTTGTAGTACAACGCGTACACACCCGAGCCGTAGAACCGGTTCGTCTCCAGGGAGCCCAGCGGCACACGGTCCATGCCGATCAGCGCCAGCGCCGCGAAGACACCGAACAGACGCGGATCCGCCGGGTCGAAAAACGACTCCGGATGCTGTATCTGGTCCAGAGCGGCCAGTCGAGTTCGCAGCTCGCTGGTCAGGCATTCGAGCTCCTGCCTCGCGTTCCTGCCCTTCGTTCCGGCGAGCGAGTCCCGCGTGTCGTCAACGCGCTCGATGACCGCCTTGAGCGCCTCGGCGATGGAACCCTCCTCCTCCCGCGTCACGCGCGCGCCTCGAGCGTCTTGGCGACTGAACGCGCCACGGTCGCCGCAAGCCGGACCGGCACGGCGTTGCCAAGCTGGCGCATGGCCTCGCCCCAGGCGCCGCGAAACACATAGCCGTCCGGGAAGGTCTGCAACCGGGCCGCCTCGCGCACCGTGAAATAGCGCACCGAGCCGTCCGGCCGAGCGAGCATGTTCTCCCCTCCGGGGACGCCATGATCGCCAGCCTTGAGCGTCTTCGCCGGCTCGTCGAGCGGACTGCCGGTGTGTCCCGGATAGCTGCGCGCGCCGGGATTGAAAGCGTGGTTGGCGATTCCGCCATCCCCGTCGCGCTCCGGATCCGGCAGGTCCGTGATCGCGTCCCGCACGGTCCGCCACGGTTCCAGCGTATCCAGCGCGTCGAAACCCCACAATCGCTGGATGCGGGACTCGAGTCGCGCGTCGGGCCGCGGTCTCCGCCGTTTGGCGACGCCGTGTCTCTCCCAGTACTCCCCCGTGATCCATTTGGAGCTTAGCAAGGCATCCTCCGAATGCGTCGGGCGTGGAAAACTCCACTCGACATCCAGGTCGGATCTGAATCCCACGATGAAGACCCTCTCGCGCCGCTGCGGAACCCCGTAGTCGGCGGCGTTCAGCAGCCTGAAAATTACGTTGTACTCGGCCCGCCGGCCCCTGGCGGTGTGGTGCCGTTCGAGGCGCGCACGGTGATCCTCCCAGGACTCCGTCCTTTTCCGCATGAGTCCAGGATGACCCAGCTGCAAAAGTATGTACTCAAAATAGTTCGCGAAAGTCTGCCGGAGAAGACCCTTCACGTTCTCGAAGATGAACGCCCTCGGTCGCAGCTCGCGCACCGCCCGCACCGCCTCGGGAAACATGTCTCGATCGTCCCGGAACCCGCGGTGCTTGCCGCCAAGAGAAAAAGGCTGACATGGCGGTCCGCCGGAGACCACCAGGATGTCCTTGCCGATCCTCGAGTAATCGAGGTGGCGCACATCGCCCTCGATCAGCGGCCATCCCTCCACTGCGCGCGCGTGGTGGCGCTGATTTTCCCGGAAGGTCTCGCAGGCGTCTCGATTCCACTCAATCACGGCCGCGTGCCGAAATCCCGCCTCCGCCATGCCGATGGCGAGACCACCCGCCCCGGCGAACAATTCGACGCTACGCATCGAGAAACCCCCTTATTCGTTTTCCGAGACACGGGAGATCCGCGATCTCACATTCCCATATGACCAACACATCCCAGCCGGCTCGACGCAGGCGGGCCAGATTCCGCCGGTCGCGCAGGCGGTTTCCCTCCAACTTGGGCACCCAAAACTCCGATCGCGATTTCGGCAACCGCGAGAGCGCGCACCGCGCGTGCCTATGCCAAAAGCATCCGTGCACGAAAATAATCTTCCGCAGACGTCGGAGCACGAGGTCCGGCGTCCCCGGCAACGACCGGTCGTGCAGACGGTATCGGTATCCCATGCCGTGCACGAGCCTCCGGACCCGCATCTCCGGTCCGGTGTCCTTCGCGCGGACGCGCCGCATGATTTCGGAACGCTCGCTGCGGGAAACACTATCAACCACCCGTCCACCACCATGAGAATCGTCGAACGCGCGTCATCGCGCGGCGTTCCTCGCGTAGACGCAAGGCGCCACATGACGCGTGATGGCCAGCATCGGCCACCAAAATGGTCCGGCCTTCCAGCCAAGCTCCGGTCCGCCGATCTGTTTCAGCAGGATCAACGCCGGCTTGGTGCGGGCTGAATCGCGCACCAGGGTTCGCAATTCCTCGCTGCCCAGAATCGATATACCGGAACGATCACCCGACGCCTCTTTCCGCAGGCGACGACCTTGCTCCGCCAGGATCGCGACCCCGCCACCGCAGTGCTCCGCCTGATAGCGAAGCAACCCGCGCATGGCATCCCAATCGAAGCCGGAGGCGCCATCGAGGACAATGGTTGGCTCCAACGTGTCGATCAACCTCATGGCCTCGTCGAGGCGGATCTCCGCGAAACGCCTCGTTCCCAGGCACGTCGCGGGCACCAACGCGTCCACCTTCCTCGTCGCGGACTCCAGTCGGGACGAAGCGACGGTATCGAATCCCGTTGGCAACAGAATATCGTTGGGGCGGAGCGCGACAATGTCGCTCAAAGAAATCTTTCCGGGAGCGCACGGAACCACACCCCTCGCCCGGTCGTGTTTGATGAACACAACCCCGCCCTCATGGGCGCCGCTCTCAATAGCCTCCCGCAGCGCGGTTTCCAGATCGTGAATCTGGCTCAGACGCCTATACACCGCGCCAGACGTGTAAAAGCGCGTGACCGCAATATCTGGCTTCGGACGGGCGCCGTACATGCGCGAGTGCTGCAGGGCCGTGTCGGCTTGCATGCTTCTCGGGTTGCGTCCGTAGTAAAACGCGATGAGATTCGGGACCGTGATCCCCCGATCCAGGATGTTTCCGCCGATGAACACATTCGCCTTGGTGCGTAGTCTCAGCTCGGCGGTGTCCGCGTCTAGCAATGGCTCGAGATTCTCATCCGAATTGACTCGCTGAACATTCAGCTCGCCGCCAACGATCAGCGCGACGAGATCCCTGTACCCATCCTCCGGGGCCAGCATGTGCCCATGGTCGGCGGAAACGGATCGTTTCAGATCGGCGTACGCGGCGTCAAAAGCTTCGCGCAGGCGCGGATCGTCGTTCACCGCTGCGTCCTCGAAGAGCCGAACCAGCTTGTTGACGGTTTCCCATTGCCACTGGTGAGCTTTCCGTTGAGTGTCGTTGTGGATGATCATCGCGTACTTGCGTGGGGCATCCCCGGCCCGCTCCTGCTGCCGCCTGCGCATAGCCACGGCGAGAACGAAAGTGATCAGGGCATGGCGAAGCTTGGCGATGTTTCTGCCCGTCCAGAGATGGTCTTCCCGGATCGTCCGGCCATCGCTCGAACGAAGGACGTCATGCTCCTTGTCGGGAACCTCCACATAGAGGTAGTAGCGCGGATCGTCCGCCCCATGCCCGCCGAAATACGTCTCGCCGCCGACATAGGCGGCGTGAATCGGCAGCAGCTCGGTGAACGCCGGACGCTTCGGATGGAAGAGTTCCTTGGCCTGCGCCGAGCTCTCGTAGGTGTCCGGCTGCAGGTACAGGGAGTAAGGGGTGGCTGTCACTTGAAGAAACGAAATGTTGGCCACTGTCCGGCGCAACTTGTCCATCTGATTGGCTATGCGTCCCTGGTCGTATTCGGCCTCGCCCTTCTTTTTCGTGAACCGAACGCTCGCCAAATCGGCCTCGTCATCCACCAGCAGCACACGTCTCGACTTCAGCTCCGGGTATGTCTCGGCGAGGAGCTTCTGTATGCGATCGAGGTTGTGCACCTGCTTCTTGGCGACAATGATCAACTTCCGGCGCAACTCCGCCCTGGTCAGTCTCTCGGGGGCCTCCATGATGTCGCACAACAGGATCTCGTCACCGTCCACGAATTCCTTGAAATCATGTCCGATTCGCTTGACCGTCTGGCGCGCCAGTGTCTTGGTGCCCTTGGTCAGGACCACGGCGATATCGAAGCCACGGTCGAACGCGAGGGCGATGACCCCGAGGAACGCCCTGGTTTTTCCGGACTGAATCTTCCCCAGCAGCATGCCTGGTTTCTGCGGATCCGTGGCTCTGTCCAGCTTGTCGACGACCCGCTCGATACAGTTCCGCAGCTTGTCATCGTCCTCGCGACGCGCGCTCAATCGTTCGTAAAAGCCAGTCATCCCACGCGCCCCCAAAGACGACTACCGTCCCTGTAAACCGCCACCCAACCGCAGGCTTCCCATCGGCTCGATCTCGGCAAACAGCTCCCTCTGCGCCGCCGCCCGGTTGCGGGCGATGTAGTCCCGCATGTACTCGCGCAGCACCTGTGCGGCGGTCTTCCCTTCCGCCCGGCACACCTCGACAAACTCCTGGCGGATCTCGCGCTCCACCCGCAGCCGCAGACCGGCGTCTTTGATCTTGAAAGCCATGATTGAAGTATACCCGGTGGATACACGTCGGTACATCCGATATCATTCTGGTGTACACATCTTGGAATGTGGCACTGTGTTCACGTAGACGTGTACACATGCGGAGGAGCACACATGCGGGTATTGGCCGTGATTTCCCAGAAAGGCGGCGCCGGGAAAACCACCCTCGCCCTCAATCTCGCGGCCGTCGCTGAGCGCGCCGGCCTGGCGACGGCCGTGGTGGATCTCGATCCCCAGGCGAGCGCCAAGGGCTGGCACGACCAGCGGCAGCAAGAGTCCCCTGTCGTGATTTCCGCGCAGGCCGCACGTCTGCCCGAAGTGATCGAGACCGCCCGCGCCCATGGGGCGGAACTCGTGGTCATCGACACGGCGCCCCACTCCGAGTCCGCCGCCCTCGCCGCGGCGCGTGCCGCCGACCTGGTCTTGATCCCTTGCCGCCCGGCCATCCTAGACATTCGGGCGATCGCGACCTCGGCGGATATCGTCGCCTTGGCGAAGAAGGACGCCGTGGTCGTGCTCAACGCCGTACCGCCGCAAGGGCACCTCCACGAGGATGCCGAGCAGGCGATTCAGAGCTACGGCCTCGCGGTCGCGCCGACGCGGCTCGTGCAGCGAGCCGCCTTCGTCCATTCGCTCACGGTCGGCCAAACCGCCGTCGAGTTCGACCCGCTCGGCAAAGCCGCGGCCGAGGTCAACGAGCTATTCCAGTGGATATGCTCACGTGTGGACATCCACACACGTGAGAGTGTGAGGAAAACCGCATGACCACAAAACGCGCCAGCCTGGCGTCGGCTCTGCAAAGCGTCTCCCGGCAACCCGAGCCTCACGTCGCCCAGATCCATACCACGATGCCGGAGGCTGCGGTCCCTTCAGCCGAGACCTCGAGGCGCCGGGCGGGGCCGCCGAGCCGGATCGGGAAGAAGACGATCGCCGCTCACTTCGATCCGGCGGCCTCCAAGCAGCTCAAGCAGATCGGCCTCGAGCGCGATCGCTCGGTGCAGGACCTTTTGCGCGAGGCCATCAACGATCTGTTTGAGAAGTACGGCAAGGCGCCGATTGCATGACCACTTGTCCACATGGCGACACGTGTACACATGGACATGTCATATCAGAGAAGCGTGCCGGGGCCCGGGCGCCGGGGAGCCGCGGGCCCCGCCGGCCGGTGACCGTCCCCGGGGAATGGCAGGTCAACCTTGGACGACATGCCATCACCCACATCAAGAGCGGCCTCGTGCTGAAGATGCGCAAGGGATTCCAGCGCGGCGAGCTGGTGGCGTTCCCGATGAATCCGGAACGTATGCCGCGCTGGGGAACGCGCTGGCCACGCGCTTTGCGGGAGGCCGAGGCGCTGTACCATGCCGCCGTCGCGGCGCATCACGAACAAGAGCTGGAGGAGCAGGGGGAAGGCGCGTGAAGAAGGACGATCCGCATTCCGGAGGCGCCGGCCCTCGACCGGTCGGTGAGCTCCTCCCCACCGCGCTCAAGTCATCGCGCCTGCCGACCCGTCGACGCGGGCTCGAGGATCCATTCCTCGTCGATGCGAACACCGAAGGGTCGATCCTCTACCAGCACTCGGTGCTGTGCCAGACGTCGCTCCCGTACCGCGATCCCGGGGAGGACGTGCGGGTCTGGAAGCGCACGAACGGGATCGTCAGCCTCCTGGTCTCGGCGGGGCAGGCCTTCCACCCCGACACCCGAGATTTCGTCGACGTGGGGTTACCGTATGGCGCCAAACCTCGATTGGTGCTCTACCACCTGAACGCCGAAGCGCTGCTGACCCAGTCTCCTGTCATCGAGCTCGAGGACAGCCTCACGGCCTTCGTGAAGCGCACGCTCGGACTCGATGCGCACGGGCGCAACATCCGCACCGTGAAGGACCAACTGAGCCGGCTTGCGGCTTCCGATTTCCGCATTGGAGCCGTGACCCGGGAAGGCCGGGCGGTGACATTGAAGGGCAGCGTGATCGAGGGGTTCGAGTTGTGGACCGCCCGGGATCCGCGCCAGCGGATGCTCTGGCCCTCGACCGTTCAGTTCTCCCAGCGGTACTTCGAGAGCCTGATGCGTCACGCCGTGCCGCTCAAGGAGATCGCCGTGGCGCGGCTTTCCCATAGCGCCATGGCGCTCGATATCTACACCTGGCTCGCTCAGCGTCTGCATCGGGTGGAGAAGGGCAGGGGCGTGCTGATTTCCTGGGCCGCCCTGCATGAGCAGTTCGGCCATGGGTACGAGCGCCAGCGGGATTTCCGCCGGGTCTATCGGCACACCCTGAAGGCCGTGCACGAGAACTACCCGGAGGCTAAATTCGACGTCGCCGAGGAGGGCATGACGCTCTGGCACAGCCGCCCGCCGGTCCCGCCCCGGTCGCAACTGGTCGGGCAATCCTGACTGCGGCCACTTTGGCACGCTCGTGACCAATGAGGCTTTCGGCTCAGTGCCTCATCGACGGACACGTTGCCGCACCCCTCTGTGGACAAGGGTGTGCATTCAAGGACTTATCCACGATCACTTTGTCGCGCCCTTCACGATCACTTTGTCGCGCTTCGAGCCCCGAAGTCACGATCACTTTGTCGCGCCACTCTTACTAGAAGACCTATAGCTTAAGAACCTATAGCTTCCCGATAGTTGGCCGCGCGATCCTGTGGACGGCTCGCCGAAGACGGCGACCCGCCCACGAGGCCGCCGCGGCCCGACAACAGGGGTGTTTTCAAGACCCGCCCAGAACCGAGCCAAAAGCCCTTGGAGCCGCGATCTTGGATTCAGCATGGAAAGGGCTGGCGAAGGGAGAAAGCCGACGGAGCGACGTTTAACGCGGCCCAAGCCGAATCACTGTCCTTGCCTGGAGCTTCGGAATGGAGGACCACCGACGGGTTTCGGGGTTTTAGTTACACCGGTCAGAGTACGCGCAAAAAATTTCGCCGCCACTTTTGCCGATTCAGTGTGAGCCCGTAGCTATAGGGCCATACCATGAAAGCAAAACGCATCCATGCCCTCGCCCACGTGCTATGGGCCGCCTCAGCGCTGGTACTCGCCATTGCCACCCTGCTGAGGGTACTCATCGGGTGACCGGCAGATCGAACAGCGCCCGGTCATCGTCCCGGGTCAGCGCCTCGTCCAGCCAGGCGTGTAGCTCCGCTTCCGGGAGGCGACCCTGCTCGACTCTCGCCATCACGATGGCTCCGATCAACACCTTGCGCCGCGTGTCGGCCTTGCGGGTCCGCTTGGCCTCGATGGAGCGGCGGCGGGCCTCCACCCGTTGCTGCCTGGCCTTCAGCTGCTTCAGTCGTCCCTCGAGGACGGTGATCTGCTCGTTGAGCTTCGGCATCGTCGGAACCTCCACCGGGTGCCCTGTGGCGCGACGTGGACGGGTGCGTCCGGCCCGTCCGGATCGTGATGTCCGGCGCCACGTGGTGCTGTTCACGCAAAAGAGTCGCGAGCATCTAGCGTACTCGCGCTGAGCGGCGTAGTCTGCCTGTCAGTGCCTTAGGGACAAGGGCGCACTTATGCAAACCCTCGAAGACTCGGGTTTGCGGGCAGTGCCTGGATGGGGCGCGTCGGCTTCGTTCCGACCCCTGGCCTTGCGGCGAGGAACGCCCGATCGGTGCGCCGTGGGTCAGCGGCCCTGGCGGGCCGCCCACCCACGGCCGGTGGCGAAGTGCGGCCCACGCGCCCAGAGGCGCGCGGGCCTCGCGGCCGGCATGGCCGCGGCAAGTTCGGCGTCTGGAGCGAATTAGGAGCCCGGCCGCATGGCCAGCTACCACCTCAGCGTGAAGTCCGTCAGCCGCAGCGCCGGGCGCAGTGCCACGGCCGCGGCCGCCTATCGTGCCGCCGATCGCATCCTCGATGAGCGCACCGGGGAACTCTGGGACTTCCGCCGCAAACATGGCGTTGAGCACCGCGAGATCCTGTTGCCGCCCGAGGCGCCCGCGTGGGCGAGTCGGCGGGAGACGCTCTGGAATGCGGCCGAGGCCGCGGAGCGGAGAAAGAATTCCACGGTTGCGCGGGAGTTTGAGATCGCTCTGCCGGCCGAGCTGAGTCCGGCGGAGCGTCGCGAGCTCGCGGTGCGCTTCGCCCGGGAGCTCGTCACCCGTCATGGGTTCGTGGCCGACGTTTGCCTCCACAAGCCAGGTCGAGGAGGGGATCGGCGCAATCACCATGCGCACATCCTGTGCTCGACCCGGCGGCTCACGCCCGAGGGGTTCAAGGACAAGACCCGCGAGCTCGATGACCTCAAGCGCGGTCCAGCCGAGGTCACACGCTGGCGCGCGCGTTGGGCGGAGATGCAGAACGAGCTGCTCCTCGAGCGCGGTCACAGCGCCCGTGTCGATCACCGCAGCCTCGAGGCCCAGGGTCTCGAGCGCGCGCCCACTCATCACAAGGGGCCCGCCATCACCGCCTTGGAGCGGCGGGGCATCGAGACTCGTGTCGGGTGGCGATTCGCGGAGGAGCAGCGCCGGGAGGCGCAGATTCGCCTCGAGCGCGCCGCCGAGCTCGGGCGGTTGGAGCGGGAGCACCGGGAGTTGAGTCGTTCGATTCTCGATCTCTCCGGCGATATCGCGCTGGCGCGCCGCGAAGCCCAGGCGCGCCGACAGAGCGACCTGGCGCACCCGGTCGATCACGGTCCATCGCTGACTTCGCCGGAAGCCACCCCGGCGGAGCAAGGGAGCAGGCTCACCGCGGCCGAGCGACTGCGGCGCATCGTCGAGGAGCGCGTCCCGGAGCGGGATGCCGAGCGGTCGCAGGAGCGGCTGTCCCTCGAGGAGATCGGCCGGCGGGAGACCGAGGCGCAGCGGCGCGAGACGGAGAAGCAGCGCCAGCTCAAGGCGGAGCACGAGCTTGAGCAGGATGGGCGGCAAAAGGGCAAGGATTACGGGCTCGAGCGCTGAGCCGCGGCGGGCAAGGGGAGGTGGCGCCATGTCATTGAAGCCCCTGGGTCCAGGACGTACCATTCCCGCATGATCGACTGGTCCTCATGCCTCGCCGTGGAGAGAGACCCCCAGCGCGTCAGCGGCGCGTGGGTGTTCCGCGGCACACGCGTGCCGGTGACCGCGCTTTTCCAGAACCTGGAGGACGGGGCGCAGCTGTCGGAGTTCCTCGAGTGGTTCCCCGGGGTGACCCGCGAGCAGGCCCGGGTCGTGCTCGAGCACGCCGCCCATTCCCTGGAAGCCGCGTGAGTGCGCGTGCTGTTTGACCAGGGAACGCCGTTACCGCTTCGCAAGCACCTCTCCCCACATCAAGTCAGCACCGCGTTCGAGCTGAACTGGTCGGCGCTCAAGAATGGCGAGCTGATCGCGCGGGCGGAGGCATCCGGCTTCGACGCGCTGGTCACCACCGACCAGAACCTGAAGTACCAGCAGAATCTCGCCGATCGCCGCATCGCACTCGTGGTGATCTCCACTACCAGTTGGCCTCGGATCCAGCAGCACGTGGCGGCGGTCCTGGAAGCGCTGCAGGCGGCGACCACCGGTGCCTATCTCGAGGTTCGGATCCCATGAAGTCCCTGATGATCCGGCGCATGGCCGACAACAGGAAGCGCCTATCCGGGGACGAGGCGCCTCGCGAGACGATCGCCAAGAAGCGGTTCTGACTCCGCGGCCGCCGGCGGGCATGCCGGGGCCGCCGAGAGGGGAGTTCCGGGCCGAAATAACGATCCCGGACCGCGAGTTCGAGAAAGAATCACGAACAACTGGCAGGGTGGACCATGAACGATGAGACCCTGGGGCGCCTCGAGGCCGAGGCGGGCGAGATCCTGCGCACGGCGAAGGAGCTCTTCGGCGAGTTCGAGCGACGACTCGGCGAGGCGTTGAGCGCCCAGCGCCTGGCCAATAGCGAGGCGCGGAACGAAGCGGCCGAGGTTCAAGCCACATTGCGTCAGTTGGTCAAGCTGGCCGAGGCGGCCGCCGATGCTCAACGCGAAGCGCTCGAGGAGTTGAGCAACCGATGGTGGTTCTACGTCGAAGGCGAGGCCAAGCACACCGGCGCC
Source organism: Pseudomonadota bacterium (assembly GCA_021850555.1). The sequence goes on along the minus strand of JAJZLX010000746.1, from coordinate 978 downwards.
GACATGGCCCGCGGTTTCGGGGAAGAGATCGCCGCAGGCCTCGAGAAGCGGTTGAAGGGTCTGGGCGAGCGGGTGGAGCGCGTCGCGGACCGGTTCGGATGGATGACGGCGCTGAAGTGGGGCGCCGGCATCGGCGTGGGCATCGCGCTCACGATCGCGACCGGCGTGTGGGCGCTCACCCCCCGGGTCAATGGGCTCACGGACAACCAGGTGCGGGCCGCGATCGCCCAGCTCACGCCCTGCCAGGTGGACAAAGAGCGGCACGTCTGCATCAAGCTCGACGACAAGCCGCGGATGAGCAAGTTGCCGGGCGGGACGCCTCTGGCCGTCGTCAGAGGCCTATAGGTAATTTCTGAGAGTGGTCGCACATAAGGGGAATACAAATGCCGAAACCGAGCTTCCACGATGTCTATCGGTGCCTCGAGAAACACGGATCAGCCGCCGTCCGCTCGAGTCGCGGCACGAATTACAGGGTTTATCCGGAATGGCGCAAAGGCGAGCCGGCGATCGTTGGCTATCCGCGCAGTGGCGAGGTGGTCGTACACGAAGACTGCTGGGGAGACCCACTGACCTGTCGAGGAACACGCGCCGGCGGGATCTTTCATGGAAACCCATCGATCTACGACTGGTACGCGATGCATTGCGGGAAAAGCTCCAAGTCAAAGCCGTGAGTTCCACCGTCTTTGCCGCACTCCTGCTTGCCATCCGTCGCGATATCGGGATCGTTCCGGCCGATAGAGAAGCGACATTCAAGCCGATGCTGTGGGCCTCGGGAGTGGACAAGAGAGCGGATTGACGGAATGAGGCGGGCGTCTCTTTACCCGTCGGGCCTCGATGGACTTCGCGGACAGCGAGTGGATTCGAACCCTCGATCCAGATTCCCGGATACCGGTTCCGCAGACCGGCGCCTTAGACCGCTAGGCTAACTGTCCGTGAGCCTTTAGTCGCCGAGCCAGAAAGATCGAAATTTTGTGAAGA
>JAJZLX010000056.1 GCA_021850555.1 Pseudomonadota bacterium | reverse complement strand
GGCCCGAGTGAGTATTCCGGCTGATCGTGATCATGATTTCCAGGACGACGTGAACACCGATTCCGGCGGAACGTGAACGCGGCTCCAGGGTGAACGTGATCATTTTCGGCGGCGGCGCGTAATGACGTTCGCGATGAGCGGCTGGCATCGTGATCACGAGTATGGGATGAGGCATCGGGGTGGAGCGGGCAGCAGTGCGCGGGCGTCGCAGACGGGCATTCGCGGCGGCGCGCCTGCCGGCGAGGCGGGCATTGGGGGCCGCGTGTCCGGGGCGACTGTGGAGCGGATGAGAGTCGATCTCTGGGCATGATGCGGGCCGGGAGGACCCGGCCCAGTGAGAAGAACAAGACGACGTCGATGCCCGTGCTGCCAGGAGCTGTTTTGCGCCGATCCGCGCACTCGTTTCCAGCAGAGATACTGTTCAAAACCCGCATGTCGCCTGGCGAGCAAGCGGGCGAGCCAAAGCCGCTGGCTGGCGAAGCCGGAGAACCAGCAGTACTTCTGCGGCCCGCAGCACGTGAGCCGGGTCCAAGCCTGGCGCAAGGCGAATCCGGGGTATGGACCGGGGCCAAAGAGGCGGCCGTTACAAGAGACGAGGCGGGGGCAAGCCCCTGAGCGGGCGAGGAAATCGGCCGATTTGCCGTTACAAGAGACGAGGCCGCGGCAAGGCATTGACGGGCCTGCCGTAGGCGGTGCGCAGGCGGAGCCGGTGTTACAAGATGTGATGTGAAGGAGCGGACGGGATCATAACAATCGGCGCCAGCTCTCCCACGCAGGAACCGCCGCCGATGCCGAATCCGAGGATCTCGACCGCAACGCTCAGACAGCTCATCCAGTTGCAGGTGAGCGGACTGAACACGCGCAATACCGCCCAGGCGCTGAATCTCTCGCAGGCTGTGGTCTCGAAGTACCGTGGTGCGGTGCTCGCCGCCGGCCTCACCTGGGAGGAGGCGCTGAGACTCGAGGAGGTGGAGCTGGAGCGGCGGGTATGGCAGGTGTGCGCGATGGCCCCGAGGCGCAGCGTCGTGTTGCCGGACTGCGCCTGGGTGCACACCGAGCTCAAGCGCCACAAGCATGTGACGCTGCATCTTCTGTGGGAGGAATATCAGGCCACCCACGGCCGCGCCGCCTTGCGCTACAGCGCCTTCTGCGAGCGGTATCGTCAATGGGCGAAGCGGCTGCAGCGCTCGATGCGCCAGCGTCACTATGCTGGCGAGAAGCTGTTCGTCGACTATGCCGGGCGGACGGTGCCGATCTACGGGGCGAGCGGCGAGGAGTCGTACCGCGCCTCGCTCTTTGTCGGGGCGCTGGGGGCGAGCGGCTATGCGTACGCCGAGGCGACGCGCACCGCCACCTTGCCGGACTGGCTCGGCAGCCATGTGCGGATGCTGGAGTATTACGGGGCGAGCCCGACGATCCTGGTGCCGGACAATCCGCGCGTTGGGGTGACGAAGGCCGACCGATACGAGCCGGAGCTACAGCGCTCGTACGAGGAGATGGCGGCGCATTTTGGTATCGCAGTCATTCCTGCAAGGCCCTATCGTCCCCGCGACAAACCCAAAGCGGAGTTGACGGTTTTACTGGTGTGCCGTTGGGTGTTGGCGCGGCTGCGGCATCAGCGCTTCTTCAGTCTGGAGGAGCTCAACGAGGCCATCCGCCCGCTGCTCACGGCGCTCAATGAGCGGCCGTTCCAGAAGCTGCCGGGCTCGCGCCGCTCGGTGTTCGAGGCGCTCGATCGCCCGGCGATGCGCTCGCTCCCGGGGACGCCCTACATTTACGCCGAATGGAAGCGGGTACGCGCCGCCTTCGATTATCACGTCGATATCGACGGGCATTACTACAGCGTGCCGCATGCCTTCGTCGGGCAAGAGATGTGGGCGCGCTTCAGCGCGGCCACCGTCGAGGTGTTCCACCGCAATCAGCGGGTGAGCAGCCACGTGCGCTCCTATCAGCGCGGTACCCATACGACGATATCCGAGCACATGCCGCGCTCGCATCGGGCGCATGCCGAGTGGACGCCGACGCGCCTGATCAACTGGGGGGCCTCGATCGGGGTGAGCACCTGCGCGGTGGTGGAGCATCTGCTGAAGAGCAAACCGCATCCGGAGCAGGGCTACCGCGCGTGTCTCGGGCTGCTCGCGCTCGCGCGACAGTACGGGCAGGGGCGGCTCGAGGCGGCGAGCACCTTGGCGGTGAAGCTGCAGAGTCCCACCCGAAAGAGTGTGCTGTCGATCCTCAAATCCGGGCGCGATCAATGTCCGGCACCGACCCCTGAAGAGCTCGACTTGCCCGATCACCCCAATGTGCGCGGCCCGAAGTACTACCACTGAGATCCCCTCATCCCGGAGAGACTATGTTGACGCAAAATACGCTCGAGACCCTGCGACATCTGAAACTGTACGGCATGGCGCAGGCCCTGGAGGAACAGCGCGAGACCCCAGCCACGCACGCTCTGGCCTTTGAGGAACGCATGGCGCTGCTCGTCGATCGTGAGCGACTGCATCGGGAGAATGGCCGCTATCGCGGCCTCCTGCGCAAGGCGCGACTGAAGGTCGCGCAGGCGTGCGTCGAGGACATCAACTACAAGACCAACCGCGGCCTGGACAAGTCGCAGATCGCGGCCTTGGCCGATGGCGCATGGATCCAGCGAGGGCAGAACTTGCTGGTCACGGGCCCGACCGGATCCGGCAAGACTTGGATCGCCTGCGCGCTCGCGCATCAGGCATGCCGCCAGGGACTCTCGGGCCGATACTGGCGCGTTCCGCGCCTCTTCGAGGAAATCCGTACCGCGCACGGTGACGGCAGCTACCTGAAGACCCTCAAGCGTCTTGCCAAAACACCCATCTTGATCCTCGATGACTGGGGCCTGACCGCTCTATCCGCGCAGGATCGAGCGGACCTGTTGGAAATCCTCGACGATCGTCTGAACGTGCGCTCCACGGTGATCTGCAGTCAGTTGCCCGTGGATACTTGGCACGCCTATCTCGGGGAGCCCACCCTGGCGGACGCTATCTTGGACCGGTTGGTACACCACAGCCATCGCATCGAGCTGAAAACCGACGGCGAGTCGCTGCGAAAGACGCTGCCGCCGTCACGCACCGCGGTGCCACCTGCTACGTCCAGCGGACCCAGGACGCGAGCCTGAGCGCCAGCAACGGACCCAAGCGCCGCAGGTGTGCCCATTACGCAAAGAGGCGTTTGCGTCCTGCGCCGGAGACGACGCCGGGCTTCCTGCCCGGCTCGCTCCAATGCGCGCGCGCCGGCGCCAGTGAAGGACCGAGGACCGAGGTGATGGCCGGCCCGCGACTTCGTCGATACCTTCGCGCAGGAGCTTCTGCCCGCCCTTTGGGCGGTCAGACTCCCCTACGGGCTTCCCCGTGAAGCGGGGAGCGAAGAGCCGGACCAGAGAGGCTCCGCGGCCACAGCGTCGGCTCCGGCGGAACCCCCGATCACGTTCCGGCGGAATACGTGCGCAGCCACCTTTGGTGCTCTCATCGTGGTCACTTCGTCAACATCGGCGCTGCCGGCCGCCGACAGATCCCCGCCGTTCACGATCGCCTGGAATCGCTGATCACTTTGCGCGGAATACGCAGGAAGTCTGGGCGATGTCGTCTTGTAACGTCGAATCGCTC
>JAJZLX010000337.1 GCA_021850555.1 Pseudomonadota bacterium | reverse complement strand
GCAGCCCCGTGACCTTCAATTTCAACAGCCCGCAGACGATCAACCTGCTGAACGAGCAGAACGGCAACGAAGCCTCGCTCCTGAGCGGCGCTTCCGTGCCAGCAGGCAACTATGATTGGATCCGTCTGCTGCTCAATGTCTCAGCAAGCGGCACGGTCGCGAATTCGTACATCGAGATCAATGGGGCGCAGTACCCGCTCGTCATTCCGAGCGGCGCGCAGACGGGGCTGAAGCTCGTGCAGGGCTTCACCATGACCGCCAACCAAGTCGCTAACTTCACCATCGACTTCATGCTACAGCAGTCGATCACGGCCCCGCCCGGCCTCACCTCCGGCGGCGGCACCCAGGATTACATTCTCAAGCCGGCGCTGCGCCTGATCAATAATGTCCAGGCCGGAACCATCAGTGGCACCGTGGCGCTCTCGACGCTGCAGAGTAATTCGGCCTGCCTTGCGGGCTATTCGGGTAGCGGCCCGTTGCCGAATGCCCAGGTGGACATCTTCTCCGGGACCGTCACGCCCTCAAGCAGCCTGACCCCGGTGGTGGAGCCGGAGATTGCGCTTTCGTCCTCGGGAAGCTATTCCTACGACCAGCCGTTCCTGCTCACAGGGGCCTATACGGTGGCGGTGGCGTGCACGAGCACCTCGAGCACCGGCACGAGCACGGTGACGTTCATACCGGCCGCCGGTACGGCCGCGACCGTGACGGCCAATCAGACAACGACGGTCAACTTCTGAGCCACTCATGAAGCTGCAAGCCTCTGGCCGCAAGCAGCCGGTCAGGGGCTTGCGGCGATGGCGCCGACGATGGCGAATTTGGGCTTTGGGTCACTCATCAACAGCAAGATGCCCCCGCTCTTGAGTGGGAGCCTGCACCGATCCACCGGTGTAAATCGATTTCGCCGAGGGGACAGGTCGGTTATCCGATGGGATCGGGCCCGCCAGCTTCGCTCCCGGACTCGGACTTGACGACCAGCGGTGCCGGAACCAAAATACCGGCACGCTTCGGTTCGAGGAAACGGAACACGGTGCAAATCCGTGGCGGGCCCGCCGCTGTATCCGGGGACGGCCGCTGCAGGGTTGAAAGACCCACCACTGTCGGGGATCACCCCGGCGGGAAGGCGCAGCGAACCGGCTGATCCGGTAGCCAGAAGACGTCTCGAACCGATTCGGAGTCTTGGCAAGGGCTCCGGCTGGGCGCATGCGATTGCGTGCGCCCAGCCGGAGCCCTTTTTTGTTTGTGCACATCCCGAGGAGTGGATCATGACCCAGACCGTTCTCACCAAGCCGCAGACCCAGCAGGTTCCCAGCCCTTCTCCGGCAATCGCCCCGGCCATGGCCGTGCGCAAGACCTGTAATCCGGACGGCGTCGGCCTCTCGCACTATGTGCTGATGGACAAGAGAGGCGCTCGGTGAGCGCCAGCTCGCCGGCCGAGACACATCCCGATCCGACGCTCACGTCCTTGGACATCGGCCACCCGGTCTACGCCGCCCTCCTCGATCCCGATACCGCCTTCTGGGCCTTGGTGGACAAGACGCGCGTGGCCGACACCCTGGCTGGAAGTCCGCTGCGTGACGCCTATCGCCAGCACGCCGACGCCTGCCGGCGCGAGCTGCATGCGCTGCGCTTCGAGCTGAAGCCATCGGGCGTTTATCTCAATCCGACCGAACGCTGCAATCTCAATTGCCGGTACTGCTACCTGCCCGAGGCGCAGCGCAAGCGCGGTGGACACATGAGCACCGATGAGCTGCTCGCCTCGCTGAGGCGGTTGCGTGACTATTTCCGCTCGATCATGCCGGTAGGAGCAAAACCTCGCGCAATCTTTCACGGCGCCGAGCCACTGATGAACCGGGACGCCGTGTTCGCCGCCATCGACGCGTTCGCCGATGATTTCGTCTTCGGGCTGCAGAGCAATGGCACGCTTCTCGATGATGGGGCGGTGAATTTTCTCACGGCGAGAAATGTCAGCATCGGATTGTCGCTCGATGGCCCGTCCGCCGCTATCACCGATGCCACCCGCCGTACCTGGAACCGCAGGAGTGTGCACGATCGGGTGCTGGCGGCGATGGATCGCCTGCGGGGCTATGGCTCGTGGAGTGTCATTACCACCTGCACCACCGAAAACTTGCCTTATCTCACCGCCATGGTCGAGCTGTTCCATACCCGTGAGGTGCCCACCTGCATGCTCAATGCCGTCCGCTGCACTCTTGCCGGCGCACGGGGTGTCAGGCCGGACGACGGAGCGATGTCGCGAGCATTCTTTGCCGCTCTCGACCGCACGCACGAACTCTATCTCGACAGCGGCAGGAAGCTGGTCGTGGCCAATTTTGCCAACATCCTCATCGCCATCCTGGCGCCGACGGCGCGGCGGCTGATGTGCGACATCTCGCCCTGCGGCGCCGGCCGCGCATTCTTCGCTCTGGCCGCGGACGGTAGCCTCTATCCCTGCAGTGAATTCATCGGCCTGCCCCGATTCAATGGGGGACATCTGTTGGCCAATGGTGGCATCGAAGCAGCCCTGACCTCCGATGCCTTCAGATCCGTGACCGGACGGAACGTGGATGCCTTCAGTCCGTGCGATGAGTGCGCAATCCGCCACTTCTGCGGCTCGCCCTGTCCGGCCGAGGCGCACGAAATGAATGGCGGGATGGCCAGCACCGGTGCTTTTTGCGCCTTCTACAGGGAGCAGGTCAATTACGCCCTGCGCTTGATTGCCGATGGCAAAGCCAACGATTACCTGTGGGGCGACTGGGACGATGGTACCGTGACCCTCTTCGACCTCGCGCACTGAAGCGACCCCAGGCGTTACCGCACCGATTGATGCCGCTGCAGCTGAAACCCATCATGAGCACATCAATGCCAGACCCCGCCCGTGTGGACACCTGACCTGCGACGGCAGGGCGCGTGGACCAAGAGGCGGGTTCGGCGACGGACCTCACTCAGGCACCTGTGTGAAACCGAAGCGAGCCGCTCTGCGTCGGGGTACAGCTGCACCGGCTGCGCCACCGGGTGAGGCGCACGCTCAAGCCGGATCGGCCCCCGAGCGACCGCCGCCTCGGGTCAGCCGCCCGCGCTTGAGGTACTCAAAGAACCCTTCGGGCAATGGAAACACCGCTGAAAACTCGGCACCACCAGAACTGTTTGCCATCGTGTCCGAAAGGACCGCACCGCATCTCTTGCGCAGCCCGATTCTTCGGCGTACGCTGCTTTCCGTCTCAGGTGGTCCAGGAAATCAGTTTCCCTGGACTGAAACGGGAAGCCGGTGCGCGTCCGCTCAGTGGATGCAAATCCGGCGCTGCCCACGCAACGGTAAGCGAGCCGGAGACCGCGAAAAACCACTGTGCTGTCGGCACGGGAAGGTGCGGTCTTGAGAACTTCACGTCCACTCGCGAGCCCGGAGACCGGCCAGAGACACGCACTCGGCGACTCGCGTTGGGCGATGTCAGACCGGTTACGATATCTGCGTATCGCAGCCCTCTGTCGTCTCCACACGCTCTCTCCGAGTCCATCTCGGCGCACGTGGCGTGTGTAGGAGTAGACAGATGAAAATCTTGGTTGCTGCGGCGTTTCCTCTCGAGACAGGCGCGGTCTCGCTTGCCTCCCTGCAGGAACACGACTTTATTCTCGCCATT
>JAJZLX010000292.1 GCA_021850555.1 Pseudomonadota bacterium | reverse complement strand
CAACGGCTTGACGTATGCGTTCGCGACAGTCGTGCTTGTGCGTTCGTATTCGCGGATCTGAGGCAACACCTCGTAGGAAATCGAAACCGAAACCTCCGGTAGCACCTCGGCGATCAGGCGCTTGATCTCGAACTCGTGCTGCGGATTCTCAAATGAATTGAGCAGGCAGACCGCAATTGACTCGACTCCATCGGCCTTTAGGCGCGCCAGCGACGTGCTGACACTGTCCGGTTCGAGTGCCCGCAGAATGCTGCCGTCGGCACGGATGCGCTCGCGGACCTCAAGGCGTCGTTCGCGGGGAACGAGCGGCTCGGGCATCGGAGCGTGAGGGTCGTATGCGGCGTAGCGAAGCTCGCGCCCGAGCTCCAGGACATCGCGGAACCCGCTGGTCGTCAGAAGACCTGTCTTCGCGCCCTTACGCTCGATGATCGCGTTTATGACAAGCGTCGTACCATGGATGACCTCTTCGAGGTTCGCGATGGTTGCGGGGCGCATGCGCTCGAGGGCGAGGAGACCGTCCAGAATCGCCTGGGCAGGATCCGCCGGCGTGGTGAGGCACTTGTGCGAGTGGGTCTCGCCCGTGCTCTCATTCAGGAGCACGAAGTCTGTGAATGTACCGCCGACGTCTATGCCTACGCGCATGGCTGCCTTCATTGACACTGTTTCGGAACATAGTGTACTGTATGCAGTATGCATTTTGCCACCGTGGAATGCGGCCGTTTTGGGACACGTCCCGGCGGAAAGTTTCGCGCTCAGCCTCTTGGGCTCTCTGCCAGCGGCAGCGTGCGCCGGGCCTTGGTGCTCGCGCCTGCCTGCCCTGCCACACTAGACTAAACAGGGCAATGGCGGGACCCTAACGATGGACCTGTCGCACTGGATCGAGCGAAACGCCCGATTTATGCCGGATCGCACCGCGATCCGCTTCGAGGGCGAAGACCTCAGTTATGCGCAGCTCGCGCAAGAAATCGATTTGACGGCCCGATATCTTGTGGACTTTGGCGTACGTGAGGGATCAGTCGTTGCTTACCTCGGGCTCAACAGCCCATTGCTGCTGAAGCTCTTCTTCGCCTGTGCCCAACTTGGAAGCCTCCTGGCCCCGATCAGTTGGCGCCTGACCGCGCAGGAGCTTCACCGTATCCTCGACAATTGTGCTCCACAGGCCCTGGTGACCGAGCCGCCCTTCCTCGCCGCCCTTCGCGCGTTCGCCCCGAGGCCAACGGCGGCCTGCATCGTTACCGGCGGCGAGCCGCCAGCCGGATGGCTGGTCTGGAACCCGCCGGAGCGGACGCAAGGAACGCTGCCTTCCGCGCTGCGTATGGGACGGCCGGATGCACCGATAATTCTCTGCTATACGTCGGGAACGACCGGAATGCCGAAGGGCGTCGTGCTCACACAGGACGCGGTCGAATGCAACGCCGCCAACAGCACGCACATGCACGAGCTGACCAGCCAGGATCGTGTATTGACGACGCTGCCGATGTTTCACGTCGGTGGGCTCAACATCCAGACGCTACCCGCACTGCGTGCCGGCGCATCCGTGATCATGCATCCGCGCTTCAGCGCCGAGGATGCGCTGACTGCGATTGAGACGGATCGCATCACGCTCACCGTACTCGTTCCAGCGCAGCTTACTGCGATGCTCGATCTGCCGACTTGCGGCCCGTCAAAACTGGTTTCGCTGCGGATGATCACGACCGGATCAACCATCGTCTCCGAGCAGTTCGCGAAGCGCATTAACCTGCTCGGAATTCCCTTGGCGCAGGTGTACGGTTCTACCGAGACCGCCCCAATCGCCGCCTACCAGCGTCGCGAAGATGCAATGTTGCGCCCCGGTTCCGCCGGCGCGCCCGCCCTCCACTGCGAGATCCGCGTAGTCGATGAAAACCACTCCGACGTTCCCGCCGGCGTCGATGGCGAGATTCTCGTCAGAGGGCGCAACGTCATGAAAGGCTACTGGAAGCAGCCCGCGCAAACCGCTTCCGCCTTCTGCGATGGCTGGTTCTGCTCCGGGGACATCGGGCACCTGGATTCAGACGGCTTCCTCTACGTCGTTTCACGCAAGAAAGACATGATCATTACGGGCGGGGAAAACGTTTATCCCGAGGAGGTCGAAACCCTGCTGCTCGAAAGCCCGTTGGTACTGGAGGCTTGCGTCGTCGGCAAGCCGGATGAGAAGTTCGGTGAAATGGTCGTTGCCGCCATAGTTCTCCGCGACGGTTCCGACCTCAGCATGGATGCCGTCAAGCTGCTGCTCGAGGACAGACTCGCGCGCTACAAACACCCCCGGGAATTGCATTTTCTCAAACACATGCCGCGCAACGCATTCGGCAAGTTGCGCCGCGCCGATGTGCGTGCAGCGATTCTGGACGCAGCGATGAACGAGGGCGCATGATGGATCTCCTCCTCAGCGACGAGCAGCGCCAGGTTCGCGACATGTTCGCTCGCCTGTCCGATGAAACGATCGCCCCGCGAGCGGCGGACCTTGACACAGCAGGTACTTTTCCGACGGAGCTGTTCGCGCAGCTCGCAGACGTGGGATTGTTCGCCATGCGCTATCCGGAGGCAGATGGCGGCGCGGGCATGCGGCTGACCGAATTTTGCCTGGCCCTCGAGGAAGTTGCCCGCGGCTCGCTGTCGCTTGCCGGCGCTGCCGCGATGCAGTCCCTGATGGGCACGAAGTTCCTTCAGCTCCTCGGCAACGAGGACATCAGGGAACGTCTGTTCCGTCCGGCGCTGCAAGGCAGGAAAATCGGCGCAATCTGCATGACCGAACCCAATGCAGGCAGCGACCTCGGAAGCATCGCCACGCGCGCTGAGCGCACCGCCGGCGGCTACCTGCTGACGGGTCAAAAGACTTGGGTCACCTCGGCAGCGGTGGCGGATTTCTTCACGGTATTCGCTCGTGCCGGGACCGAGTCGAAGCTGACGATCTTCCTCGTCGAACGAGGCTCCGTTGGCCTGAAGATTGGCCGGAACATCCACAAGATGGGCGTATGGGCGCTGCCGACCGCCGAATTGAGCCTCGATCAGTGCTTCGTGCCCGACTCGCATCGGCTGTCGCGAATCGAAGGCGATGGCGAAGAGCATCTGCGCAGGACGCTGGCGGAAATCCGCATCATCACCGGAGCGATGGCCGTTGGCGTCGCCCGCGCCGCCCTTGACGCCTCGATTCGCTACGCGTCCGAGCGCAGGCAGTTCGGCAAACCGATCGGCGCGTACCAGGCAATCCAGCTGAAGCTCGCGGACATGGCGACGGGACTGGCCTCCGCCGAGCTGCTCGTGTATGAGGCCGCGCGCCGCTACGACGCCGGCTTGCCACATCACCGCGAGGCGGCCATGGCCAAGCTGCACGCGAGCGAAACAGCCGCGACCGTATGCGATCTGGCAGCCCGCATCTACGCCTCCTATGGCTACGCAATGGAATACCCGATACAACGCTACTTGCGCGACGTGCGCTTCACCTTGATTGGCGGCGGAACCAGCGAGATACTTAGGCTGGTCATCGCACGGGAGCTCACGCGATGAATCAAAGGCGGCCGATCCGCATCGTCCTCGGCAAACCCGGTCTCGACGGTCACGACCATGGCGCCAAAGTCGTGGCGCGTGCACTGATGGATGCCGGTTTCGAGGTCATTTACACGGGTTTGCGTCAGACGCCGGCGTCGATCGCAAAAATCGCGCGCGACAACGACGCTGACGTCGTTGCGCTGTCCAGCATGGCGGGTTCTCACCTGGAATTTTGCCGCAAGCTGAAACCCATGCTGGAGCAATCCGGCCTCGGCAATCGGTTGTGGATCATCGGGGGCAACCTTCCCAGAACGGATCATGCGAGCCTGCGCGCGCTGGGATTCAAGGGCGTGTTTCCATCGAGTTCACGGCTGGCCGATATAGTGGCGTTCGTCGAGGCAAATGTCCCATGAGTGATTCAACCAGGCCCAAGCCGGTCGTGAATGAATCGGGAATCGAGATCCAGGCGGTGTATAACCCGGCCGATGTCGAGCGAACCGGCGGCTATTCGCTGGTCGGACAGCCGGGGGAATATCCGTTCACCCGCGGCATTCACCCGCTGATGTACCGCAAGCAGCCGTGGACGATGCGCCAATATACGGGATTTGGCAACGCTGCGGACACAAACAGGCGCTTCCGCTATCTGATTGACAACGGCCAGACCGGCCTCAACGTCGCGTTCGATCTGCCGACTCAGTGCGGCCTTGACTCCGACGATTCCGCGGCCGAAGGGGAAGTCGGACGAGTTGGGATGGCCGTCGATACGTTGCACGACTTCGAGGTTGCTTTCGCCGGAATCGATCTTGACAATATCACGGTTTCCCTGACCATCAATGGAGCCGCGCCCCAACTCATCGCCATGTACCTGGCGATGGCGGAAGGGCGGGGCTACGACATCAAAAAGCTCCGCGGCACCGCGCAGAACGACATTCTGAAGGAATTCATCGGCCGAGGAACATGGATATATCCGGTCGCACCGTCAATTCGCCTGGTCGGCGACACGATCGAATACTGCGCGCATCATGCACCCAAGTACAGCCCGGTATCGGTCTGCGGATACCACATTCGGGAATCGGGCGCCGACCCCGCTCAGGAAATGGCTTACGCATTCTGCATCGCCCGCGCCTACGCCGACGAGGTCATCAGACGCGGCCTGTCGATCGACGAGTTCGCCGGACGTCTATCGTTCAACTTCAACATCTTCGGCAACATTTTCGAGCAGGTCGCCAAGTTCCGCGCCGGCCGCGGCCTGTGGGCCGGCATCATGCGCGACGAATATCACGCCACCAAACCCGGATCCATGTGGATGCGGATGATAGCGGGCGGCGGCGGCGGTGGCCTGACGCTCGAACAACCCGAAGTTAACATCGTCCGTGGCGCGTATTACGCTCTTATCAGCGCGCTATCGGGGGCTCAAACCATGGCGCTGTGCTGTTATGACGAGGCGTACACGATACCGTCGGAATACGCACAGCGAATCTCGCTGCGGACAATGCAGTTACTTGTCGAGGAGATGGGGCTGACCGAGACAGTTGACCCGCTCGCAGGCTCATGGTACGTCGAGACGCTGACCAATCAGATGCGTGACCGCATCCGCGCGATCATTGCCGAAACCGACGCCAACGGTGGAATCGTCCAGCAGGTCGCCTCCGGGGAGATTCAGGCGCGCATATCCGCCCAGGCCTACAGGATGGTCCGGGCCATGGAGTCGGGTGAGTTTCGCAAGATCGGTGTCAACTGCTACCGCCAGGAGGGCGAGCAGTACGCGGAAGTCGAACTGCATCCCTACCGGGAGGCCGATGCGCACGCGCAGGTCACGAATCTGAACGCGGTGCGCGCGCGGCGCGACGCACGGCGCGTGACTCGGACGCTGGCCGCGCTGAAGGCTGCGGCAGTGCGCGGCGAGAACGTGATGCCCGCGATGCTGGACGCGGCGAAGGCCTATGCCACCGTCGGCGAGATCACCCGAGAACTCGCGCAGGTGTTCGGGCGATACCAGGAGCCGGTGAGGTTCTGATCGTGGGCGAAATTCGCAATTATGCCGCTCCGCGCTCGCTTGCCGAGGCGCTGCAGGTCCTCGCCTCGGGTCCCGCCACCATCCTCGCCGGCGGCACCGACCTGATGCCCCAGAGCCGATCGGCACGGGTGTGCTTTGCCCCGACGCTGCTCAACATCCAGGGCCTAGCCGAATTGCGCGGCGTGCGCCGCCGTGACGGAGCCGTGCAGATCGGCGCGCTCACCACCATCTCCACGTTGCATGCGGACCCCGCAGTGCGCGGCGACGGGCCCGTGCTCTGGCAGGCGTGCGACCACTTTGCGAGCAACCAGATACGCAACGCCGCGACCATCGGAGGCAACATCTGCAACGCCTCGCCCGCCGGCGACACTCTGGTTCCGCTGCTCGTGCTCGGCGCATCCGTGGTCCTCGCGAGTGCCGGAGCGGCCGGGGTCGTCGAACGGCGCCTGCCGCTGCCCGAATTCCTCACCGGCCCCGGTCGCACCGCGCGCCGACCCGATGAGCTTCTGGTCGCGGTGCACATGCCGGTCCCCGCACCGGGCTGGGTGGATCGATACGTCAAGTTCGGAACTCGCCCCGCTCTCGACATCTCCACGATCGCGATCGCAGTCGGCGGCACGCTGTCCGACGGGCGACTGGAGAATGCCCGCCTCGCGCTCGGCGCCGTAGCACCAACGGCCATTCGAGCGCATGACGCCGAGCGGGTGCTGGCGGAGGGTCCGCTCGATCGGGCCCGCATCGAGCGGGTGGTCGATGCTGCGGACGCGGTGATTCACCCGATCAGCGACGTTCGCGCGTCCGACTGGTATCGGCGCGAACTGGTGCACAACCTCCTGCGGAGGATATTGAGCGATGTCTGCCCTAGTTGAAATTGAGTTCCGCCTCAACGGCATCTGCCGGCGCGTGGCCGTTCCCCCGCAAATGAGCGCACTGGAAATGCTCCGCGACATGATGGGGCAACATGGCACCAAGTATGGGTGCGGCGAAGGCGAATGCGGCGCCTGCACGATCAGCGTCGACCGCCGCACCGTCAACTCCTGCCTCCTGTTTGCGGTCGATTGCAACGGCCGCGACATACAGACCATCGAGGGTCTGGCGGCCACCGCGTTCGGCGAAACTCTCAACCGGTCCCTCGTCGAGCATGGCGCTGTCCAGTGCGGCTTCTGCACGCCGGGCATCATGATGCAGGCACAACAGGTTCTCACAGACAATCCCGATGCGAGTCGCGCGCAGATCCAGCGTGGTCTCGAGGGCAATCTCTGCCGCTGCACCGGCTACCACAAGATTGTCGACGCTATCGAAGCGGCGGCGCATCCGTCCCTGGCCGTCGATTAAGGAGCACGAAGTGGCACCGACACCGCGCGAAGAAGCGTTTGCTGACTCTCTGATCGGGCGACGCGTTCCAAAGCTGGACGCGCCCGACAAGGCCAGCGGCCGCACACGCTACTTGCACGACATCAACATTCCCGGCCAGTTGCACGCTAAGATCCTCCGCTCAACGGAAGTGCATGCCCGCATCGTCTCGATCGACGTTGAGGCCGCCCGCCGCGTGCCCGGCGTCCATGCCGTGATCACCGCCGCCGACGTGCCGTGGCAACGCCCGATCGGCATCACCAAGGACCACATGCCCCTCAAGGGAGACATCGTTCGCAGCCGCCGCGACGAGATTGCCGCGGTGGCGGCCGATACGGTCGAAGCCGCAGAGCAGGCGCTGCGCCTGATTCGCGTCGCCTACGAGCCGCTGCCGATTGTCACGAACAGTGCGCAGGCCCTCAGGCCGGGGGCGCCGCTGCTGCACGGGGAGGACCTGCGTGTTCCGGGCCGCAACGACACACTCGAAGTCGTTCACAAGGCGTGCAGCGACAACGTCTCGATGGTTTATGAGTATGGCCACGGAGACGTCACTCAAGCCGAGCGGGAATCGGCCGTCGTCGTTGAGGACGTCTTCTGGCTGCACTACGTGACCCATTGCTGCATGGGTGTCTCCGGCGTCATCGCCGAGTTCGATGCCTCCGGCAACCTGCTGCTGTATTCGAACACGCAGGTGCCCTTTCTGCATAAGCGGGAGTTCGCCGAACTGCTGGGGATCGACCCGGGTCGCATTCGCATCATTCAGCCGCCCATCGGCGGCGGCTTTGGCTCCAAGCTGGATATTTACCCGTTTGAGCCGATTGCGATCTTTCTTGCGAAAATGACGCGCCGACCGGTGAAACTACTGTTTACGCGCGAGGAGGAATTCATCGCCTCTCCGACAAGACAACCGGTTCTGCTCAAGCTGCGGTCCGGTTGCGACCGAGAAGGTCGGCTCACCTTCCGCGCTGTCGACACGATTCACGACAACGGCGCCTATACGTCCTGGGGCGCAACCACACCGTTCGTGATGATGCAGACTATTTCCTCGCTGTATCGGGTACCACACTGCCATTACCGGACGCGGGCGGTATATACCAACAACCCTTATGCCGGATCCTTCCGCGGCTACGGAAATCTTCAGGCAACCTTCGCCGTGGAAGCCCACATGGACAAGCTCGCCGATGCGCTTGGCATAAACGCGCTCGAATTCCGACTGCTGAACGCACAGGATCCGGGTGAGTCGACGCCCCAGGGGATGCATTTCCGCTCGTGCGGTTTCAAGCAGTGCCTCGGCACGGCCGCGGAGCGCAGCGACTATGAGACAAAGCGTCGGCACAACCTGGAGCACTGGAACGACGGCAATCCGATCAAGCGCGGCATCGGAATGGCCTCCATGCTTCATGTCGGCGGCGGCGCCAAGATGTATCCGTCGGACGGATGCGGCACGATCATAAAGCTCGATGACTTTGCGAAAGTCACGTTGATCACCGGCGCGTCCGAAATCGGTCAGGGCTCCGAGACGGTTCTGGCGCTGCTCGTCTGCGAGGAGCTCGGGCTGCCAATCGACTTCGTGACTGTGGTGAACAACGACACGGCGATCACACCATGGGATGTGGGCGTACATGCCTCCCGCACGACGTTTATCGGTGGCAACTCGGCGATTGGAGCGGCACGCAAGGCGAAGCGCAAGATCCTCGAGGCTGCTGCCCAGAAGGCCGGGCGCAAGCCGGACGATCTCGACCTGCGCGGCGGACACATCGTCGTCAGGGCGACCGGTGAGCGCATCCAGGAGATCGGCAAGTTTCTGCGTTCGCTGCACTTCTCGGAGAAGGCGGAGCTCGTGATGACGACACACTATTACGAGCCACCGAGCGTTCACCTGGATCGCAACTACAAAGGCGACGTTTCGGCGGCTTATGCGTGGGCCACGCAAGTCGCCGAAGTCGAGGTCGATACCGACACGGGAATCGTCCGGCTGCTGAAGGTCACGGCGGCGCACGACGTCGGACGCGTGCTTAACCGCCTCGGCATAGAAGGGCAGATCGAGGGCGGGATCGTGATGGGACAAGGCTATGCATTGTCCGAGGATCTGTTGGTCGAGGACGGTGTGATCAGGAATCCGAACTTCCGCGACTACAAGCTGGTCACGGCGCCGGAGATCCCTGAGGTGGACGTCTCGTTCATCGAGACCATGGATGGCGAAGGCCCGCAGGGAGCCAAAGGCGTCGGCGAAGCACCTGCGATCTGCATAGCCGCTGCGGTCGCAAACGCCATTTACAACGCGACCGGCACCCGAATCTATGCGCTGCCCTTCACTCCCGAGAAGGTGTACCGCGCACTACGGGGCACGAATATGCCACCGAAGTGGCCCGAGGACACCGCTTGACCACGCGACCAGTCGTTCTTAGCCTGGAGCAGGCTCTGTCGCTTCCTTCGGCGACGCTGCGTTTCGCGCAGCTCGGCTGGCGGGTGATTCGCATCGAATCGACCCCGTCCGGCGACACCCTGCCCGGCGACCCCAACCGCTATATCGGTGAGCGGGTCGCGGATGACGATCGGCGCAGCTATTTCATTGCGCCGAACGTCGGCAAGGAAGCCATCGCGCTGAACCTGAAGGACGAGCGCGGCAGGGCGATCCTGCGCCAGTTGATCCGGACGCTCGACGTTGATGTCTTCTGCTGCAACACGCTGCCGTCGCGCTACCGCTCGCTGGGCATCGACTATGCGACACTGAGCGCCGAGCGGCCCGGTCTGATCTGGGCGGCCATCTCTGCTCTGGGTCCGAATTGGCCCGACACCCCGGGCTACGATCCGGTCATTCAGGCGATGTGCGGCTACATGGCGCTGACCGGCGAGCACGACGGACCACCCACCCTGATGGGCGTGCCGGTGGTTGATCTGAAGGCCGGAGACGAACTCTATGCCAATGTGCTGCTTGCTCTGCTGGAGCGCGCCACCACCGGCAAGGGGCAGGAAATCAACGTATCAATGATGCAGGCTGCGGCGTCGTGGCTGTTGACCTACCTTCCATTGCTGGACTTCGACGCCGCTCCCTCGGACCTGACCCGCTCGGGGAATGCACATCGAAAGTTCATTCCCACGAGCGTCTATCCGGCCCGCGACGGCTTTGTCTACCTCGCCATCGGGTCTGATCTGCAGTGGCGCCGTTTGACGGCAATACCGGGATTCGAATCGGTGGCCAGCACCGCTCGCGCCACCAACGAGGGACGGTACCGCGAGCGCGACGCAATCTATGGCGAACTGGCCGCATTGACCGCGTCGCGGTCGGCGGACGAACTGTTGACGAAGTTCCGTGAGGCGACCATTCCGGCTACGAAAATCCTCGAGCTCGGAGCCGTGCGCGACCTCGCGCCGCTACGCGAGCACCTGACGACGACGACTCTTCCCGACGGGCGAACCGTGCGCATGCAGCCGCTGCCGGTCGAGCGCCCGCAGGCGAGCCGCCACCTTCCATTTCCCCCAAAATACGCCGCCGACACCCGCCGTCTTCTCGCTGAAGCCGGTTGCCAGCCGCAGGAGATCGATGCCTGGGCACGGGACGGAATCATAGCCGTCTGACAGGTCTGCGGCGCAGACCATGCTCCGCAAGCAGACAGGTTTGGAGAAGTACAATGCAGCTGCGCGCCTCAATTCCGTATCGAGCTTATTGGTCGACACCGTTCGCACGATGGCAAGGCGCCTTCGCGCATCTGCACAGCCTGCGTTTTGCCGCACACGTGGCTCGAGCCGAGCTCGCGCGTCGCAACAGCGATCCGAGCATCATCGATTTCGGCGTCCTCGGCATGACACGCCCCGAGCGCAATTGCTTCTACGGCCTGCCGTGGTTGATGGGGCTCATTGGCGCCGGTCACGTCGCCGGCCCGACGGTATCTCAAGCCTGCGCAACCAGCATCCGTGCCCTCTCGGTGGCCTCGCGCGAGGTGTCCACCGGTGAGGCAAAGGTCGCCCTCGCGATCGCCTGCGACCGCACTTCCAATGGCCCGCACATCTACCACCCGAACCCTGGCGGCATGGGCGGCACGGGCGAGGCCGAGGACTTCATCCTCGAGAACATGGCGTGCGACCCGCTCGGCGGGCATTCCATGGTGCAGACCGCTGAAAACGTTGCGCGTCGCTTCGGGATCGGCATGGCGCCTCAGCACGAGCTCGTCTTGCGGCGCGAAGCGCAGTATCGTGAGGCGCTCGCGGACGACAGGCGCTTCCAGAAAGGATACATCACGATTCCGTTTCCGGTGCCCGATGCGCGCTTCGGAAAGACGCAGATGACACTCGATGGCGACGAGGGAGTGCGGTTTTCCACACCCGAGGGGCTCGCGGCGTTGAGGCCGGTCACCAAAGGCGGAACGGTGACCTTCGGAGGCCAGACTCATCCGGCGGACGGCAGCGCCGCCATCATGGTCACGAGCCCCGGCCGCGCCCGTGAGATCGCCGCCGACCCGGCGGTGTCCATCGAGATCCTTGGCTTCGGCCAGTCGCGCGCCGAGCTCGCCTACATGCCGGAGGCGCCGATTGCAGCCGCCGAGCGCGCACTGGCGTTCTCTGGCGTCGGCATCCGCGAGCTCGCCGCGATCAACACTCACAACCCGTTCATCGTCAATGATCTTGCCTTTGCACAGGCGACGGGTGCCGATCCGAACACCATGAACGCCCGTGGTTGCTCCCTCGTCTACGGCCATCCCAATGCCCCAACCGGCCTTCGCTCGACGATCGAGCTCATCGAACAGCTCGTCGAGCGCGGGGGCGGTCTCGGCTTGTTCACAGGGTGCGCCGCGGGTGATTCCGCGATGGCGATCGTCATCCGTGTAGACGGTCCGCGCCGCTGAGCGCTTCTCTCAACCGGTCCTGGCGAAATCCGGTGCCCGGCGCTCACTGAAGGCGGCGATTCCCTCGAGCGCAGCGGCGGTACACGCGCTCGCTCCGAATGCGGTGTAGCCGACTTCGAGCGCTTCGGTCCATGACGTCGCCGCGGCGGCCGCCACTATCGCTTCGTCGACGATTGCACGGACCGCCACGCTGAGCCTCGCGCCGTCAACGCTGACGGCCGGGATCGACGGCGGCGCGCTGATGCGCACCGGGCCGTCGACCGGCGCCGGCAGCCGCCCGAGGAGGGCATGCACTCGAGCCACTGCGCTCGGGATGAGGTCCGTCAAGTCCTCGCAAAGCTCCAGAACGCCATAGTGAGCCGCGGTTTCCGCGTCGATGCGCTCAGCTTGCTGCAGCATCCGGTGGAAGAGCTCCGCCGCTTGCGGCCAGCGGCGGTAGGGCACGGCGATGCCGCCGATGCCCGGCACGATGCCGAGCCCGATCTCCGGGAACTGCAGCTTCGCCTGCCGGGTTGCGACGATTTCATGGCAGCGGAACGCGAGCTCGAGCCCGCCGCCCAGGGCGAGACCGTTCAGTGCGGCCACCACCGGCTTCTCGGCACGATCGAGCGCGATCAGCAGCCGCGAGCACGCGCGCGCATACTGCCGCGAGGCGGTGGCGTCGCCGAGCATCGCCGGGAAGCGGCCGATGTCGGCGCCCGCGCAGAACGCGCGCGGTCCATAACCGGTGAGGACGAAGCCGACGGTGGCCGCGTCGGTCATCCGGGCGCGCAGAATCGCCAGGATTTCATCGTTGAGCTCGTCATGCAGGGCGTTCAGGGCTTCCGGACGGCGAATGGTGATCACGCAGACTCCGTCAACGTCATCGATGAGTACGTCGCGCCTGAAATCGAGGTAATCGGCAAGTGGCCTCGTGCGCCCGGGCATGCCGGGCCGTTCCTCGCCCAAGCGCGCGAGGATCCGGTCCACTTCCCGTTCGCCGGCGAGTCGCATGAGATCGAGCGGGCCGCGCTTCAAGCCGAATGCAAGGCGGCAGCCGAGCTCGAGATCCGCCGGCCGCCCAATGCCGCGGTCGAGAATATCCGCCGCTTGAGAATACAGAATGCCGAGCAGGCGATCGCGAATTGCGCTGCGCACGCCGTCAGTGATCGCGGGCCGCACCGCTCCGCGGGCCGGCAACCTCCAGCGTTCGACAGAAGAAAAAATACGTGCGGGCCGATAGTGCGCGCCCTCTTCCTCCGCCTGCAGGGTATTCGTCTCGACGATGATCGGGTTGCCGTTGGCGAGATTCAACACGAAAAACGGTCCGGCGTGCGCCAGCTCGCAGGCAACCGCATCGATCTGCCCCGCATCCGCGCGATCTAACAGAGTCGCGGCTTCGTTGCACCAATTGTCAAACACACGATCCAACATGAAGCAAACGGCGTCGCGTGTCACGAGCGGCACCTTGCCGGTGGCGGCAAAGAGCCAGCGAAACCAGTCGATCACATGGTCTTCTGCGCGTTCCCAATCTATGACCTCGACGATTGGATTTTGAAAGGCGGGCGCGAAGAAATGCGTGACGGTCGCCCGCTGCGGGTGCGCGAGGTGGCCGAACAGCCTGCCTGCCGGCAGAGAGCTGGTATTCGAGGAGATGAACGCCGACGGTGCGATCACCGCCTCGATTTGCGAGAAGATCCGCTGCTTGACCGCGAGATCCTCCGTGGCCGCCTCGATCACCCAGTCGCAACCGGCGAGTGCACCGTAATCCGTCGTCGGTGAAAGGCCTGCGCGCACCGACGCGGCGCGTTCGGCAGATATCTTCTTGCGCAGCACGCCCTTTTCGACATAGCCGTACACCCGCTCCTGGGCACGCGCCAGCGCCGCCGGGGCAATGTCGACCAGCACCAGCTTGAGCCCCGGGATCTCGCTTGCAAGGTAATACGCGATGTCCGGCCCGATGGTGCCGGCGCCGATAACTCCGACGGAACGCGGAAATGGCCGCGATGAGCGGATGAGAGCGGGGTTGGCGGGGATATCTCTCAGACGCACGTCGGTCTCCGTGATCTCGTTTTTGAAAGCTGCCGTGCGAGGCCGCAGAGCTCACCGGCCACGTGCCCTGAGTCGGCGACGCTCCAGGTCTCGCGCGATCTTGACAGCCATACTGTGCACAGTATACAAGACCTCCGGGATTCCGAAAATGGTGCCATCGCCACGCACCGCGGCGGGTTCGCAGTGATCGTGCTTGGACCTCCAATGACTTGCCGCCCGAACACGCGCGCGCGATCGCGTGCCTCGCAGGAACTCATCCGTTGACCGCGGCCGACGATCTTCTGCTCGCCACTCCAGATAGGGCCGTCTCCGCACGTGAGTTCGGCATCGCAAGCGACATGCAGGCGCCCGCGTTTTCGCGGCCGAGCGAATACGTGCCGCAGCGCGATGAGAGCTACCGATTCGACCCGGAAACGACGCTCGCAATACTCGCCGGATTCGCGTTCAACCGCCGCGTGATGATCCAGGGGTACCACGGCACGGGCAAGTCCTCGCATGTCGAGCAGGTGGCCGCAGTGCTCAACTGGCCGCTGATTCGCATCAACCTGGACGGGCACATCAGCCGCACCGATCTCGTTGGTAGAGACGCGATCGTCTTGCGCGAAGGCAGGCAGGTAACCGAGTTTCGCGAAGGGCTGCTCCCGTGGGCACTGCAAAGAGCGGTCGCGCTCGCATTCGACGAGTACGACGCCGGCCGCCCGGAGGTCATGTTCGTCATTCAGCGAGCCCTCGAGGCGAACGGCAGGTTCACGCTCCTGGACCAGAACCGTGTGATCAGCCCGAACCGGTACTTCCGGCTGTTTGCGACCGCGAATACGATCGGGCTGGGCGATGCCACTGGCCTGTATCAGGGCACGCAGCAGATCAATCAGGGGCAGATGGATCGCTGGTCCATCCTGGCGACCCTCAATTACCTCGATCACGACGCGGAGGCCGCAATCGTGCTGGGCAAGGCGGCGGCGTTCAATACCGACCCCGGCCGCCGCATGGTGACGGCAATGGTTCGCGTCGCCAACATGACCCGTAACGCGTTCATCAACGGAGACGTCTCTACGGTGATGAGCCCGCGGACGGTCATTACCTGGGCGGAAAACACGCAGATCTTCGGGGACGTCGGACTCGCCTTCCGCATGACGTTCCTGAACAGATGTGACGAGTCGGAGCGGGCGACAGTTGCGGAGTTCTTTCAGAGAGCCTTCGACGCCGAACTGCCCGAAAGCGCCACGCACGTCACCGTAATCTGACGCTACCCCACCTGTGCTCCGGCGCCGATCGGCAATTGAAGAGGTCAAGCGTTTACTCGTGCAATCGATCCGTGCCCTCGCCGGCAATCGTCGCGTCGCGATCGCGTTCGGCCAGCCCGGACACGACGCCGACGACGGCGCTCTGCGGCTTCCGCAGCCGGCGCAGCCGCTGAACCGCGCCGAATTGACGCGCCTGCGCGGCCACGCCGACCGGCTTGCGCTGCGGCTCGCGCACCACGATGCCGGCGTGCACGAAATGTTCCGGCCTGCCGAAGCTCATGCGCGCGAACTGTATGATGCGATCGAGGAAGTGCGATGCCAAGCGCTCGGCGCCCGAGTGCTTCCGGGGGTCGCACGCAACCTGACGGCCGCTCTTGCCGACGATCTGGCACGAACGGAAGCGAGCCTCGACCGAGACGACCAGGCCGCGGCGCAAATCGGGGCACTGCTGCTGTTGATTCGCGAGCGCTTGACCGAGGCGGCGCCGCCAGCCGCGGCCGCGCACCTGGTGGAGCGTTGGCGAGATGACCTGCTGCGACGCGCCGGCATGACGCTCGGCCGCATGGTGCCGGTCATTGCCGACCAAGCGGAATTTGCCCGGATTTGCCGCGATCTGCTGCGCGACCTTCGATTCGCATGCGACGCGGCATCACCGACAGGCACGCCGGGCAAGCCAGTGCGGCCGCGGGCCGCAACGGCGAGCACCGCCGCGGCGGGCGATTGTTCCGAACAGCTCGCCGGCCATGCTGGCGAAGCGACGGATGCGGTACCGGCAACCGTGCCTGCCGCCCCGGATCACGGCACCGCATCCGACCGCAAGGACCGCCCCCCGGCGGCGGTAGTGTTTCGAGCCCGGCGCGGATCGCCGGACTTTGACTACCGAATCTACAGCCGCGCGCACGACGAGACCGTGATCCCGGAGCGCGCCTGCAAGCCGGCAGAGCTCGAGCGACTCGTGGAGCTGCTTCGCCGACAAGCGGAGCCGATCGAGGGGGGGCTGGTGCGGCTTGCGAATCGGCTCGAGCGGCTGCTGCGCGCACAGCAACGGCGCCATTGGCGCTTCGACCGGGAGGAGGGCGAGCTGGACGCCGCTCGCCTGACGCGCGTATTCGTCGATCCCTCGATGCCGCTCGTCTACAAGGATGAGGACGAGCTCGAGTTCATGGATACGATCGTGACGCTCTTACTCGACAATTCCGGCTCCATGCGCGGACGGTCGATGGTGATGACGGCATTATGCGCGGACTTGATCGCACGCACCCTCGAGCGGTGCGGAACCAAGGTCGAAATTCTCGGCTACACGACTCGGGAATGGAATGGAGGGCGCTCGCGTGAGGACTGGCTGCGCGCCGGCTGCCCCCGACGGCCCGGTCGCTTGAGCGACTTGCGGCACGTCATATACAAGTCGGCCGACGCAGCGTGGCGCGGCGCGCGCAAGAACCTCGGACTGATGCTGTGCGATGCACTGCTCAAGGAAAACGTGGACGGCGAGGCGCTTCTATGGGCGCACGAGAGACTGTTGTTGCGACGCGAGCGACGCAAAATCCTTCTCGTGATAAGCGACGGAATTCCACTCGATGAATCGACACTGTCGGAGAATTCGCACGACTTTCTCGAACGGCATCTGCGCAGCGTCATCGCGTGGATCGAGTCCGAATCGCCAGTGGAGCTCGTCGCGATCGGCGTAGGACACGACGTCACGCACTTCTACACGCGTGCAACGGCCATTCGGACTGTCGATGAACTTGGCAGCGCCCTCATCGAGCGACTCACCGATCTGCTCACCGTGAGGTCGGCTCGCGGGCGCGCGACCCTGCGCAGCCGGCCACGTAGCGGCCAGGAGACGCAGTCTCCCGTCAGGCGCGATCGGGACGCCGGCAGTGATGCATTCCCATGAGCCGGCCGGCCTCATATCATCAAACCATGGAATCATCCTTCGGCGCCCTGCTACCCCTGCTCGCCCGTGAGCGCTCTTCCGGCCGGGCCGCCGCGCTCGCCGTCATGGTGCACACGGTGGGCTCGACCTACCAGCGCCCCGGTGCGCTGCTGCTCATCGCCGCAAGCGGGGAGTACGCAGGATTGCTCTCCGGAGGCTGTCTCGAGGGCGATCTCGCCGAGCATGCGCGCGCGGTGATCGACTCCGGCCAGGCCCGGCGAATCACCTACGACCTGCGTGATCCGAACGACCTGATCTGGGGACTCGGGGTGGGCTGCGAGGGCGCGATGCACATTCTGCTGTTGCGCGTCGGCCCGGCTGAGCACTGGCAGCCGCTGGCGCATTTTGCCGAGGCCTTCGCGGCGCACGCGCCCACCGTCGCGCTGCGCGGCTCAGCCAGTCCACGCGCCACCTGAGTGCGCCCCATCCCGAACTCTGCACGCGCGCCCGGCAGGCGATCGCACCGTTGCAGACACGCCGCATGCGAATGACGTGGCCGCACCGACTCTGAACACGGTGGCGCCGATGTCCTTGGACCTGACCGGTGCGACCGGCTTAAGCCCCGGATCTGCGCCGCGTGACGCTGCGCCGATTGCCGTCACCAGCCGGGACGAGCGCCGGGCCCGGTGGCACCGGCGCCACGTACCGGCGTCATGGGCAGTGCAAATCCTTGGTTATAGGACAAGCGGACGACGATCGTATGCTTCCACCACCAGCCTGCCACTACCGCGAGCACGGCGGCAGTCTCGATCAAGAGCGCGTTGCGCGGCCAAGCTGCGTGCGCAAGCGCCGCAGCAGTTGCGCAAGCGTCGAGCGTGAGGAGCCTCGGCACGCAGCGCGAGAGGTCACGTAACAGGTTTTGCGGTGCACCATCGCGGCGCAATCCGGCACGATACCAAGCCACCGCGGTCATGCGCAGCAGCAGCAGCCCTGCCAATGACCACCCAACCCAGGATTGCGCCGCGGATGCCGGCGCTGAGAGGCAGCCGACGAGCACGCCGATCCCCGCGCCCTCCGCAAGTCCGCTCTCGATCATCAACGGTACCGTGCGCGGATGCCGCCAAGCGGGAATTGCCCGTCCTGCGTTCAGAATCCGTGCCTGGGAGTAAAGGTAAGCAAGCGCGAGCACCGCTGCCGCGATCCGCGACCACGCAAGCCATGGCGAGAATTCCAAGACCGCGGCGGCAAGCAGCCACGGAGCGATCCATGCCTCGCGTGACATCCAGGAAGTGCCCGGTCGACGAAAGACGTTGAGCGCCCGCCATGGACGGCCGATTTCGAACCACACGCACAGCAGGCCGCAGAGCACCAGGACAGCGCCGATCGGCCCGAGGATCGGCATCGCGTCCGGCGCTGCGACGGCATAGATCAGCGCTCCTGACCCAGCGCCGCCGAAGATGAAGTTACCCGCCGCGCGCCAGTCCCAATAAGTCTGCCGCCAAGGCGCAACCCGACCGGAATTCGGAACGTACATTGCTCAATTGTCCGTCGCGGTGAGGTAGTAGATGCCCGGATCGGTGCCCAGCTCCTCGTGCATGCGGAAGTGACGGTTCTCGCGCAACAACTTCGAGACGTTGCTCTCGGGGTCATCCCGGTCCCCGAAGTGCAGAGCGCTGCAGATGCATGAATTCACGCACGCGGGCGTCACTTCCGGATCGATCCCAGGCACTTGTCCGGTCTCGCGGGCCCGATCGATCCGGTCGCTGCAGAACGTGCACTTCGTCGATACGCCAAGGCGGGCGGGGTCGAACTTGCTTGCCTCGGCGTCCGTCGGATCCAAGCCGTACGCGAAGTGCGCACGCTGCACCTTGAACCGTTGCTGGTACGGGCATGCGATCGCACAATACGCGCACCCGATACACGCGTCGTAGTTGATGCCGACGCGTCCGTCGTCGTGTTTGTATGTCGCCCCCGTCGGGCACACTTCCAGGCACGGCGGCGATCCGCAGTGCATGCAACTCACGGGAACGAAGCTGCGCCGCACGTTCGGGAAGACGCCTGTCTCGATGTCGAGCACCCTTCGCCATTGCACGCCGGGCGGCGTGCCATTCGCGTGCTTGCATGCAGCCGTGCAAGTCTGGCAGCCCGTGCAGCGGCGCAGATCGACCACCATGACGTAACGAGTCATCGCTCGGTGCTGTCCCCTCAGGAGAGCTTGGCCGCGGCGGCCTTCGCCGCGACCCGTGAGCGCAGCTTCTCGACGTCGACTACTGCGCGCGAATGCTCGCCCATGGAGATCGACTCCACACCATCGCTTGCCGACAGCGAGAATTTCACGATCCGACGATCCACTTCCTTCACTTCGACGTGGATCTCTACGGTCATGCCAAGGAGAGTCGCCCCGGTATGGGTGATGCAGATGCCGGTGCCGACGGAATCCTCGCCATCATCGCAGTGCTCAAGCAGCAGTTCGCGACATGTGATCTCGAAGTCGCGTACGAGCTCCGGTGTGGCGTAGACGCGCAATGCCTCACCGAGGAAATCAATCGTCTGCGCTCGACCCACCGTCAGCGTACGTACCTTGGAGATCCCAGGAATCAGCGTGCTCTTCATTGGTTACCCTCTGGCAGGTTGAGCAAGTATCAAGTGTGCCGGCTAGCCAAGCATAATCGGTATACTAGTACTAGTTTACCACGATCTTCGCCAGCGGGAGTACCGAAATGCCGCCAAACGGTCCGAAGTGTGCTTGATCCGAAGCGTGACCATTTGGAGCCAAACGGGGCCTCTAAAGCCCCGCTTCGGGACGTACGCTCCCCGCCTGGCTGCGAGAGTCGAGGAGATTCACGGGGATCGGCCTCTCCACTCCGGCCGCTGGGCCTCAGGACCTCACGACATCACGACCTCACGAACGCGGTACCAGGCGACCTGGAGATGAGCTCACGCACCACCTAGCCGCGATGCAGCAGGCAGCTCAGATGAGCGAGGTTCTCGCCGGTGGCAAACGTAAGGAGGTCGAGGCCGACGCGCCGGCGGAACACTATCTCGAATAGGTCTTCCGTACCTGGCTTCGCGCACCGCCTCGAAACGTCTTGCCGAGCACGCTTCGCTGATGCCACGTGTTCAGCTGCGCGAGACACGCATGCAGACCACGGGAAGGCTCGTCGCGCAAGGGTAAGACGGGGACCTCGTCGGGGCCCCGATGGGTGATCGAGCCGATCGAGGTAAGCCAATTCCACGCGTGTGATCCATAACCGGCAGTCGAAGCGGCGGGTCTGCTCGCCGGCCATGCCGAGCCGACGTAGGTGGATGTGCATGCAGGCCGTGCGCTTGACCGGCCAGCCATCGCGCACATCCGAGAAAGCGCTCTGCCTGGCCGCCGTGGTCTCCGCGGTAAGCATGCCGGCGTCGCTGACGGTCCGACTGTCGCCGTCGGCGAGCGCCAATGCGTTGATAGGACTGGGCACCGTCGGCCGAGAGCCCTGCTGAGCCACCCCGCGTCCGGAGCGGCTTTCACAGCCTGCCCGGGGGCCGGCGGGATTCGAGCGCACAAGCTACGGCCCTGAGCTCACGCGCTCCAGCCTGCGTTCGCGGTCAAGCCATCGGTGTCCGCCAGGATACCTGTGCGCGGCGCGAAGGCGCCATCGGTCGCTCGCGCATGGTCCGGGAATCGGTGCTGACTGCCCGGGCAGGGTCGATGCGACCGGCACGGTCGCGGCCGTGGCGGCCGCTCTTCACGATCATGATCAAAATCAGACCCGGCCAGCGCTCGTATTGCGGGAGTCAGCCGTGACCGCAAACCGCTTTAGTCTCATTCTAAGCCGTCTTCTATATCAGAAGTCAGCTAGGTTCCCGCAGCCTCGGCGCCGAATTGACAAAAACTTGATGCCGCGCTTAGAGTTGTCATGCGCCGGGTCGGAAATAAAAAGAATCAAGGGGCAAACGACTTCGTCCATCATGCAGAGGGGAGTCGGCGTGACCACAATAGTGCTTGGATTGTGACATTACTACATCTGAATACCGACTGTCTGCGGCCGCAAGAGCGGTTGCCGTCCTGGGGAACGATGCTGCACCGGGTTTGTGGCGGCTTTGAGGTGGAAGCGGACGGTGCGCGCGATTTCACGGGCGAGATCTTTCTGGAGCGCTTCGGAGGGATCGATTGCGCGAGCGTCGCCGGCAACCAGGCGCGGATCGTGCGCGACCGCCTCACCGCGGACTCCGAAGGCAGCGGACTCCTTTTTTACGTGCTGCAGGTCGAGGGTGCGAGCCGCATGCGTCAGGGCGAAGGCGAGGCGCTGCTGCATCCTGGCGATGCCACGCTGATCGACGGCGGGCTCAGCTCGGAATTCCTGTATGACAGCTATTCGCGCCAGCTGTCGCTGCACCTGCCGGCACGGGTCGTTGCGGCCTACGGGCGGGGTCGGCGCCCGAGAACAGCGATCACAATCGCCGGACGCGGGTATGCCGGTGCGCTGCATGCCCTGCTCATCAGGTCTTTGTCGGAAGCGGGCACGTTCTCTCTCGAAGACGGCGCGCTCGTTCGCGCACAACTGCTTGAAGGCGTGCTGCACCTCATCCTGGCGGAAGAAGGGACGCCGGCGCCGGCGAATCCGTCGCGCCGGGATGCCTGGGATCGCGTGCACAGCCTGCTGGAGCAACAACTGTCCGATGCGAACCTGGACTGCGCCGCAGCGGCTCGCTACGCCTGCGTGTCGGTGCGACAACTGCAGCGGTTGTTCCAGAGCCGCGGGCTGACCTTCAGCGCCTGGCTCCGGCGTGAGCGTTTGGAGCGCTGCTATTTCGACCTGCGCCAGGCGTCCGGGACACGCCCCACGGTCACAGAAGTGGCGTTTCGCTGGGGTTTCAACGATCCCGCCTACTTCAGCCGTGTATTTTCCGCCCAGTTCGGCTTCAGCCCGCGGGAGGCGCGCCATTTGCCATCCCCGATCGGCAGCGCGGGTCAAGTATCTGGCGCACCTGTCCAAGCGCAGGTTTCCTGACGCGAGAGACTTTACGCATAGAGCATGACCGCGCGGCGTGACCGGACGGAGGGTCGTTATGTCCATTATGCGTAGACAACAACTGGCCCGGACAGTGGCAGTGGCAGTGGCAGTGGCGACCGTCATCGGGATCACCGGCACCAGCGCCACGTATGCTGCCCAGGCGAGCGCCCGCGCCGCGCCGCCGACTGAACTCGGCGAGATCGTCGTCACGGCAACCCGGGAGCGCACCACTGTTCAGACAACTCCCCTCAGCATCACGGCGGTCACGGCCGCGCAGATCGCCTCCCGGGGCTTGGTCAACGTCGATAGCCTGATTCGCTCTGTGCCCGGCATCGCCGTGCGCGACACCGGCGGGCCCGGGGAGGA
>JAJZLX010000011.1 GCA_021850555.1 Pseudomonadota bacterium | reverse complement strand
CATCGACAACATCATCGCGGCGGTGCGGACACCTTTGCAGCGCTGGATTCAGTTCTGCGTGACGCGCGCGACATAGCCTTCCGAATCGAGTGCGATCCACAGCTTCCATTTGTCGTCCTTCCTCAGAAGACTCCGCTTCACGCCACCCTCCGGGTGGGGCACTCCGCCGGATGGACGCAGTTTCAGCTGACAGCAGCGTGCGAAGAAGGTGACATTGATATCCTGCCGGTCGTTCTGAAGGGCCTGCAACGCCACGAGTTTTCACTTTCGCCGACGCCAGAGGAGCATAGCGATGCCCGCTGGCTCGCCCCGATAGGAGCCGATCGCTTCCTTCCTTTGAGGCTCTCCACGCTGCGTGAGTGGCTGACTCCTCTGTTGGCGTACGCAACGAAGGCTGCATCGAGCGACAGTCGGCACATCGACCTACCGGATCCGCAAGCCATGAGCCTGAGCGCTGCACTACAGCGGCACGATGTGACCGTTGGGGGGCCGCAAGCGGCGAGAATCACGGAGACATTGGCTGCATTGCGGGCCGCCCAGAAGACATCGTGTAGCCCACCGACGGCGTTCCACGGCAACTTACGCCAGTACCAGAAGGAGGGTTTGCAGTGGCTTCAGGCATTGCGGCGCGCCCGCCTGGGCGGAGTCCTTGCCGATGACATGGGTCTCGGTAAGACCGTGCAAATCATCGCGCATCTCTCGCTCGAATGGGAATGTGGCCGTCTCGATCGACCCGCCCTCGTGATCGCCTCGACCAGCCTCGTGCCCAATTGGTTGGACGAGCTGGTGCGCTTTGCGCCCGCTCTGAAGTGCCTGAGCTATACGGGCGCCGACCGCGCGCGATTGCGGACACACCTGCCGTCGGCACATGTAATCGTCATCAGCTATGCCTTGCTAAACCACGACGTGACGACTCTCCAGTCGATCGACTATTCGATGATCGTTCTGGACGAAGCACAATGGATCAAAAACCCATTTGCTCAAACTGCGCGCGCCATACGTGCTTTGCGGGCGCCACACGTCCTCGCGGTGACCGGCACGCCGCTGGAGAATCATCTCGGCGAACTCTGGACTCACATGGACGCCACCAATCCGGGGTATTTGGGGGACCATCGCTCCTTTAACCGTCAGTTCCGAAACCCTATCGAGCGCCACGAAGATGATCGGCGCTTGGCCGCTTTGCGCCACCTGGTGAGCCCCTTCGTCCTGCGACGAACCAAAGCCGAGGTCGCACCGGAGCTACCGCCGAAGACCGAGACCATTATCCGGGTGGTGATGGCCGATGATCAGCGCCGTCTCTATGAGTCCCTGAGACTATCGCTCAGTCAGGAGGTTCGCGCGGCGGTCACGCGCTATACCGATGAACAGTCGCGCATCGTGGTGCTCACGGCGTTGATGAGACTGAGGCAAGTGTGCTGCGATCCACGCCTGATCGAGCGGGCGGGCAGACCGACGCCCCGCTCCGCAAAGCTCGACGCATTGCTCGCGCTGATCCGCTCGCTCATCGAGCAGCGGCGGCACGTGCTTGTATTCAGCCAGTTCACCTCGATGCTCGATTTGATTGCGCAAGCGCTCGAGCAGGTCCACTTCAAATATACGATGCTGACCGGAAAGACCGCGGACCGACGTACTCCAGTCCAGGAGTTCCAGAGCGGCAGGAAGCGAATCATGCTTGCCAGTCTCAAGGCCGGAGGATTGGGCCTGAATCTGACGGCAGCAGATGCGGTGGTCCACTACGATCCCTGGTGGAATCCCGCCGTCGAGCGGCAAGCCACAGATCGCGCCCACCGGTTGGGGCGCGAGCAGCCCGTGTTCATCTACAAGCTCATCTGTGACGATACGATTGAGGAGAAGATCGCCACGATGAAGGATCGCAAAAATGACCTTGCACTCGCAGTACTTGGCGAGAAGCAGTTTCGCGCCGGTCGCCTGAATGAGCTCAATCTGCGGGAGCTATTTGATCTGCCCAAGACGTAGAGCCACAAGGATTGCGCGCTCGATGTCGGAGCACATCTGCGCAAAGCGGTCATGCAGCCGCGTGGCAGCCAATCTCGTTGTGAAGGCACGTCGTGGCAGCGATTATGCAACACTTCCCGATGCAACGTCACGTGGACATCCACGCAAAAGAATACGGATCGAAAGCTGCGTCGACATTGTGTTTCGCAATCAACGCGCTCTCCCATAGTGAACACCACATTGCTCGACTTTCGGCCCCGCGCAGCGCATGTACGGGCACGTTGGCGCATGGCAGCGATAGCGATTCCAGGGGCGCTGGCGGTCAGTCATTTAGACCGACCACCAGCGCCCCAAAGCTCAGGCCAAGCGCGGCACTTGAGCCCTCTTCGCGGGACTGGACC
Source organism: Pseudomonadota bacterium (assembly GCA_021850555.1). Next base: position 1,285 of record JAJZLX010000011.1, on the reverse strand, counting down.
AAAGCCGGACTATCGACCTGTCCTGGACCCGGTGTCTCGCACCGCAAATCGTCACTGCGGCTACCGCGATGTACCGGGCGCTATTGGGCTGCACGTTGATCGGCGCCAGGGCCGGGGAGAACCTGAGCGATCGAGCGACCGGGTTCGTTCGGCAGGCCGACTCGCCCGTGGCCGATGATTTCGATCGCGGAGGTAATAGCGGCAAGGATCGACGTGATCAGTCCCAGGTATCCGCCAGCGAGAGTGAAGCCATGAATCCCCGTCCAGGCGCCGATCGCCAGAGCAAGCAGCGTGAGCCAGAGTCCAAGCAAGAACAGCATGCGCTGCAATTCCGCCTTGAAAGAGCCGAACCATACCCAGCCGAAATAGAGCGCCCACACGAAGAAATACCACCCACTGTAGCTACCCGGCTCGACCATCCCGCCCTGGGGCAACCCGACCTGATACAGATATGTTCCCCAGAAAAGTCCCGCGCCGCCAAAAAAAATGACGCAGTCAAGCGTCCGCCCGTGGACAAACGCCAGAACACCCATGATTGCGAGCAGTCCGGCCAGCGCGTGCAGGTTGCCGGTTCCGTGCAGATAGACCTTGTCGAACCACCCGGCTGCCGGCATGGAGATCATCCACCCAGCCAATGCGAGGCACATAAAACCCACCGTCGAAGTAGACACAGACTTGTTTTTCATGACCGACATCTCCCCACGAGTTGTGAAGTGCGTAGATGCGAGTGCTCCGTGCTCCTGCGCTCAATGCTCCCTGACCTCGCAGCCCTGTCTCGCGGCAAGGACTGCGATGACAACGAATTGCACGCTATGGGATCTTTGACTGGAGTGCAGCAGAAACCCGTCCGCCAGCGGCGGGCCGGAATGCCCCCCCTGCCGAGCGAAATCGTCCGAGAGATCGGCACGGAGTGTGCCGGCAAGGCCGGCACATGGAATCTCGCTGTTCGAGCTGATCATCGGTCACCCGCCACGCAACGGGCATTACCTGCCCATATGCGCTATACACGCATGGCAGGAGTCATCAGCTAGGGAAGCATTTCGGGGGGACTCCATCCCCGCTGAAAATAATCTACGCGAGCGCATCACAGGCGTCAACAGCATGTGCGCGAGCTACTCAAACCGATCCCGGCTCCGTGTCATGCGCGCGGTCGTGACCCCAGGCAGCCGCGCCCCGAACACTCACCGACTCGGGACGCCGCATGGACATCGTCCGCCCACGACCGGCCTATGGACGATTCGACTGCGCTCCGCCTCTCGGTGATGCGGCCTTGCAGCTTGCTCTT
>JAJZLX010000448.1 GCA_021850555.1 Pseudomonadota bacterium | reverse complement strand
GCTCGCCTCGATTTCCCCCTCCAGCACGCTGCCCGGGGTGATCCGGCCGCCGACGATCCGCACGCCGATGTCACGTGCGATCGTGCCGTGCAGCCGCAGCGGGCGTTTGCGCTCGCCGTTGGATGAAAGGAAGTTCCGCCGTCGCATGCGCGAAAGTATACGCTGCGGCGCTGCATTTGACTTCCTCGGCCATTGAACCGGTGCAGCGGCGGGCGATGGTGCCGTTTGCCCGCGGATGAGCGGTACGATCCGCAGTGGTTTCCGCGGCGTTCATGCGGCAAGCCGATCCTCCATCAGCGCCTCCGATGCCCGGCAGCCAGAGAGCGCATGGAAGAGCAGGAAGCCGTAGCAGGCCCAGGGCGGCAGGCAGGACAACTGCAGCCCGATGTGATCGGCGAGCACGCCCGGCAGCTCGGTGAGCGCGCCTGCGGCCACCGCCATGATGAGCAGTCCCGAGCCCTCCTCGGTCAACGGTCCCGGTCCGCGGTTCCACAGGGTGAAGATCTGCGGCGGCGAGCTCGTGACTCATCGGGCCGATCCCCATCCCGCAGATCATGTAAAGCGCCAAGGCCGGGACGGTGAATGCCAGGTTGCGGTGTCTCCCGAGGCTGTGCCGTGCGCGCGCCCGAGCGGGGCGCGCGGCATGTGTCCTTGCCGAGATCCGCCAGGCGCACGCGCCAGATCAGTCTCGCCGGGATTATCGGCGATCATGATCCCCGTCGGAACGGCTCTCGATCGCGGCGCCTGGTCCGCCGGGTTCGGGCTCTGCCCGGTCCGTAAATAACTCGTACAATAAAAAGCGGCTGGTCCGGGCGTCAAGCATCTCGTAATATACTCAGACATGTCGAGCGATCCTGCGCGGGGCGCGCCGGCCGCGGAGTGGCGCAAGGCCGCAAGACGCATGCGGTGCCGGGGCGGACGCAGCGAGAAGATCCCGGGACTGACAGCAATTTCGTGGAGCACAAGTCTGATGACGGCTATTCATCCGGATCTGAGAGATCGTGTCGTTCTGGTGACCGGCGGGGGTACGGGCATCGGTGAGGCGATCGTGCGGCAGTTCGCCGCGCAGCGCGCCAAGGTTGCCTTCATCGACATTGCAGCGGAACCCTCTCTGGCTTTGGTTCGCGATCTCTCGGATGCGGGGATGACCGTGCATTTCGAGCGCTGTGATCTCACGGATATTGCCGCTCTGCGACGGACGATCGCCGCGATCGGCGTGCGCCTCGGGCCTGTGGCGGTGCTGATCAACAACGCGGCCAATGACGAGCGGCACGCAACGGAGGAGGTGGACGAGGCTGTCTGGGACGATCGCATTGCCGTCAACCTCAAGCAGCAGTTCTTTTGCGCGCAGGCCGTGCTGCCGGGCATGAAGGCGGCCGGCGGCGGTTCAATCGTCAATCTGGGCTCGATCTCCTGGATGATCGGGCAAGGCGGCATGGTCGCGTACACCGCATCGAAATCGGCCGTGCTCGGTCTCACCCGCTCGCTGGCACGCGACTTCGGCCCTTATGGGATCCGGGTCAATGCGGTCGCTCCCGGCTGGATCATGACGCGTCGCCAGCTCGAGAAATGGGTGACTCCGCAGACCGAGGCGGAAATCATGGCGCGCCAGTGTTTGAAACGGAAGCTTCAGCCCGTAGAGGTGGCGAACTTCATCGTGTTTCTCGCCACCGAGGGCGCCAGCGCTTGCACCGGCCAGCAGTACGTCGTCGACGGTGGCTGGGTTTAGAGGCCGGTTGCCGGCATCGAGCCCGACTGTCCCGTGCGCCCGGCATGGGACTTCCTGCCGCCAGGGGCGGCTCGGCACGGCGTTGGGCGTGTGCGGGATGTCATCTTCGACGGCGTCGCCGGCTCTCCGTCGGCCCAGGGTGTGACACCAGCGGGATACATGGACGCGATTTCCCGAGGAAACCCAGCCACATACGGCGGAGGGCCGAAAGGGCCGCGCATCGAGCGGCTCAGGGGAGATTCAGGACGGGTGGAGGCATCCACAGCCTGACCTCGATGACGCCCCCATCCCGCCGCTCTCACGTAAGGTCGAGATGCCGCGCGAGTCCCTCGTGTGATTCTCCATGCCCGTGTCGCAGCAGCACCAGCGCAAGTCCCAGGGCGCCGAGGTGGTATCGGGAGTGCTCGCGGCAGCGTCCTCGGGGGGATGGCGTGGGACGGATTCCTCCATGGGGGAAATTTTTGGGTGCAGCCTCGCGGGTGGGGTGTGCGAGCGCGACGCTGAGCGCCGGCGAGCTCCGGCGCTCAGCGTCGCGCGCCGGCCTTTCTGCGCCTGGTGTTGATGCGATTTACCCCGATGTCGATCACGTTGAGAATGCCTTGCGCCGCCCGCCGCTCGTCCCCGGCTTCGATGGCGTCGACGATCGCTGCATGGCCATTGACGCTCACCTCATGGTCGGCCGGGGTATCCACGGGAGAGCTGTAGGTGAAGGAAGCGGCGAACGCGGCCTCGATCACACTCGCGATTGAGCGGATGATCGGATTGCCCGAGGCGCGGGCGATGACAAGATGAAAATCGAGATCGGCCGCGGCGAAGCTCTGCCGGGTGTGGTCCTTGCGTCCGATCTGCCGCAGGCATTCGCGCAGAAACGCGACATCCTCCGGCCGCCGCCGTTGGGCGGCAAGCGCAGCGGCGACCGGCTCGAGCGCGCGGCGCACTTCGGTCAGCGTTTGCATGAACCCGTCGTCCAGCCCGAGCCGCAGGCGCCATGCGAGCACGTCGGCATCAAAATAGTTCCAGCACGCCGCGTCGCGCACGCGGGTTCCGACATGAGACTTGGGTGCCAGGAAACCCTTCGCGGCAAGTGTCTTCATGACCTCGCGCAACACGGTGCGCGAGACCCGAAAGCGCTCGATGAGCGCCGCCTCGGTGGGCATCGGGCTGCCGGGCGGGTACAGCCCGTCGAGCAGCTCGATGCCGAGAATGGCGGCTATCTGATCGTGGTTGGATTTCCCGCGATCCGGCGCGAGCAGGCTGAAGCGGGAAACCGGACGGTCCGCCCCGTCGGAGTCTGCGCGTGAGCGGGCGTCGGTGATCATGAGAGCATCCCGGAACCGAGGGTGTGCCGGAAAATCGGCCAATGCTGCCCGGCTATTTTCAAGCGTGCCGCCAGATCCATTCGAGAACGAGCCTGGATGGGAGTTTCGCCTTCAAGCCGGCGTCTTGCGAAAATGGCGCAACGATCCGCGGGATCGGTGCCCCGCACCCGCGCATCCGATGCCGGGCCGGATACCGATGGCCGGCGATGATGGCAGCGATGGCAACGGGACACGACCGCGGGCCCGCCCCCTTAAGTCAGGGCATCACGTCCGAGGGTGTCAATAACTCATACAATAAGGAACGGCCGGGCCGGCTGTCAAGCTCGTCGTCATATGGGTTGATGCGATGTTTGTCTTTGCTCCTTCCGGGGCCCTGTCCTGTTCGAGCGGACGCTGAAGGTGAGGCGGCCGGCGCGCGCCGTGCGGCCCCGCTCCCGGCTCCTGCGGCACCGAGACCGTCGCCGCGTCTGCTGCGAAGTCTTGGCGCCCTGGGATTGCCGTTTGCCGTTGCGTTTCAGCGCCCCAGGGATCTCAAGAGGCATGTAAAGAGCGCCGGGTGGAGGTCTTTCAGCTGCTTGCGAAGCGCCAGGTCATGCG
>JAJZLX010000356.1 GCA_021850555.1 Pseudomonadota bacterium | reverse complement strand
TGTTCAGCATGGGCGCGATGCCGGCGCGGTCAATTCCCTGCTGTCGAAGGTTTTCGTGGCGGGGTTCTACTACAAGACCTTCATGTGGCCGGCCGCCTTTTGGGAGAAGCTCTACGAGCCGGCGATCCGGCGGGCCGCCGGGCTCGGCCGGGCCGGGCGCGAGGCCGATCCGGACACCTACGAGAAGACGCACGCGTTCTGCGATGTGCTGGTGATCGGCGCCGGCCCGGCGGGGCTCGCGGCGGCGCTCACCGCCGGGCGCGCCGGCGCGCGCGTCATGCTCTGCGAGGAGGATTTTCTCCCGGGCGGCCGCTTGAACGGGGATCGTCAGCGGATCGGCGGCGAGAGCGGCGCGCTCTGGGCGAGGGGCGCGGCGGCGGAGTTGCGCACATTGCCGGAGGTGCGCCTCCTCACCCGTACGACGGTGTTCGGCGTCTATGACGGCGGCACCTTCGCCGCGCTCGAGCGCGTGTCCGATCACCTGCCGGTCCCACCGGCCCATCAACCTCGTCAACGCCTGTGGAAGATCGTCGCCCGGCGCGCGGTGCTGGCCACCGGCGCGCTCGAGCGCTCCGTCGTCTTCGGGGGCAACGACCGGCCGGGGGTCATGCTTGCCTCGGCCGTTAGAACCTACGTCAATCGATTCCGGGTGACCCCGGGGCACCAGACCGCGGTGTTCACGACGTGCGATGACGGCTGGAAGACGGCCTTCGATCTGAGCGACGCGAAAGTCGAAGTGCCCGTGGTCATCGATGCGAGAGAGGAGATTGCGGCGTCGCTGAAAAGTGAGGCGAGCCGCCGTGGCCTGCGTGTCATGCTCGGCGCCCAGGTCCTCGAAGCACACGGCGCCGGAGGCGTGCGCGGCATCGAGGTGCGCGATGAGCGCGGGCGTGCGGTGCACATAGCGACAGACGCCCTCGCGGTGGCGGGGGGCTGGAAGCCGAATACGGCGCTCTCGACCCATCTCGGCGGACGTCCGCGCTGGTCCGAGGCAATCGGCGCGCATGTGCCGGCTGATCTGCCGCCTTGGCTGAGCGCCGTCGGGGCGGCGGCCGGGGAGCTCTCGCTCGCCGGCGCGTTGCGCACGGGCGCCATGGCCGGCCGCGAGGCGGCGAATGCGGCCGGATTCGCCGCGCCGCTCGAGCAGTGGCGCACCGAGGAGGAGCCGGTCGGCTCGGCGCGCCTGTGGAGCGTGACCGGCTATCGAGGCAAGGCGTTCGTCGATTACCAGCACGATGTGACGGTCGAGGACATCGCGCTTGCGGCGCGCGAAGGCTTTCGCTCCGCCGAGCATCTTAAGCGTTACACCACCCTCGGCATGGGCACCGACCAGGGCAAGACGTCCGAGCTCACCGGACACGCGCTGCTCGCCACACTGACGCAGCGGGAGCCGGCGGAACTGGGTACGATCACAGCCCGGCCGCCATATACGCCGGTCGCCATCGGCGCCCTCGCCGCCCGGGCGCGCGGCCTGCGGTTCAAGCCCTGCCGGCTCACCCCGAGCCATCGGTGGGCCGAGGAGCGGGGCGCGGTTTTTGTCGATGCCGGCGAGTGGCGGCGGGCGCGCGGGTTTCCGCTCACCGGCGAGGTCGATTGGCGCAGCACGGTGGCTCGAGAGGTGGCGGGTGTCAGAGGGGGCGTGGGCATTTGCGACGTATCCACGCTGGGCAAGATCGATGTCCAGGGAGCCGATGCGGGGGCGTTCCTCGACCGGATCTACGCCAACATGATCTCGACGCTGCCGGTCGGCAGGGCCCGCTACGGCCTCATGCTGCGTGAGGACGGCATCGTGCTCGATGACGGAACCGTCGCACATCTGGATGACCGGTACTTCCTGCTCTCGACGAGCACGGCCCAGGCGGGTCGGGTCATGCGCCACCTGACGTATGCCCGCCAGGTGCTCTGGCCGCAGCTTGACGTACAGCTCGCTTCCGTCACCGAGCAATGGGCGCAGATTGCGATCGCTGGCCCCCGCTCCCGGGAGCTGCTGATGCGCGTGCTCGGCGATGCGCTCGATGTCCGGGGCGCGGCGTTTGCGCCTCTCGCCTGCGCGGAGTTTGCCTGGCAGGGCCGGCCCGCGCGGCTGTTTCGCATCTCCTTCTCCGGGGAGCTTGCCTATGAGCTCGCCGTGCCCGCGCGCCACGGTGAGGCCACCGTACGCGCACTCATGGCCGCGGGCGCGGCTCTCGGCGTCGTGGCCTACGGCACCGAGTCCCTCGGGGTGATGCGCATCGAGAAGGGGCATGTTGCGGCCGCCGAGATCAACGGCACGACCACCGCCGCGGACCTCGGTCTCGCTCGGCTGATGTCGGCGCGCAAGGATTTCATCGGCCGGGTGCTCGCGGGCAGGGCGGGTCTTACTGCGCCCGAGCGGCCGTCGCTCATCGGCGTGAAGCCCTTGCGCAGGGATGCGAAGCTCACTACGGGCGCCCACTTGCTGCGCATCGGCGCGCGGCCGAGTCTGGCGAGCGACGAGGGCTTCATCAGCTCGGCGACCTTCTCGCCGACGTTGGGGCATTGGATCGGGCTCGGCTTTCTCAACGGGGGACCCGGACGCATCGGCGAGCATATCCGCGCCCATAATCCCCTTGCGGGCGAGGATGTCGAGATCGAGGTCACGAGTGCCGTGTTCTACGACCCGGATGGCGGTCGCCTGAGGAGTTAAGCCGTATGGTCGAAGGAGCGTACGTTCCGCGCTCGGCATTCGCCGGATTGGCGGTGGCCGCCGGCACCGGCCAGGGCGTGCGGGCAACCGAGCGCGAGGGGCTCGGTATCGCGCGGCTGACGGCCCGCCGCCGGCAGGCGGGCGCGCTTCAGCGCCTGGTCCGCGATCGCTTTGATCTCGTCCTGCCGGCGGGCCCACGGCGCACAGGCTCGGGCGAGCTCGCCGTGGCCGGCATCGGGCCGGAGAGCTGGTTGATGACTCGCGAGCACGCCGGCAACGCTTTCGCCATCGGTTTGCGCGCTTCGCTCGGGAGCCACGCCGCGGTGCTCGACCTGAGCGATGCGTACGTCATGCTGCGCCTCACCGGACAGAAGGTGCGTGAGACCCTGGCCAAGCTGGTACCGGTCGATCTGCACGCGCGCCGCTTTCAAGTGAACGATGTCGTACAGACCTTCGCCGAGCATATGACGGTGACGCTGTGGCGGCTCGAGGACACGGCGCGGGGCGAGGCGATGTTCGAGATCTCCGTCGGCCGCAGCCTCGCGCGCAGCCTGCATGAGGCGATTTGCGACAGCGCGGCGGAATTCGGCTGCGTGTTCGCGCCGGCCTGAACGATGCATGCACGTCCGCCGACCCGGGGGCCGCGGGGCTTGCCCGGGGGCACCCCACGGATCGATGCGTATGCGTCGGCTCGATAGCCACATGAGTTTTCTGCATCACCACGGGCGGTACGCCCGGCATGTCCGGCTTGTATATTGACGGGGTGAGCTTTTCACGATCGGCGGCAAGCGCATGAGGCAGAACCGACGTCATCCCGGCCAGTCCACGCGGCAGAGTGCCCCCGCCCGCCGGACCGATTACCGGCAGTTGCGCAATCCGTTCACGCTCCAGCGGGTGTATTCCGATGACGCGGTGGCGGCGATGCACGAGAGCGCGCTGCGGATCAACGAGACGCTCGGCATCAAAGTGCTGCTTCCCGAG
>JAJZLX010000765.1 GCA_021850555.1 Pseudomonadota bacterium | reverse complement strand
GATCGAGCGCACCGCGCTGATCGTGCACCGCAACCAGCATTTCTTCTCCCGCAACACCGGCCTGACCTGCTGTGCCGCCCCGATCTTCGACCCCGAAGGGGAGCTGGTGGCCGCCCTCGATGCCTCCGGGGAGTCCGACCGCGCCCAGCAGCACACCCTGGTGCTGGTGAACATGTCCGCCCAGATGATCGAGAACCGGCTGTTCCTGCACCACTTCCGCGAGGCGTTCGTGGTGCGCTTCCACAGCCGCCCGGAGCTCTTGGGCACCTGGGGCGAGGGGATCATCGCCCTCGATGAGGCCGGCTGCATCGCCGCCCTGGACCGCAATGCGCTCTTCCAGCTCGGCCTCAAGAGCGCCGCGGAGCTCATCGGCGCCCCTCTGGAGCGCGTGTTCAACATCTCCCCGGAGGCGCTGCTCGCGCGCAGCCAGAGAAAGTCCTTCCACCCCCTGCCCCTCTACGACGCCCGCCATGGCGGGCGCGTGTTCGTCGTCGCCCAGGCACCTTCATCCCGACGCACGGTGCGGCCGCGGCAGGTGAAGGAGCCCGCTTCGAACGAGATCCGCAGCCCCCTCGATGAGTTGGCTTTGGGCGACCCGCTCATGGGGCGCAACATCCAGGCGATGCGCCGCACCCAGTCGCGCGATGTGCCCATTCTGCTGGTCGGGGAATCGGGCACGGGCAAGGAGTGCTTCGCGCGGGCGCTGCATGCCTCGAGCGAGCGCGCCGAGAAGCCCTTCGTCACCGTGCATTGCGGCTCGCTCCCGGAGGCGCAGCTGTCGCAAGAGCTGTTCGGCCCGACCGAGGCCTGCGCACCGCTGACTGGCGGCGCGGATGACCCGGGACGCATCGTGCAGGCGAACGGCGGCACCCTGTTCCTCGATGATGTCGGCGAGCTGCCGCTCAGCCTGCAGCCCCGGCTGCTGCGCCTGATCGAGGAGCGGGAAGTCGCACGACCTGGTGAGCCGGCCCTACGGGTCGACGTGCGGCTGGTGACCGCCACTCGTGGCGGACTGCAGGAGAAAGTGCTTCGCGGGGAGTTCCGCGAAGATCTCTTCTATCGGCTGCAGGGTCTGGCGCTCACGCTGCCGCCGCTGCGTGAGCGCAAGGACAAGGCGGCGCTCATTCGCCATGTGTTCACCCAGGAAAGCGCCACCAGTCCCTCCGTCACTCTGGGCGACGATCTGATGGACGCCTTACAGGCCTACACCTGGCCGGGGAACTTGCGCGAGCTGCGCAACATCCTTCGCGGCATGATCGCCATGCGCTCGGACGATCGGCTGGATATGCGCGCCCTGCCGCCGGAATGCATCGTACCGGAGCCGGAGTGTAGCGGCGATCCGCCGCCCGGCTGCGCTCTCAATCCCCTGCAGAAAGCCGAGCGCAGTGCGCTGCAGCGCGAGATCGAGCACAATCGTGGCAACATCAGCCGCGTGGCGCAGCAGCTCGGCATCGGCCGCAATACGCTCTACCGCAAGATGCGACGCCTGGGGATCACCCTGCCCATCCGGCACTAGGCTCCGGATAGGAGCCTGTTGGCCTCAGGTTCGCGTACCGCGGCCGCTTGAGCGACAATGCGCACGAGAGGGCGCCACCACGCACCGGCGAGAGGCATGCATGTCCGATAGCGTCTTCGGCATGATCATCCGGGGAGAGATTCCCTGTCACAAGGTATACGAGGACGAGCGGATCCTCGCCTTCCTCGATATCAATCCGCTGAGCCACGGTCACACCCTGGTGATCCCCAAGGAGCCGGCGCAGACCCTGGATGCGCTCTCTGAGGAATCCGCCGCCGCCCTGGGCCGCGCGCTACCGCGCATCTGCCGCGCAGTGATCGCGGTCACCGGCGTCAGGGAGTACAACGTGCTGGAGAACAACGGCAGTGGCGCCCATCAGGCCATCGCCCACGTCCACTTCCACATCATCCCCAAGCCCAGTCGCACGGAAGGTCTGGGTATCGGCTGGCCCATGCGGCCCCTCGACTCCGAAGCAGGCGCCAAGCTCGCGTCCGAACTGCGTGCAGCGCTCGAATGAGAGCCGCTGGCTGAGACCATCAGACCGGCCGAATTGCTGCAAAGTTGGCCTAGATCGCCACAGATTGCCCTCAAATCGAAGTGGACAATCTCGCCCGGAAAATCTCTTGCCGGATCGCTATCCACTCCGTACAATGCGCCCCCTCCTGGTGCGGGGTGGAGCAGTCTGGCAGCTCGTCGGGCTCATAACCCGAAGGTCGCAGGTTCAAATCCTGCCCCCGCTACCATTTCTCAAGCTTACGCTTCCGCTGCTCCCCGTAAGCCCAGCGCTCGGCCGAATCAATGGCGCGAGTGCGAACCGCCACCCTATTCCGCTACATTTCGAAGCGTAACGTCGCCCGCGGGCCGTCGGGACAATTCCTCAGCCCAGCTCTCTGGTCCTCGATTCCGGCTCACGCCATCACTTCACTCGCCGATAGGCCGGAGTCGACCCGAAGGCGTCGTTCAGACATGACTGCTTGAGCACGGCCATCCTATCTGATGGGCCGGGACAGCTTTTTGATCACGTTCGATGATGGACGCGGCCTGTCGTCCATCACTGATGTTGACCGTTCTTCCGATCTTTTCCGCTCTCGATCTCTATATCGTCTTCGGTTCGCACGACCGCGAAGCGGCAGTGCGGTCTGCGCGGCCGCAGGCCGGGCAGAAGCTCCTGTGAGGAATCGCGGGAGAGATGCGGGCGTCTGAGTGCCCGGGCTGAACGGGATCCCCGTCGGGGCTCTTGATTTACAAAAGCCCCTCGGGGGAGTCTCCGGTTACCACACCTGAGAGACTCCAACAGTGTACGCCAGCGTTCTGAACGATCCTGCCTCTTTCCGCTTTCTCACCCAGATTGACGCGCCGCAGTCGGCGGTACCGAAGAGTAAAGTGTGCCGACTGGGATTATCTGGACAGGCACAATCCAGATCGGGTTCTAAGTGAGCCGCGAATTGAGTCATGTCAGGCGTTGCAGTGACCGCCTGCAGTCGTCCTCTCCGAGAACGATCCGGACCGTCACATTGCCAGCTTGCCATGAGGGTCTGCTTTCCAGAATTCTGACGAAGCCTTCAAAGGGCCGCTTCTGGCCGACATGTGCCATTTGAGTGAGCTGCCCGCCAAAAAATTAGTCCAGCTACCCAAGCGATGCGAACGCATTGGGCCGGCATCGCCGTTAGCCAGTGCCCCCATCCTGACCTGCTAAAAGCTGTCCGAGCTGGGCGACTCACCCCATCCTCGCAAAGGCACAGCTGAATTTCCGAAGCGGTCCGGGCGCGCAGATCCAACATCATCACCTATTTCCTTGATGCGCCTCCTGGAGCTCTTGCGAAATCGCGATCAATGCGGCCGCGGACCAACGTACGGAGCTCAGCTGAAATCTTCGTCTGGCCAAGCCGCTCGCATAATGTCGTCGGGTTCGTCAGGCGATGTTTTGCAAGTTCTCGAGTAAACTCGAGGTCCTTCTCGCGGCCCGCGACGTACTTCGATATGGCCAAATCGTGAATCTCAAGACACAGGCCGGTAATATCAACGGTATTCGGGTTGCTGATCCGGATCAGACGATCACGCCAGCCACGCGGCAGCACCGCCGTGTCCTCACTGACACCCTGAGCATAATAGCCGTAGAGTTCATGAAACGATGAA
>JAJZLX010000068.1 GCA_021850555.1 Pseudomonadota bacterium | reverse complement strand
GGTCCGGTTCGCCGAAGTGACGGTCGCGGCATCCTCGCCGACGGGCGTGCTGCTGGCGGGTACCGTTCATGTCGTTACCTTCCACGGCGAGCGCGGTGGCGTCATCCCGATCGGCAAGGCGTGGGTGAGCGACCCGATCGACATGAACGTGCACCGGTTCGAGAATCTCGCGATCTCGGTGTATTACCCCTCGGGCGCCACGCCGGCGGGCCAGCTGAAGCACGTCTGGGTCTCGCCGCCCGGCAATCACGTGACCCAGCGGGTCTGGCCGCAGGGCAGCCGCCCGCAGGCGCCGGAACTGGCGAACGGTGTCGAAGTCTCCACCGCCAGGCCGCGCCCGGTGTTGGTCGCGTTCGGCGATTCGATCACGAAGGGCTTCTGCTCCACGCCCGGCATGCACCTCGGTTATCCGGAGCAGCTGGCGCGGCTGCTGGCGGCGCATGCCGCCGATCGACGCTGGGTAATCATCAATTCCGGGATCAGCGGCAACCGCCTGCTGCACGACGGAGCGGGACCCAAGGCGCTCGCGCGTTTCAGTCGTGATGCGTTGGATATTCCCGGTGTGCGGGCCATCGTGCTTCTCGAGGGCATCAACGATATCGGCTGGGCGTACGATCCGGACGGCGATACCGGCCCGATACCCGCCTCGGCCATCATCGGCGCGTATCGCGACCTCATCCGCCGTGCGCACGCCCGCGGCATCAGGATCTACCTCGGTACGCTGACGCCCTATCTCGGCTCCACCTACGAGCGACCGGCGGGCGAGCAGGTGCGTCAGCAGGTCAACGCCTGGATCCGCAAGGGCCGGGGCTTCAACGGTGTAATCCACTTCGACGGGGCGTTGCGCGATCCGCGCCATCCGCACCATTACATCGGCGCCGACCAGTGCGGTGACGATCTGCACCCCAACGACATCGGATATCGCATCATGGCGCAGACCGTCTACAACGAGCTGTTCGCGCCCGGCAAGCCGCTGGCGCGCGCGGCAACGGCGAATTCACGCGGCTGAGCCGCGCCGAAGGCAGGAGCGCTCGCCGCAGCCGCCGGGGCGCGGCGCGCGGCGGTTTGCCGGGCACGGGCACCTTGGGGGTCGATGAGAGACTGACATGCCGAATCACACACTCGCTTTGTTGCACACCTCGCCGGTGCTTATGCCGCTGTTCGCTTCGCTCTGTGATCGGTGGCTGCCCGAGACACGGATCTTTCACGTCGTCGACGAAAGCCTCATCAAGAATACGATTCAGGCGGGACACCTGCAGAAGGTGACGGTCCGGCGGCTCGCCGCGTTGGTCGGGTCCGCCTTCGATGCGGGCGCGGACGCCGTGCTGGTGACGTGCTCCTCGATCGGGCCGGGTGTCGAGGTGGCGCGTCAGCTGTACGATCGGCCTGTGCTGCGCGTCGACGAGCCGATGGCACGCGATGCCGTCTGGCGGGGTCGCCGGATCGGCGTTCTGGCCACCCTGCGCACCACGCTCGAGCCGACCTCGGCGCTGGTGCGCGCTCAGGCGCGCGCAGCGCACCGTGCCATCGAGATCGTCGAGTGCCTGTGCGAAGGCGCATTCGAGGCGGTGCTCTGCGGCGACACGGCGAGACATGATCGCCTGGTCGGCGAGGCGCTGACCGAGAGGATGCGGGACCTCGACACGATCGTGCTGGCGCAGGCTTCCATGGCGAGAGTGGTGGCGGCGCTCCCCGCGGATGCCCTCAAGACACCGGTGCTCTCGAGCCCCGAATCGGGTGTCCGCCAGGTGCGTGAAATATTCGGCCTCGGGACCGGCTGAATGCCGAAGAAGCGCTATGCCGTCGTCGGTCTGTTGAGTGTCGTTTCGGTCATCACCTTCCTCGATCGAATGGCCATCGCCGTGTTGGGTCCGCGGATCCAGCATGACCTGGGTCTGACGCCGGAGGAATGGGGCTGGGTGCTCAGCGCCTACGTCATCGCCTATGGCCTGTTCGAGATACCTTCAGGGGCGCTCGGTGACCGGCACGGCCAGCGGCGAGAACTGTCACGCATCGCGGCATGGTGGTCCGCCTTCACGGCGCTGACCGGCGCGTGCACGAGCTTCGTGCCGCTCGCCATCGTGCGATTCTGCTTCGGCATCGGATCGGCGGGTGCCTACCCGAACGCCTCCGGCGTGCTGTGGCGCTGGTTGCCGGCGCGTGAGCGGGCACGTGGTCAGGGGGCCGTATGGGCCGCGAGCCGCCTCGGCGGCGCGCTTGCGCCGCTGCTGCTGGTGCCGCTGGCGGCCTGGGTGGGCTGGCGCCCGGTGTTCTGGGTCCTCGCGGTCATCGGCGCGGCCTGGGCGCTCACCTGGTGGTTGTGGTATCACGACCGGCCGGCCGAGCAGCCCGGCATCCGCGCCGAAGAGCTGCTCGAGATCGGCTCCGGACACGAAGGCGCGCACGGCGGACGCGGCGCGTTGCGCCGGTTGCTCAAGCTGCGCCAGCTGTGGCTCATCGTGCTCGCCTACGGTTGCTATGGCTGCGGCAGCTGGTTCTATTTCAACTGGTTCCCGACCTGGATGGTTCACGCCGGTCACTTCACGATGGCGCAAATGGGCGTGTTTGCCGCCTTTCCGTTTCTGCTCGGCATCGGCAGCAACCTCGTCGGCGGCGCCGTGTGCGACCGGCTGGGGCTGGCCATCGGGATCCGCAGCGCCACGCGAATCATGACCACCGGCTGTCTCATCGGGGGGGCGGCGCTGCTGTGTGCCATGAGCCTCGTCACCAACCAGACCGCGATCGTGGTTCTGGCGACCGCGGGGTTCGCGACCATGGATTTCATGTTGCCGGCTTCCTGGGCGATGTGCATGAGCATCGGGGGCAGTCACGGCGGCGCGGCCACCGGGGTGATGAACACCGCCGGTCAGGCGGGCGGTGTGCTGTGCACGCTTGCGTTCGGCTACATCGCCGAAGCCACCGGCAACTACGAGCTGCCGGTGCGGGCCATCGCGTTGATGGTGCTGATCGCGGCGATCGTCTTTTCACGCGTCGACTGCACTGCGGGATTGCCCGCCGAGCCGAACGCTCTCGAGGCGCCTGTGCCGGGCTAGGGCGCGGAGATGGCCACGGGCCGCACGCGCGACCTCCGGGCCGTGAATCGCTCGCCTCAGGACAGCTCGGAGGCGGACACGATCGTCTTGCCCCGATAGACGGCCTCGAGGAGCCTGGCGATTTGAGTGCTGGGCCGGGTGAGCCAGCCAAACTTCTCCGGAAGCTCCACCGCATGGAGCCCGTCGATCGTGCGTTTGAAGGCGCGCCTCAGGGCGAGGCGGCTCTTGAAGGCCGATTCCAGGACAGATGCGGACGCTGGCGTCTTGACCGTGGCGCTGATCACCGTCGAGGCCATGTAGTCGGTGAATCCATGTGCATCCGCGTAAGCGGAAGCCTCGATATGGTCCGTCAGCGCCAGAATGTTCTTGACGGTGCCGAGACGTCTGCTGTGGATCGCATAATTGTTCGTCTGAAACCTGTAATCGTGCGCGCGAAGGTGATCGAGCACGTAGTCCGGCTTGCATCCGCCCCGAGCGAACGTCCGATTGCTCGCGCCGATGCGATAAAGCGGCGTGACTACTGCATCGGCCTCCGACGGCACGTGCGCGAGGACATCGCCGATGTACGGTGCGAAGAAGTCGTCATCGTCGTGTGGATACGCAAAGAACACTTTCGTGCGAGCGTGCGCCGCGACTTCGTTGACGGACTCAAACGAATACGCGCGTGCGTTGGCGATTCCGGCGAGACTTGCCGCGCCCAGCTGCGCCATGATCGCGCGCACGGTGAAGAAATCCGTCCGGAACCGCTCGTTCCACGCGGCGACGAGCCGATCCACGCGCTGCGGAAATCCCGGCACCGCATGATCGGGAACGAATCGGGCCGGGTCGATGGGGCGTCCCGCGCGATAGTCCTGCGCGAGAGCCGCCCAATCCGGAGATTGTCGCCGCAAGAATACGACCATTTCGTCAGGCATCGTCATGGGGCATCATTGCACCGGGACATTGACACAAACGCACGAAAACGAGAACCCCGCAGGTGCTCGGCGCGCGACGCGACGCGGCGATCGGTCGCGCCGCCCGGCACCCCATGCGGTGCCGGCAATGCTCTTGATGTCTCGCAAGGGTTTGAACAGTCCGCTTTGAATCCGCGCAACTCTGTTCGCGAGAGTCGTGAGTTTTGCGTTTGACATGAGGTCATGAGACGAGCCGGGGGAGCCACATCCTCTCGCGAGCCAGCCGCTCAAGGATGACTCTTGCCACGGAATCGGTGCTGGAAAACTCGAGGAGCCGAAATTCCGGCAGGTTCTGACGCAGCACGTTGGCACCGAGGAGGTCTGAGGGAGGGATCCCGGAACGGATTCCACAGCCAGAAGCCGCAAGCGTTCCAGACCGCGGTAGGGCGACGACGGCGAGGTACTGCGGCAGCCCCTGGACGCTGATGCCGGCCAGGATGAAGACGTGACAGGCATGGACGTCGCGTTTGACGGCATCACGGTACTCGATCGGCTCGCGGTGAAAATGCTGGTTGCGGTCGCGGTGGCGCAGCGCTTTCATGTTGGCCATCCAAGCGGTAGGCGAATGAGTCGATCAGACGCACCGCGTGCTTGAAACTGCGCTCAATCGTCAAGCGCAGTCCGTGGAGGTGAATGGGATCGACGGTCGGATCTGTGCCCCGCGAGCGGACGGGAACCTCGGGCCGAATGGCGGACCGCGATGTACCCGAACGATCTCGGCGCTCGTGGCCGCATCATCAGGTTCGCAAGAAACCAAGGGCGCGGTCGGACTTCACCAGCGCGCGGCCTCGGTCCATCGGCTTGTCCGTAAAGCCGGCTTGTCTGGGCGTGGGCCGGCCCTCGCATAAAGCCAAAGGAAATTAGCTGGTTGCACCATGAAATGCCTTTGCGGAATTTGGCGAGACACCCCGAACGTCGTCGGCGCGCCTCCCGCATGGATCGTGGCCGCGCCCCAACGGTTACGGAACTGTTGACAAACGTCAAAACCTGATCTAGCCTCCGCCAAAATGTAAACGTTTGCACAGCGGCAGAAAGCGATTACATCGTCACACGAGGGGGACGTTCACCATGTATCCGTGGGCTACCGGACTCCTGGCTTCGCCGGCGGGGACGGCGGTGCGCCGGCCTGCCGTCCAATCGGGAGCCAATGCCGCCGTCAACGACGCTGCCTTGACCGTTACAGTTCGATCTTCACTATCGCAACAGAGTCGATTCCATGAGGGGGGGTTACGATGACTCAGTCACCGAATCAGCAACGCAAACTAATCGCGAATTTCGTCGCAGCGACGCTCGCGGCCAGCATCGGAGCGCTCGTTCCACATGCGGCCCATGCGCAAATGGCCAGTGCAACGCTCGAGGGAACGGCACCGCCGGGCACGAAGATCATTGCCACGGATATCGCGACTGGAGAGCGTCGCGTGACAACCGCGACCAGGAGCGGCAATTACGTCTTGATCGGCCTTCCGCCGGGCCGTTACCGCGTCAGGGCGGGAACGCAAGTGCAGGAACTGACGCTCAGTGTCGCCTCGACCCTGGTGTTCGACTTCACCAAGACGAAGCTGCGGGCCGCGGAACTGCAGCAGATCACGATCACCGGCCGTCGACTCGTCGATGTCAGAACGCCGGCGGTCGGTGGCATTGTGACGCATCGCATGATCGAAACCGTTCCGGAAATCACGCGCAATTTCCTCGGATTTGCCGACATTCTTCCCGGCGTAACCACCACGGACAACAATGGCAACATCTCGTTCCGCGGGGGCGCGCAGGAATCCGAGAACGACAATATTTACATCGGTGGCATACCGATGACCAATTTCATCCAAGGCGGCATCGTCGGCCAAGGCGGAGCGGGTAAAAACCCCAACGTCGGCGATCCCGGCAATCCATTCCCACAGTCGGCTATCGCCTCGTACCGAGTCATCAATTCCAACTACAGCGCACAGTACGCACAGGCATCCAGTGCGATCATCGTCGCCCAGACGAAATCGGGAACCAATCACTTTCACGGCAGCTCGTACGTAAGTTTCACCAACCAGAATCTTCGAGCCGAGACGCCCGCCGAGCAATACTCGACGACCCCGGGCGACCCCAAGGCTGCGGGTGCGCAGGATCTGGACTACGGAGTGTCCCTGGGCGGCCCCATCGTGAAGAACAAGGCGCATTTCTTCATCGCCTACGAGCACAAATATCTCACCCTGCCGAACACGGTATATCCGTCGACCGGGAACGGAATTCCGACGGTGTCCCAGCTCAAGTCACTGCTGCCGGCCAACGTCTGGTCGCAATTCGGTCCGACCGAGAATCCGTTTCACGAGAATCTGCTGTTCGGCAAGATCGACTATGAGCCCGACGACAACGACCGCCTGACGCTGACCGATCTGTATCGTACCGAGAATCAAATCAATGGTGCCTTCGGACAGACCGCTGCGTCGGCCGCCAATGCGATGCAAAGCCGCTTCAACCAGGTGGGTATTTCCTGGCTGCACGCTTCGGAACGGTGGACCAACGATGCGCGTGTTTATTACGAAACATCAGATCGCGTGCCCGTGCCGTCGTCCACCCGGCCGCAGCTCACCTATCAGTGGTTTGGTACAGGCCTGAATGCCACGCTCATCAATGTCAACGGCCAGAACGTGTACGCGCAGTTCAAGAACCAGCAACGGGTTCTGTCCGTCTACGATAACTTCACGCTGCCGAATCTCCATTTTTTTGGAACGCACACGCTCAAATTCGGCTTCAGTTACCAGGGGACGAAGCTCTCTTATCAGGACGCCGGCCAGGGAGAGGAGCTTTACTATGCGGTGGACAGTACGGGCACGTATCCCACGCCCTATCAGGTCAGCTATACCGACTTGTACCGCGGCGGCAAACAGGTCCAGGCGAATTCCAACGACAATCTGTTCGGGATATACCTGCAGGACGACTGGGCGGTCAACAAGCATCTGACGTTCGATCTCGGCGCGCGCTACGACTACGAAACCGTCCCGCTCTGGCAGAACTTCGTGACGCCGCCGGCGATCGTCAACGACATCTACGGACCGTATTCGCCAGGGTCGACCGAGACGTATGCTCAGGCACTTGCGCTCGGTGGCATCAATATCAGCAATTACATCAGCAATGGGCACAATCGCTCGCCGCAGAGCAACGAGATCCAGCCGCGACTCGGCTTTTCCTATGACATCGAGGGGAACGGACGCTACGTCATTTTCGGCGGCTATGCCAAAGCCTATGCTTATAACAATTTCGACATCATGTCCCTCGAAACCACCAAGGCGGCGCTCGCGGAACCGACCCTGGACTTCTACGGCGGCGGATACACCGTCAACAACTGCCTGACTGCAGCCAATGCCAGTCCGACGTGCATTGCGTGGAATCCGGCGTACACGAATCTCGCCAACCTGCAGGCGCTCACGACGACGCCGTACGGCGAGATTGACATGGTCAATAATAATCTCAAGACGCCATATTCCAACCAGTTCAGTCTGGGTTTCCGCACGGAGCTCGGGGAATGGAACGCGAGCATTACGCTGTCTGAAATCGACAGCTATAATCGCGTCGTCGGTCAACTGGGCAACCGCACCGCCACCGGTTCCTATTTCGTGCCGAGCAGCTGGGGTGCGGCGGGGGTCAACCCGGCATGGGGCGGTATTCCGGGCACGACCGGCAATCTGGTGCTGTGGAATAACGGCGGACGGGACACGGACAAGCAGGTACTGGTGTTCCTGGAGAAGCCGTACACGCGCCGGTCGGGGTGGAGTGCCACCATCGCATATACCTATTCCGACGCATACCAGAACGATTATTACTCGTATTTCACCAATAACGCCTACCTGTTCGATTTGCCCAAAGTCTCGATGTATCCGATGGTGCCAAGCAGCGTGATCCCCAAGAATCGCCTGGTCATCACCGGTTCGGTCGACGGTCCGTGGGGCATAATCTATGGTGCCAAGTTGACCCTGGCGACGCCGGTCGGATTTGGCGGTGCGGCGCCGTGTCCCACCACGCTCCAGCAGTGCCACGGCTACTGGGATTTCCCGACAACAGGGTTCCCGACCGCCACGTGGGGCGAGCGCAATCTCGATCTGCAGGCGACGAAGTATTTCAACCTGCACTTGTACGGGAGCCGGGGATACGTGCGCGTGGACGTCTTCAACGTCTTCAATACACCGCAATACGCCGCTGCGAATTTCACCCCGAAGGTGGGCCCGTCGCTGCCGCCGCAGTATGTGACCAACGGGCCGATTTACGGCGTTCCGCTGACTTTGAAGTTCACGGTGGGAATCAATTGGTAGGCGTCCGTCGGGCCGCCGGAGCACTCTCCGGCGGCCGGATCGGGGGTCGATGGAGCGTACAATGAATCAGAACAGCATTCGCCGTCTGGTAATCGTCGGTGGCGGAACGGCCGGCTGGATGACGGCGACGGCGCTGCGACGGTTGCTCTATCCGGAACTCTCGATCGAGGTGGTCGAGTCCGAGGAGATCGGCATCATCGGCGTCGGTGAGGCGACGATCCCGCCGTTCCGCAGGCACAATGCGCTGCTCGGGATAGACGAGCGGGAATTCGTGCGCGCAACCCAGGCGACGTTCAAGCTCGGCATCGAATTCCGCGACTGGGCTCGGCCAGGCGATTCGTACATGCACGGTTTCGGCCCGCTCGGACTGGATCTGGATGGACAGCCTTTTCACCAATACTGGACGCGGGCGCTGCGCATGGGCGAGGCCAAGGATCTCGGTCTTTATTCCTTCAATGTCCAGGCCGCACTGCAGGGCCGATTCATGCCGACCCCCGTAGATGCACCGAAGAACACGCCGCTCGAGGACATCGTCTATGCGTACCACTTCGACGCGGCGCTCTACGCGCGCTATCTGCGTCGGTTCGCGGAGGCCGAAGGCGTCCGGCGCACCGAAGGCCGGATCGTCGATGTACGCCTGCATCCGGACACGGGCTTCGTCGATACACTGGTGCTGCAGGACGGGCGGACGGTTTCCGGAGAGTTCTTCGTCGACTGCTCGGGCTTCCGCGGCTTGCTGATCGAGCAGTGTCTGCACGCCGGCTACGAGGACTGGTCGAATTGGCTGCCCTGCGATCGTGCCTGGGCGGTGCCGTGCGAGAACGTCACGTCCCCGGTACCGTACACGCGCGCGACGGCGCGACCCGCGGGATGGCAATGGCGCATTCCGTTGCAGCATCGCGTGGGCAATGGACACGTGTTTTCGAGCCGCCACATGAGCGAGGACGAGGCCGCCGCGATGCTGCTCGCGAACCTCGAAGGGCGACCGCTCGCCGAGCCGAAGCTCATCCCCTTTCACGGCGGCAAGCGTCGACGCGCCTGGATACGCAACGTCGTCGCCATCGGGTTGTCGGGAGGGTTCCTCGAGCCCCTGGAGTCGACGGCCATTCATCTGGTGCAGACCGCGATCGCGAAACTGGCGCTGCTGTTTCCCGAGCGGGACTGTAGTGAGGCGTTACAGAGCCGCTACAACTCGCAGATCGATGAGGAATTCACCTGGGTGCGTGACTTCCTCATTCTGCACTACCACGCGACCGAGCGCGACGACACCGCCTTCTGGAATCACTGCCGAAGCATGGAAATACCGGAGTCGCTCCGGGAGGTTATCGCGCTGTTTCGTGACAGCGCCCGCATCCTCCCCCGCACCGACGAGTTGTTCAAGACGGTAAGCTGGGCGCAGGTGATGATCGGGCAGCGCCTCGAGTCCCGCCGGTATCCGCCCGTGATCGACCGGCTGACGGATGCCGAACTCCAGAAGTTCATCCGTCATGTGGAGGAGGTCATTCGCAGCTGTGTCGCGGTCGTGCCGGCGCAGGAGGCCTTCATCGCGCGGCATTGCAAGGCACCGCCGCCATAAGAATCGGAAGCAAGGCCCCTATGCGACCGTGCAATCGAGGTCACGCCAACCGACCATGGCGGGCAGTACTCGCAGCCGTCGCCCTCTCGGTGCTGCCGCTGTTCGCAGCGAGAACCCTCGCCGCGCAAGTGGTGCGCATCGACGCTACGGCGCAGGGCACGCCCCTGCCGCATTTCTGGGAAGAAATGTTCGGCTCGGGCCACGCGAGCCTGGCAATGCGCGCGGACTACCTGCGGGATTTGCGGGCGGTCAAGCGAATCACCGGTTTCCGCTATGTCCGTTTCCATGGGATTTTCGATCGCGGCGTCGGTATGTACACGAGGAATTCTCGAGGCAATCTCGTTTACAACTTCTCCAACGTCGATACGATCTACGACGGGCTGCTGAGAAACGGGGTGCGGCCCTTCGTCGAGCTCAGTTTCATGCCCCCTGCGATCGCCGCCAATCCCGACGCTCGTTACGACTTCTGGTACAGGCCGAACGTCTCGCCGCCGCAGACTTTCTCGAAATGGGCGGCCGTCATTCGTACCTTCGCCCGGCATCTGATCCAACGTTACGGCATCGCTGAAGTCTCGAAATGGTACTTCGAAGTCTGGAACGAGCCGAACGAAAACTTCTGGGGGGGACCCTGGCGGCAAAAGACGTATTTTCGTCTCTATGATACCGCCGCACGGGCGCTGAAGGCGGTCAGTCCGCGCCTCAAGGTCGGCGGACCGGCGACGGCGCATGCCGCGTGGATACGGGCGTTTCTGCGCCACGTTGTCGCGAAGCACGTCCCCATCGATTTCATCTCGACGCACGCCTATGCAGACGACACCACCCGGTCGCTCTTCGGCACCCGCCGGCCGGTTCCCTATGACGACAGGGTTTGCCTGGCCGTCAAGCGGGTACGCG
This sequence comes from Pseudomonadota bacterium, assembly GCA_021850555.1. Next base: position 11,569 of record JAJZLX010000068.1, on the reverse strand, counting down.
GGGAGATCGATCACTCTGCACTGCCGAATCTGCCGCTTTATCTGACCGAGTGGAGCGTGATGGGCAGAGACAACGCGCGCGACACGACCTACGTGGGTCCCGCCGTGGCCGACACCATTCGCGAGTGCGACGGCAGCGTGCAAATGATGTCGTTCTGGACGTTCTCGGACGTCTTCGAGGAAGCTGGGCCGAATCCCGGCCCGTTCACGGGAGGCTTCGGCCTGCGTGCCTACGGTGGCATCAACAAGCCGAGCTACTATGCCTTCGAACTGCTGCATGAGTTGGGGCACGAACGCCTGGCGAACCCCTCGCACAGCGCCATCGTGACCCGTACTCGCGCGGGTGCGCTGGTGATCGCGCTGTGGAATCTGGTCGACCCTGGTCTGCAGGGTCGGCCGAAGACAATCCGCCTGGAGGTGAGTGGAGTGCCGGCCGATGCACCGGTGGCCATTCAGCGCGTCGATCACAATCACGGCAACGTGTTGCCCATATATCGGGCAATGGGCAGTCCCCGTTACCCGACGCCAAAGCAGGTCGCCGAAATGAATGCGGCAACGGCTCTGCCCGCACCCGAGCTCGTGCACTTGCGCGCAGGAGCGCTGGCCCTGACGTTGCAGCCAAACGCGCTGTTTCTGTTGCGGATCGGCGCCGTTCGAGTTAGAACGTCCGCCATGGCGGGACGATGAGACAGCGCGGATCTTCGCGAGACAGGTCATGTGGCGACCCGGGCACAGCGTTCCGGCCGGCCCTCATCGGGTACGGATGCGCGATTCCGGTTGCGCCGCCGGGCGTCTCGAGTTGCATGGAGCATCCGGCAAACGAGCAAGGCCGCGTGCACGACCTGGACTCGCCGGCGGTACGGGCAGAAGAGACTGCGGCGTCGAATGATACGCAGCGACGGTCCGCGAGCTGTATCGTGCGCGGCCGCCCGCGGTGCCGTCAACTGCTGGTTCGGCATTGAATGGAAGGCAATGAGGGTATGTCCATGATGCACAGGCGTCGCACAACGTTCCACAGGATCTTCGGACTGGCGTCCGCGCTGCTTGTGGTACTAGGGTGCCACGGACCCGCGAATGCCGCCGTTGCGAGGGGACCCGGCACGAGAATGCCGGTGGAGCGCCTCGTGATCGATGCGCGCGCAGCGGGGCGACGGTTCCCGCACTTCTGGGACCACATGTTCGGATCCGGGCGAGCCGTGCTCGTGTTGCGCGCCAATTATCAACACGATCTGGCCATGATGAAGGCGGCGACCGGGATCCGGTTTGTGCGGTTCCATGGATTATTGGACCGGGGCGTGGGATTGACGGGCAGACACACCGCGGCGTTCTACAACCGGCATGCCGCCGGCGCGCATGGCGATGCGGCGGATCCCGCGTACAATTTTTCGTATGTTGACCAGATCATGGACGCACTGCTTGCGCACGGGGTGCGTCCCTACGTCGAGCTCGATTTCATGCCGCCGGCGCTGGCGCGCGATCCGAAAATGGTGCAGTCGTTCTGGTATCATCCGGTCGTCTCGCCGCCGCGCAGCTACGCGCAATGGGACGATATGATCAAGGCGCTGGCGCGCAACTTCATCGAGCAATACGGCATCAATGAAGTAGCCAAGTGGTATTTCGAGGTCTGGAACGAACCAAACCTGAGTTTCTGGGGCGGCGTGCCGAAACAGAGCACCTACTTTACGCTGTACGATCACACCGCCAGGGCCCTGCAGGACGTCAGCAAGCGCCTGCGCGTCGGCGGTCCGGCGACCGCCCAGGCCGCGTGGGTGAGCGCCTTTCTGCGCCATGCCGCCCAGGCGCACGTGCCGGTCGATTTCGTCAGCACGCACGTCTACGGCAACGATACGGCGAAGAATGTCTTCGGCAAGAACGAGAAGATCTCCCGGCGCACGATGGTGTGCCGCGCGGTGCGCAAGGTACACGAGGAGATCGCGCGCTCGCCTTATCCGCATCTGCCGCTGATCCTCTCCGAATACAACGCCAGCTACAGCAATGAACCGGATGTGACCGACACGCCTTACATGGGACCGTGGATCGCGAGCACGATCCGCCAGTGCGACGGCCTCGTGCACATGATGAGTTACTGGACATTCTCGGACGTGTTCGAGGAACAGGGTGTCGTCCGAAAACCGTTCTATGGCGGATTCGGGTTGATTGCCGAGGACAATATCCCCAAGCCGGCGTTCAACGCGTTTGCGCTGCTGCATCGTCTGGGGCATGTGCGCTTGCTGCCGGCGGCCAGATCGGCGCTGATCACCCGCCGGCGCGACGGCTCGCTGGTATTGGCGCTGTGGGACTACTCGCCGCCGGACGGCAGGGGACCGAAGTACACGCCGCCGCCGGCGCACCGGTCCTCGCGTGTTTTCAGGATTTCCGTGCACGCGTTCCCGCCGCGCGCGCGCGGGTATCTGTGGCGGGTCGACGATCACCACGGCGATGTAATCCGCGCCTTCAATGCCATGGGCCGGCCCCGGTGGCCGACGCGGCAGCAGATTGCCGTGCTCCAGGCCGCCGGGCGGCTCGCGCCTGCAAGGCCCGTGCAGCTGAACGACGGGCGCATCACGATCGTGGTACCGCAGCATGGGCTCGCGCTGCTGCTGTTGAACCGGCGCTGAGCGATCGGCGCGATTCGGCAGCCGGGAGGTCCGGACCGGCCGTGGAATTCGTGGCTGTGAGATCGCCGAGCCCAATGCGGGCACGAGCGGGGTGGCAGAAAGCTCGGTGCGGGGGGACGCCGGGGGTGAACCGGCGTTGCGGCGACGGGGATGCGTCGAAACTTGTAAAATGCGCATGTCCGAGCGGATCGGGGCGGCGCGGGCGGAACGGGCCGCTGGCGGCGGGTTTGCGGCCAAGCGGCGGTGGCGCGCGTCGGCTTGCGGAGCGGGTGATCGGGTGGGCACGAGACCTGCGCCGCAGGCAGTGTCGGGGCTGCAGAGAGTCGATATCGCGGGATCGTCAAACGCCTCGCCCGAGCGGAGGCGGCCGTGGCATTGACGGTTCCCTACAGAGGATGGCGACAATTGCCGGACACGTGGGGGGTGTGTCTGGCGAATTGACGAGATGGACAGATCGACGAGCTCGGGCAGCAATGCCTCGGCATGGGGCGGCCGCATCGGTCTTGCGATCGTACCGGGGTGTCGTCCCGCTCACCGGGAGCTTTTCGGGAACTGCACCGCGTCCCCAGCCGTAAACGCTTTCGCGAGCGCCGAAGGAGACAAAGTTGACCATAAGTATTCGGGATGTGGCGAAGCTGGCCGGAGTCTCCACGGCGACCGTGTCGAGGGTCATGAATGGGGCCGACGGGGTCACGCGATCGGCTCGCGAGGCGGTGCTGCACGCGGCGCGCGAGCTGAACTACGTCCCGCACGCTGCCGCGCGAGCGCTCAGTACCGGCCGCACGCGCACCATCGCGGTTCTGTTGCCGGACATGCATGGCGCGTTCTTCTCCGAATTGATCCGGGAGCTGGACCAATGCGCCCATGCACATGGACAAAGCCTGCTGGTCGCAAGCCTGCATGGGCGTCTCGCGGAGGCGCCGAAGGTGTTCGCGCTCATTCACGGACAAGTCGATGGGGTGATCCTCATGGCACCGTTCGTAGACGCCGATCGCCGTCTTGCCGAATTGCCGTTCACGGTGCCGACGGTGCTGCTCAATGCGCCGGGCCCGGTGGGTGACGCGCCGGCCATCACCGTCGACAATGCCGGCGGCGCGTCGCAAGTTGCACAGCACTTCGCGCTGCTGGGCTACAAGGACGTCGTGCATATCGCGGGCCCCGCGGACAATTTCGATGCAGCCGAGCGAGCCCGGGGCTTCCACGCCGCCGCGCGCAGCCTCGGCATGCGCGTGCAGCGTGACATCAGGGGCAACTACTCCGAAGAGGCCGGACGCGAGGCGGGCGCGTACCTGGCAACACGGGTACGCAAGCCGCGAGCGGTTTTTGCGGCCAACGACAACATGGCCGTGGGTTGCCTCGAGGCACTGGCTTCGGCAGGCGTAGCCGTGCCCGATGAGATCGCTGTCGCGGGGTTTGACGATATTCCGACCGCGCGTTTCACCACCCCGCCCCTTACGACAGTGCGACCGCCGGTAGCGCAGCAGGGACTGGAAGCGTTCGAATGGCTTGTCGCGGCAATCAATCGTAAGGGCCGCGCCCGCCTGCCTCCGAGCCCCGGCACACAGCCGCTGCCGACGACCCTGATTGTGCGGCGCTCGACGGACCCGGCGGCGATACTGCCGACTGTGCGCGCTGAGGCATCCCGGACCCGGCAGGGTCGAGTGTAACATCCAAAGGTTCGAGCTTCGAACCAAACCGATGCTGTCGGACTGGCGATGAACCCGGCGATGCGATGGTCGTTTGCCTTCAGTCATATGCCACATTGCCGGTCGGGCTCGGCTCCGCACGCCACCCTGCTCTCCAGCGCAAGTTTCCCGTGCGCGCCGCTCACGTCGCGGCAGATCGTGCGCGGCGGCGGTCGAACCCATCGGGACCGGATCCACATGTATCATCCCTCATCTCGTTTCGCGAGCGACGAGTCGTCAGCGCCGGCGCATAGCGCCGAACCGATTGGGCGCGGATTGGGCGCGGGACTGCCTGCATACGCCGTCGCGGCGGTGGTGCTCCGCGCCACGGCGCCGGCGTCGATTCCAATGGGCAGGTCGTGAAACTCCCGAGGACAGTGCAGCTGCTGCGAAACGCAATGGCTCCTGCGTTGGCCTCGGCAGCGCTTGCGTGCGCAGGCTGCGCCCGTTCGCCATGTGGTCTTAACGTCTGGGCGGTCGGTGTCGAAGCCACTGCCTTGCAACGCATGGTTCCAGGCTTCGAGCGAGAACATCCGGGAACGCATGTTTGCGTGGAAAATCTCGCCTGGAGCTCCGCCCAGGCACGCCTTCTCTCCGCAGTCGCAGCGGGCGATCCTCCGGATGTCGCCCAGGTCGGAGATACCGATCTGTCGACCCTGGTGACGTTGCACGCGATCGTTCCTCAACGACCGGTTGCCGGGGATTTTTTCCAAGAGGCCCTCGATGTCACACGTTTCAACGGCCGCTATTACGGCACGCCGTGGTACGTCGACACACGGGTGCTGTTCTACCTGCCGGCCGTTCTGCATCGTGCCGGCTACCGTCGGCCCGCGCGCACCTGGAGCGGATGGCTGAAGCAGCTGCAAGCCGTGCGCCGAATCCTCAAGCCGGGTCAATATCCGTTGCTTGCGCCGATCAATGAATACGAATTCCTCGAGGTCCTGGCGCTGCAGGAGCCCGCGTCCGTGCTTCGCGACGGGGATCGCTATGGAAATTTCGCCAGCCCGTCCTTCCGTGCCGCATTGCGGTTCTACAAGAACTTATTCGCACAACGGCTCGCGCCGCGCATCACCGACCGCCAGCTGATCAACCTGTGGTGGCAGATGGCGCGCGGCGATTTCGTCTTTTATGTCTCGGGACCGTGGAATATCGGCGAGTTCCGCCGCTTCCTGCAGCCACAGGACCAACACTTGTGGATGACGGCCCCGATGCCCGGACCGCGCGGCGCGGGCACCTCGCTGATCGACGGCTCGGACCTGGTGATCTTCAGGCGCTCGCGCCGTCAGCCGCTCGCGCGCGCGTTCGTCCGCTATATGCTGCAGAACCGCCAGCAGGTGCGCCTGTTCGCACTTACCGGCGACTTGCCGGCGCGACGCGGACCCTGGACCTTCGCGCCGCTGGCGACCGACCGCAAACTGAACGCCTTCCGTGTACAACTCGGCCGAGTTCAGCCGTTTCCGAAGATTCCCGAGTGGGGTGAAATCATGCACGGCATGCGCCGCATGGCCGAGCAGGTCGTGATCGGAGGCGTATCGATCCGCGCCGCCACTGATCAGCTTGACCGTCGGGTCAACTACTGGCTGGCCGAGCGTCGGGCGCTCCTGAGTCGGGAACCCGGGAAAGGTCGCAGGCGAGTCGTGGGAAAACAGCCATGAAGTCGCTGACCGCGCTGTTTTTCATCCTACCGGCCCTATTGCTGATCGTGCTCTTCGTCTTTGTTCCGCTCATCGGCGTGCTCGGACTCAGCATGACGGACTTCAACATCTATTCGCTCGCCAATGGCGCTGATCTGCATTTCATAGGAGTCGCCAACTTCATTCACCTGCTCCACGACCGTGCCGCCTGGCAGGGCGTTGAGACCACGATGACCGTCGTCCTCGTCGGTGTTCCGGCAACCCTGGCGCTGTCGCTGATCTGTGCGCTCATGATCGAGTCGATCTCGGCGCGGTGGCGCGGTCTGTTTCGAACAGCCTTCTTTCTACCCGTCGTGTGCTCGACTGTGGCGGTCGCGATCAGCTGGCGCTACATGCTCAATACGCGCTACGGACTTGTAAACAGATTGCTCGCCGCGGCCCATCTGCCCACGCCAAACTGGCTGGGTACGCCGAGCCTGGCGTTGCTTGCGATCACCGTAGTCGTCGTCTGGAAAGGATTCGGATACGGAATGATCATCGTCGCAGCGGCGCGCCGCGAGATTCCGGACGAACTTTATGATATCGCGCGCATCGAGGGCGCAGGGATGATGCAGCAGTTGCTGCGCATTACGGTGCCTATGCTGGCTCCGACGCTCGGTCTGCTCGCGCTTCTGGACGCAGCGGGCTATTGGCAGTTGTTCGCCGAGCCTTATGTTCTGACCCAGGGCGGGCCGATGGGCAGTACGATGAGCCTGCTGCTGCTGATGTACGATCGGGGCTTTCGCTGGTGGCGTTGGGGGGTGGCGAGCGCCTTGGCGATGGTTTTGACGGTTATCATGTGGCTGTTCGCATGGCTGCAGCGCCATACGCGGGCGGTATGGCGGGGGGATTGACGTGAGCGCGAAGGGCGTGCTGGTCCGGGTGTCGACCTACGCGGCGCTGATCGTGATGGCGTTGGCCACATTGTTCCCGCTGTTATGGGTAACCTCGATTGCCTTCATGCGGGCGCCGGAGCGATTTGCCGGAACGCCGCCGCTGTGGCCCGATCATCCGACGCTCGTGAACATGGTGAACATCGTCCACCAGCAGAGGATCGGCTACTATTTCCTCAATTCCCTGATCGTCGCGGCGGCCACCACCCCCTTGTCGGTATTGGTTGCGGGCCTGGCCGGATACGCGCTCGCCCAGGCCAAATTCCGCGCGCACCGACTGGTGTCATGGATCGTGATGTTCGCCGTCCTGGTTCCCAATCAGGCACTGGTTCTGCCCCTGTTCGAGATGTTCAGTGCGGTGCACCTGATCAATCACTATGCGGCGCTGATCCTGCCCGCGGCGGCCAATGCGGTCAGCATAGTGCTCATTCAGGCCTATGCACGCGGGATTCCGGCGGACGTTCTCGATGCCGCGCGGATCGACGGTGCGAGCGAGTGGCGGACATTCTTCTCGGTGGTGGTGCCGCTGATGGCGCCGATGCTTGCGGCGGTTGCGGTACTGACGTTCGTGGTGAGCTGGAACGACTTCATGTGGCCGATGATCGCGATGCAGAAGGTGGACATGCAGACATTGCCGGTCGCATTGGCGTCGATCGATCGGGAGCATTATCAGAATATCGGGTTGATGGCTGCCGGCGCGACGGTTGCGATCCTGCCCATGATGTTTGTTTTCCTTGCGTCGCAGCGCTACTATCTTCGGGCTGTTTCTGCCGGCAGCCTGACGGACTGACATGGCGCGCCTCGAACTGCAGAGGGTGTCGAAACTCCTTGCGAACCGTCAGGTCGTTTTGCAGGATATCGATTGCACGGTGAACGACGGCGAACTGATCTCGGTGGTGGGCCCTTCAGGGTGCGGAAAATCGACCCTGTTGCGGTGCGTTGCGGGGCTCGACAAGATCACCAGTGGCGACATACGGATCGGGGGGCAACGGGTCAATGACCTGCCGCCGCAGCAACGGAACGTCGCCATGGTGTTTCAGAATCACGCGCTCTACCCGCACATGACGGTGTACCAGAATCTCGCATTCGGACTACGGGTGCGGCGCGTCGCCAGAGCGATCGTCGATGCCCGCGTGCGGCGGACCGCCGTCCGGCTGGGTCTCGAGGCGTTGCTGGGACGCTACCCGCGGGAACTGTCGGGGGGGCAGCGGCAGCGGACCGCGCTCGGGCGCGCCATGCTGCGCGAACCGGGTGTGTTCCTGCTCGATGAGCCGCTCTCGAGCCTCGATATTCCGTTGCGGGCCGAGATGCGCCGTGAGCTGTCGGCGCTGCACACGGCGCTCGGTACGACGATGGTTTACGTGACGCACGATCAATCGGAAGCCCTGTCGCTCGGTCAGCGCGTGGTCGTGCTGGCGGACGGGCAGATTCAGCAGATCGACACGCCGGATGGCATCTACAAGGAACCCAGTAATCGCTTCGTGGCCGGTTTCGTGGGCTGGCCCCCGATGAATTTCCTCGACGGCGATTGGTTGGAGAATTCCGGGTTGGATGCGCATTGCATTGATTACGGTATTCGTCCGGAGCGATTGCTGCTGCAACCCAGCTCGAGCGCCGATGCGTTCATTGCCGGGAGGCTCGAGCGGATCGAATCCTTCGGGGGAGAATGGCAGGTGGAGATAAGTCGGAACGGATCGCGCGTCATCGCACGGGTTGCACCGAATCCGGAGCTCCGGCGGGATAACGAGCTGCGTTTGTGGTTCCGTAGAGAAGACTTGTATGCGTTTGACCGTGCAACCGGAAGACGTCTGCAAGGCTGATGCGCAGCCGCGCAGCAATATCGGTGATGGCTCTTCGGTAACGCGCCCCGGTCGCCGGCCAGCGGTGGCGTCGGCTGCGGCGTGGACAGTCGCCCATGCATTCGGGAACGCGTCCGGCACTCGCGAACTCATGGACATCGTGCTGCCGGGTCGCGCGGCGAGTGACCGGCCTCGTGGTGAATGCGTTTGTTCAGGCGCAGGTGCGGCCGGGCGGCCTCATGCTGTGCCGCAGTTCCCGTGGTGCGCCCGATGCCAATAGCGATGCGCCTCCTCGCCACATCGATGCGCGTTGCGGGCAGCGTGGTGATCCTGTTGCTGGGAGTCACGCTGGCCGGTTGCGGTGGCAGCGCAACGTCCGGGCCGAGCGTGGGGCCGAGTGTGCTCAATCTTACGCTCATCGCTGAGCCTGCCAGCGTAAGTGTCACCTCCGGAGCGTCGGCGACATTCACGCTGGGCACGGCTCCCGCCGCCTACAGTCCGGTAACGGTGGTCCTGATCAACGCGCCCGCGGGACTGCAAGTCGCGACCGCAGCCGACTCTGGTGCGGGATCTGGGACGCAGACGGAAATTCTGACCGCCGCCGCCTCGACGGCGCCGGGCACCTATACGGTGGCGCTCAGTGGCAGCCAGAGAGGGCTGACCGGTACGGTCGATCTTACCGTGCAGGTGCAGGCCGCTGCGGGGGGTGCACTGCAAATCAGTGCCACGCCCGCCGTGCTGTCACAGCCGGCGGGTGGTTCGACCACATTTACCGTGAACGTCAATCCAGCGGCATCCGCGCCAGTCACGCTGAGCTTGACCAATGCGCCCGCCGGCATGCAGGTGAGCACCAACGCCGGCTCGGTCGCGGCTTCGGGAACGCAGCGTGTGACGCTCAGCACGACAACCACGGTGACGCTGAACACCTACACGCTCGAACTCCAGGGATACAGTGACGGCCAGACCGCAAATACGCCGCTGACGGTTCAGGTGCGGCCGGCCTTGCCGGCCTCGTTCGTGCGGATCGAGCAGGACACATTCAACTATTTCTGGGACACCACGAATTCCAGCAACGGCTTGGCGCCCGATCACTATTCCACGGCCGGCGGACCTTCGCCCTATGCCAGCATTGCCGCGACCGGCTTCGCGCTCAGCGCATATCCGATCGGCGTACAGAACGGCTGGGTCACCCGTGCGCAAGCCGCACAACGCGTGCTGACCACGTTGAGTTTTCTATACGACGCGCCGCAGGGGACCGGCGCCAGTGGTTACAGCGGCTATCAGGGGCTCTTCTATCATTTCCTCAACCTGAATACCGGCGCACGCTATGGCACCACCACGGGTCTCTCGTCGGTCGACAATGCGCTGCTGATGGCCGGCGTTCTGTTTGATGCAGGCTATTTTGATGACGGCAGTACCACCGATAACCAGATCCAGGCCGTGGCTGACGAACTGTTTCGGCGCGTCAACTGGCAATGGATGGCGCAGAGCAACTATCCGCTGATCAATCTCGACTGGACACCGGAATCAGGATTCTCGTCCTACAATTGGCAGGGCTACAACGAAGCGATGATTCTCTACATCGAGGCGCTCGGATCACCAACGTACGCATTGCCGGCGAGCGCCTGGGCCGGGTGGACCGCAACCTATCCCCAATTCTGGGGTACCTATTACGGCCGCGAACAGCTCAGTTTCGGGCCGCTCTTTGGCTCGCAGTATTCCGAGGCCTGGATCGACTTTCGCGGCATCCAGGATGCCTACATGCGGAGCAAAGGCATCGACTACTTCATCAACAGCCGCCGCGCTACGGAATCACAGCAGGCTTATGCCGAGGCCAATCCGCACGGATGGACCGGGTATGGCGCCGATCTGTGGGGTCTTACCGCCTGTGACGGTCCGGGCGCATTCAGTTTCACGGATCCCGGTGGGCAGGTACGCAGTTTCGAGGCTTACTCGATGCGCGGGGCAGGCCTGCGGGGCGCCTATGACGATGGCACGGTCGCACCCACGGCAGCGCTGAGCTCGATTGTCTTTGCGCCCGGTATCGTGATTTCGACCGTAGAGGCGATGCAAGCGGATTACGGCAACTACGCCCTCGGCCAGTACGGCTTTCACGATGCTCTGAACCCGAGCTTCCAGTACACCGATGTTACCCCGGCATCCGGCAGCGTCGTGCCCGGTGTCGGCTGGTTTGACAACCGGTATCTGGGTATCGATCAGGGTCCGATCCTGATGATGTTGGAGAACTACCGCAGCGGTCTGGTATGGAGCGTGATGCGCCGCAACGGCGTCATCCGCAGGGGCCTGCAGCGCGCTGGTTTCACGGGCGGGTGGCTTTCGGGAACCCCGGCCCTGGAGTAGCGAATGCGAGCCTGGTGTGAACGGGAAATTCTGCGGTACTCCCGCGGCACGCGGGCCAACGATATTTCCGGCACCAACGGTTCCCCGGGGCTCGGATCGCCGTGAGTCGACCAATGCAAGGAACCTCAGATCGGTGCTGGCCGCGGGCCGGCCACAAGGGCCGCGAGTGCGATGTTCTTTGCTATGACACAGGAGACCTACCTGCCCAGCCTGACGCGCTCGAAGAATTCCTCGCTCCCCACTTGTCCGCCCTTGAGAACCAACTCCAGCCCGTCGTGACGGGAGTGTCCGTCGGCATGGGCGCGGCACAAGGGCGCGCCAGGTTCGAGGTGTCCGGCCCAAGTGAGCGCCGACAGGCCAAGCTGCGCGACCGCGTGGCTCGAAGTGTCGCCCCCCGCGAGCAGCACGCGCCGGTGCTGCGGCACGCCCGCCAGGATGCGCGCCAGCAGCTCGCCCATCCGCCGGCCGAGACCCTCGCCCGATGGGCGTGCGCCGGCGGGAAGCGGGCCCACTGCGCTGTAGAGGACGGTGCTGCGCCCGC
>JAJZLX010000168.1 GCA_021850555.1 Pseudomonadota bacterium | reverse complement strand
TACGAGAACGGCTGGATGAGTACCGGCGAGGCGGCAGTCGCGGTAAGGCGCTGCCGGGATGGGTGTGGGCGGCCGCGGGGAGGCTAGCGCAGCGGCATGGGGTGCACCGGACGGCAGGAGCGTGCGCGTATTGCCTCACGTAATTTTCTTACCTTTTGCCTCATCCAGGTTCTTACTATTCGGTGCCTACGCAGTGCAGTCTGGCGGCGAAGCCGGCAGAAGCTCACGGCTGGGCCTTGGGTCGCGCAGACCTGCCGTGATAGCCGAGATCCTCGGTCATTCCCTCCATGTCGCAAATCAGCCTCTGCACCGCCTGTTGCCGCCAGATCCTGAGCCGCCGTTGCACAGTACGCAGATGGCCAAGGCGGTATCGATCCGGATAGCGGGCTTGGAACCGCGCCAAAAGCTCACCCGCGGTCTGGTCCGGGTCCGATTCCCGCTGCTGAAGCATTTCCGGCCAAATCGCTGCCAGCGGGTCTGGCCGGCGACGAGTGCGCGGTTTCGAAGAGGGGCGGTAGCGCAGGGAACCGATTTCGATGCCCCGGGCCCGAGCATCTTCGCGCCACTGTCGCACTCGTTGTGCGAAGGCGTGAAGCTGACCTCGATGCCATCGTCCAGGGTATTGGACCCGTAGCTCATCGAACAGCTCCGTTGCGTTCATGTTCGGACGTCCCTCTAGTCGACGGCAGACAAGCGGCCACACGAGCGCGAAGGCGTGCTGCCTGCGGATGTTTCGTCTGGCAAACTCTGCGCGCCGGCTTTCGCACTGCGCTTCGATCTGCGGCATTCCGACTCGATTGTCGGTAAGTTCTGACGGAGCGGGGGCTGGCGTAGGCGCACGGACCAGTGTGCTTGGTTGATCGGATGGTCGCGCGTCGACACCTCCATCACGATGGACAATCGTCTGGATCTGCCGCGTGTGGCGTAGCTCCGCGGCATGCGTCGGACGGACTTCTCCTGCCCTCCAGGCCCCAGAGAGACTGGACAGGAACTCGGCAAGATTCACCGCGGATGGAGTACCTGCGACCGGTGGGCTACCATCGGCGAGCGCGACCAGATGGCTTTGCAAGGCGTGTATTTCTTCGAGCAGTTGCAGTGGGTCAAGGCTGGTCGCGACTTCGCGCAATTTGCCCTTGGTTGGCTCGGGTATCGTTGGGGCTTGCAAGAGACGTTCGCAGGGAGTCTCGGGTGGGAAGTATCGTTTCGTGACGTGCGCGCCTTCGCGGTGTTTCTCGGTGAGCTTGAATGATGGCTGGAAGAAGTTGACGAACAGGCGTGACGTTCCGTATAGCCGCGCGAACACCTGGGCGGCGGCGATGCCTTCGAAGCGGCGGTAGCCGAGGAGCTTGCGCACGACAGCCCCGTTTTTCTGCTCGATCCACGCCTGGTCGTTCTTCCGGTAGGGTCGCGAGCGTGTAAGCTCGATGCCATGACGAACGCAGTACTCGATCATCGTCTCGTTGATGAATTCGCTGCCATTGTCGACATCGAGCGCTCTTAGCGAGAAAGGCAGACCGAGCCGAATGCGATCCAGGGTCTCCACCAGCAAGGTTCGTTCGCGTACGACGAGGGGAGCGGACTCCGTCCATCCGCTTGCAATGTCCGTAAGGACCAGACCATGGATGTAGCTGCCGCGGGTCGATTCGCCACAATGGGCGACCAGATCCATTTCCATGCTACCGGGCGGGGGGTCGTGCCAATCGGCAAAAGTACGCACCGGCACACGACGCCGGATCGCCGGGACTGCTCGACGCGGCGGTTTCCCGTGTGCCGCCCGTCGCGGCGCGCGCAGCAGCCGGTCGATCGTTGCGGCGCTCATCGCCAGCAACTTGCCTCGGAGCTCCTCCTCGAGCTTCAGGTGGCCGTGTCTCTCCAGTGCCGGCAGTAGGATTTTCAGCAGCGGTTTCAGCCGCTTACCGCAGACACGGTCGGAGGCCTCCCACAGAATGATCAGCGCCTGCTTCGCCGCCTCATCGTACAGTGACGGCCGAACACGCCCTCGAGGTCCTGGGTCGGCAGGCTCAGGTGCATTGAGCACGTGAATCGCGTACTTCGGGTGATACCCGGTGACGGCGATGAACTCGGCCAAGATCTGCTTCTTTGCGCGGCTCGTAGCCGCCTGATATCGCCGGCGCAACGAACGCGCCAGTTCGGCTCGTGCGGGATGGGTAAGCTGGGTGGTATCCATCGTCGGCTCCTGACAGAGAGCCGCGATAGTGACATTTCAGGTGAGGCAATTGCGCGCAAAGGTAAGGTTTCGGGTGAGGCAATGCGCGCAGGAGCAGTTCGCCGAGCGGCGCGTCGAGCCGAACTCGACCCTGGGGCAGGCGATCCAGTACATGACAAAGCACTGGAGCGCATTGACGCTCTTTTTGCGTGTGGCAGGGGCACCGCTCGATAACAACGTGTGTGAGCGGGTGCTGAAGAAGGCGATCCTTCACAGAAAGAACAGTCTCTTCTACAAGACCTTGAACGGCGCGCGGGTCGGGGACGTCTTCATGAGCCTGATCCACACCGCCGAGCTCGCAGGCGTCGATGTGTTCGATTACCTGGTGGCGCTCGCGCGCCATGCGAGCGATGCGGCCGAGCGGCCCGGGCAGTGGCTGCCGTGGAATTACCAGGCGGCCCTGGCGAGCCTCTCGCGAGGCCCGCCAGCGTAGCCGATCAGGCTCGAGGGGCCTCTCTGCCGGGCGCATCGAACCCGATGCTCCGCCACATCGGGGCCGCCTGGGCGCGCTGCGGATCGCCTCCCCAGATCAGCGCGGTGAACTCGTGCGCCGCAAGGCGCCGGCTCAGCGCATCGGTGGCCGTGGGCCAGTACCGGAAGCGGCCGGCCGACATGCGCTTCGTTGCCAGCCAAAATCCCTGGCCGTCGTAAACCAGGAGTTTTATCGCCTTCGCCGAGCGGGAACGGAACACGAACATCGTGCCATCGAGGGGGCTCTCCGATAGCACCGCGCGGCATACCTGACTCAACCCGTCGATCCCCCTGCGAAAATCGACCGGCTCGATCGCCACCAGCACCCGCATCTGCGGAGTGATCTGGATCACGACTGCGCTCCCCAGCCCTCGCGACACAACTCGAGCACCATCTCCTTGGCGGCCCCGGGATCCATCTCGAGCTCAAGATGCTGCCCGGCCGGGCCCGCAAGACGCACCCGGCACGTTGCCCCGGCAAGAGGCAACGCCGGGGTCAGATCGAGGAACTTCATCGCTCCCGCAGCGCGCCGCCGGCCGTCTCCGCTCGCCGCTGCTCCCTCACTGCTGGCGCGCTTGAGCTTGTTGTACTCCAAGCCCAGCGCTCCTGCCGTCCGGTGCGCCCCATGCCGCTGCGCTAGCCTCCCCGCGGCCGCCCACACCCATCCCGGCAGCGCCTTACCGCGACTGCCGCCTCGCCGGTACTCATCCAGCCGTTCTCGTAGCCGGCCCAAATCCGCCGGCTGATCGCTCTCGGTTCTGCTCATGCGTTGCTCCCGTCGCCCGGAATGGGCGCGGCCCAACGCTACCAACCTCCACCGCCGCTGGTCACGCATCCCTGCCGGAAGGACACAGTTCTCCTGGGCGACGGGGGAGTCACCGCAGGAGCTTCGCCGAAATCCGCGCACGAGGAGTAATCGGTGCAGGTCCCTCAGAGCGTCGGTCGAAACGCGTGGTACGCCGAGCGCCATGGGGGCGCA